>JBIPLS010000145.1:0-8552 GCA_044368305.1 Pirellulales bacterium
AGAACCCGGGCGGCGATCTCGACGGCCGCCGCACCGGCCGCCGCCGAAACCACCGGCTGCCGCCGCGTCCTCACGGCCTCGAGCAGGTCGTCGTGCTCGCAGGCGATCGCGTTGGCGTCGGGCACCGTCACCCGCTCCAACGGCAGGACGTCGGCGAAGAACCGCTCCTTGGCGACGGTCCGCTCCGCCGCCGGCACGGCGTCGGCCACGAACGACCCGTCGCGGACGCGGTCGGAGGGCGTCACGATCTCGACGGTCTTGGCGTTGAAGTCGATCGACGCGATGCCCGCTTCGGACCACATCGAAAGCGAGCGGCGCACCACCGGGTGAATCCGCGAGGCGGAGAGATCCGCGACCAATCCAGACGCAAACACCAGCCGGGCCCGCACGGCGTCCTCGTGGCCGCCCGTCGCCACGATGCCCTGCGCCTCGACCCGCTCGAGCCGGCCCGGATCGAGCGACAGCACCAGGTCGATGTCGTGGATCATCAGGTCGTGCACGACGCCGACGTCGAGCGACCGGTAGGTGAAGGGCGCCAGCCGGGCCGACTCGACGACCACCGGCCGCCCGACGCGGGCCACCGCGGTCCGCCAGGCCGGATTGAACCGCTCGCAGTGCCCCACCGCGACGATCCGCCCGTGACGTCGGGCCGCGACCACGATCGCCCGCGCGTCCTCGACGCCGGCCGCGATCGGCTTCTCGATGAGAAGGTCGATCCCCGCCTCCAGGAGCGGCAGCGACACCGCCGCGTGCAGGCCCGTCGGGGCGGCCACCACGGCCGCGTCGACCAGGCCGACGAGATCGCGCGGCTCGGCGAGGGCCCGGCAGCCGTGGGCGGCGGCCAGCCGATCCCGCGCCGCCGCCTCCGGGTCGACCACGGCCACGAGTTCGACGTCCTCACGTCCGGCCAGGAGCCGCGCGTGGATCGCCCCCAGGTGCCCGCACCCCACGACCGCCAGCCGCGTCCGCTTCATGCCGCCCTCCGTCGTTCCCGTGCCCTGCCGTGCGCACCCCCCTGTTGGAGCGCGAGAAAATCGAGCAGTTGCCCCACCTCCGGCCCGCACAATCCCCGCGCGCGAAGCGCTTCGCCCGCCGGCGCGAGGCCGACGCGGGATCGGTAGAGGAGGCGATGGGCCTCCGTGATGGCCGCGATCGAATCCGGACCGAAGCCGCCGCGCCGCAGGGCCACCATGTTCACGCACCGCGGCCGGGCCGGCGTTCCCTCGCAGAGCATGAAGGGGGGCACGTCGTGGAGCACCCGCGACAAGCCGGCGACGAACGACCAGCCGCCGATCGTCACCCAGTGATGGACCGCGACAGCGCCGGACAGGGCGGCCCGCGAGTGCACCCGCACGTGGCCGCCCAGCAGCGTCCCGTTGGCCAGGATCACATGGTCGCCGATCCGACAGTCGTGGGCCACGTGGCAGGCGGCCATGAGGAAGTTTCCGCTGCCGATCGACGTGACGCCGTCTTCCTTCTCCGAAGCCCGGTTGATCGTCACCCCCTCGCGGATCACGTTGTCGTCGCCGATCTCCACCCGCGTGGCCGTGCCGCGGTAGCTCAGGTCCTGGGGCTCGCCGCCGATCACGCAGTTGGGAAAGACGCGATTGCGGGCCCCGATCGTCACCCGACCCATGATCGTGACGCCGTTGGCGAGCACGGTGCCGGCGCCGATCTCCGCCGCGCCGGAGACCACGCACCACGGGCCGACCCGGACCCCCGCCCCGAGCCGCGCACCCGGCTCCACCACGGCCGTCGGATGCACGACGGCAGGGCCGCCCGCGAGCGGCACCGTGTCGGGAGCCGGCGACGGCCGATCGCTCGCGGGGAGCATGGCATTCAGGCCGAAGCCCGCCTCCGCCCCCGCTCCCGCGCACGGTCGGCCGCCAACAGCGCGGCGGCGAGCGCGGCATTGAGCCGGTGCCCGCTGCGGCTGGCCCGCACGTGGGCGTGGATCGGTCGTCCTGCCAGGGCCAGATCCCCCACCAGGTCGAGAACCTTGTGCCGGACGCACTCGTCCGGCCAGCGCAGCTCGTTGCCGATCGGGCCGTCCGCGCCGAACACGAGCAGATCCCGCGGCGTCACCGTGAGGCCCAGACCGGCCGCCCGCAGCCGGTCCGCGTCGGCCGTGGAGATGAAGGTCCGGGCCGCGGCCAATTCCGTGCGATAGGCCTCCGGCCCGACCCGCACGGCGAACACCTGCCTGCCGATCGGCCCGACGCCGTAGTCCAGCTCGTAGTCGATCGTCAGCCCGGGGTGACCCGGCGGGCCGGCTTCGATCCAGGCGTCCCCGTCGGCCAGCCGCACCGGCTCCTCGACGACGAGCGGATCGACCGGCGCGCCGAGCTCTTCGACGCCCGCGTCGTCGAGCGCCGCGACGAAGCCGAGGGCCGACCCGTCGAGCCCGGGCATCTCCTCGGCGGACACCCGGACGACGCAGCAGTCGATACCCATGCCGGCCAGCGCGCTGAGGCAGTGCTCGACCATTTGCACCTGCACGCCGGCCGCCGCGAGATTCGTGCGATGCACCGCCTCGACGCGGTTGCCGACGAGGCCGGCGATCCGCACCGGCGCGGCCCCGTCGCCGCGGACGAAGACCACGCCCGCCCCGGCGGTGGCGGGCAGGAACTCCACCCGGTTGACGCGGCCGCTCCAGTAGCCGGTGCCGACGACGGCGACGGGGCGGCGGATCGTACGCTGCGACCGGTGGCGCATGGCACTCGCGGCGAAGAGAACGGGCCCGGCGGCCCGCGACGGGCCGCCGGGCGCCGGAGACGGACGAAGCGGATCAGCGCCGCGGCTGGACGGCCGACGGCTGGGCGGCGACGCTCGCGCCGTTGAGGATCTTGAGGATGTCGGGCGTGATGTCGAACTGCGGGTCGAAGTACACGATCGGCTTGGTGATGCTGCCGAGGATCCGGTTGCGGTCGCTGGGATCCACCGGGTCGCCGTCGAACCGGTGCACGATGGCGATGCCGTGATCCCGGGCGAACTGGCTCACCGCCCGCTCGATCTCGTTATACACCTGCAGGTAGACCTTGGCCTCGCGATCCATGAAGTCCTTCTTCTGGAGCTGGGCGTTGACGCTGAAGTCGCCCTGCGCCTTGGCCACCTCGCCCTCGAACTTGCGGTATTCGGGCGTGCCGGGATTGTAGCCCTTGAGCTGATCCATCAGCCCCTTGATCCGCTCCTGCTCCCCCTTGAGCGCGTTCTCGGCCGCCATCACCTGGTCCTTCATCTTGTCCATTTCCGCCTTGAAGCGGGCGTGGTTCTTGAAGATGTAGCCCACGTCGACCACCGCCACGTGGGCGGCCGGCGCGGCGGAGCGGGGCGACGGGGCCGCGACGGCCCCCGGCTGAACCGGCTGAACCGGCTGCACAGGCCGCACCGGAGCCTGCGCGAAAGCGGAAACCGGCACGATCGCCACGGCGGCCGCGACGGTGAAAGCTGAGAGCTGCCTGTTCACGGAATGCACTCCTTGCTGGCGGGACGGCGCCGGATCCGCGTGGTCGACGGCCGTCCTTGGCCGCCGCGAACCCGAACGCGGCGGGATCATGGCGATCCCCCCGCCCCGGCTCAAGGCCAACTTTTCGGGCGAAAAACCGGCCCCGCTGCTCGACGAGGACGGCCCATCGAACCGGTGATCCAGCGGGGTGCCTGGCGCGGAGAGACGGGGTCCCGGACAACCCGTCACGGCTACTCGCCGTGTGGCCGGCGTCCCTTCACCGCGGCGGGCCGAGGACGACCTCGAGCGTCACTTCCTTGCCGTCACGAATCACCACCACGGGCACCGTCTCCCCGCCCTTGTGCTTCCGCAGGGCGCTGTCGAAGTCCTCGAGGGCGGTGACGGCGCTCGTGCCGAGACGGACGATCAGGTCGCCCCCCTGGACCCCGCCCTTGGCCGCCGGCGAGTCCTTGGCGACACCGGAAATCGCATAGCCGCCGCCGGGCTTGCCGAAATCGGGAATGCTGCCGAAGTAGGGGCGGTCGCCGCCGCCGCGGGCGAACATCTTCGACGCCACCTCGACGTACGCCGGACGTTCCGGGGCCGTGGCCAGTTCGCGGACCACGTCGGCGACGAGGGCCGCGAGCCGCACCATGCCGTCGTAGTTGATCTTGTCGGCGGTGTCGCTCGGGCGATGGTAGTCGGCGTGCGAACCCGTGAAGAGGTGGAGCACGGGCACCTTCTTCGCGTAGAAGCTGGCATGGTCGCTGGGGCCGAAGCCACCCGGCTCCTTGGCGGCGGTGAAGCCGTGGCGGCCGAGGAGCCGGTCCACGAGGGCGTCGAGTCCGGTACCCGTGCCCGTGCCGTGGACGATCAGCTTGTCGCCGTCGAGGCGGCCCAGCATGTCGAGGTTCACCATGGCCACGGTATCGGCGAGGGGCACGACGGGGTTGGCGGCATAGTGGCCGCTGCCGAGCAGCCCGCGCTCCTCGCCGGAAAAAGCGACGAACAGGACCCGGCGCGGCAGCGGTCCCGCGGCGGCGAGTTGCCGCGCCACCTCGACGAGCAGCGCCGTGCCGCTGGCGTTGTCGTCGGCCCCATGGTGCACCGCCCGCTCGCCGGGCGCCGCCGAGTTCGCACCGCCGTAGCCGAGGTGGTCATAGTGGGCGCCGAGCAAGACGGTCTCCGCCGGATCGATCGCGGCCCGCCCCTCGGCCGCCGGAGCGGCCCGTCCCGGCAGCTCGGCGATCACGTTCCGGCCCCGCGTCTCCACCCGCTCGATGGCGGTGCGGCCCCGGATCCGCCACCCGTCGAGCGGCCGGCTGGCCGGCTGCAGCGACTCGTCGATGCCTTTCTGGATGTCGGACAGCCCGGTGCCGCCGGCACGGCGGAGGACGTCGTCGAGCACGGCACGGCGGACGTGCAGAACCGGCATGGTTCGCTTGGCGCTTCCCTCGCCGGCCCGCCGGAAATCCATCAGCGCATCGCCGTCTGCATCGGCGTCGTTGCAGAACACCAGACCGCCCGCCTCGTGCTCCGAGGCGTTGGCGACCTTGCGGGCGAGCGCGGCGTGCTGCGAGGCCTGGTTCCCGTCGAACACGCTGTGCGGGTCGTCCTTCTGCGGCTCCTGTCGCAGCACGATCGCGGCCCTCCCCTTGGCGCCGCCGGTGGCGGCCAGGGGGGCGTAGTCGTCGTACTTCTCGGTCGGCGCCGTGATCCCGTAGCCGGCGAACGCCAGCGGCAGGTCGAAGGCCCCCGAGCCCCCGGCGGCCAGGGGCGTGAAGTCGCGACCGAGCTGGAGCGGAATCGTCACCGGCGTCCCTTCGGCCGTCGGCGGACCGACGATCTCGGCGACGTTCTCGGCAGCGGCCCCGAGCTTGGCCTCGAGCGTCATCGCGAACGCCTGAAACGCCGCGTCCGCTTGCTCCGCCGGCGGCCGCGCACCTGCCGCGGCGAGTTGCCCGGCCACCCAGTCAGCAGCCGCGTCGATGCCCGGCGTGCCGGGCCCGCGTCCCTCGCGTTCCGGCGCCGCCAGCCACTCCACCGCCTGGCGCAGCCGCTCGCGCCGCCCAGCCTCCGCCGCGTCGTCGGCCGCGGCGCCAGCCCAGCCCACGAGGAGGGCGACCGCCACGCCACTCCCCGCCACCGTCACCGGCCACGAGCAGATTCCAGAGGTGACCACGGCAAACTCCTTGCGGGTGGACTCGGCGATCGAAAGCTCCGTACCGGATTCTATGGGCGGCACGGAAAACGCGAAGCGCCATGCCGGTTCGGTTCCCGGGAACAGCTGCGGATCGGCGTGACGATCGCGAGCGTTTCGGCGAGCGAACGCATGCCGCCCCCGGGCCGCTTCGGGACGGCGGGGCATTTTCCACCCGCTTCCCGCGACACCGTGTCTGTGCGACAATTTTCCGATCCCGACCCTCCGGAACCTCCCCATCGTGGCCGCCCTTTTCGTCATCCAAGGCCGCAACAAGGGCGCCCGGTTCGACCTCACCGGGCAACCCGGGGCCGTGACCATCGGCCGGGAATCGAGCAACTACGTCCGCCTCGACGACCACGAGGTCTCCCGCCGCCACGCCGAGATCCGTCGGGTGGGCGACACGCTGGTGGTCGGCGACCTGAGGAGCTCGAACGGCACGTTCGTCAATGACCGCAAGGTCGACCGCGCGGAACTGGCGGGTGGCGACCGCATCCGGGTCGGTCGCACCGTGCTCGTCTACGCCAAGGACCACGACGACGAGCAGGCCATCGGCCTCGTGGACATCGTCGGCGGCGACGAAGCCGGCGACGGCTCGCGCATCATCCGCACCATGCGGGAGGAGGACTCGATCGTCCTCGCGGCGCCGCAGGAGCCGCAGAACCACTGGCTGGCCCGGGCCCGCGGCAACGTGCAGGTCATGTATCGCACGTCGCTGGCGGTGAGCCACACGCTCGACATCGACGAACTGCTGGACAGGATCCTGCAGCTCGTCTTCGAGTGGATCGAGGCGGACCGGGGCTGCATCATGCTCCTCGATCCCGAGACCAAGGAACTGCGGACCAAGGCCCGCCGCGACAGGCGCGACGGCGACGCCGGGACGCTGACGATCAGCCGCACGATCCTCGACTACGTGCTGACCCACGGCGAGGGCGTGCTCACCAGCGACGCCCAGGACGACGAACGCTTCGCCGGGGGCAACAGCGTGATCCATGCCGGCGTCCGCGAGGCGATCTGCGTGCCGCTCCGGGGGCGGTACGAGGTCGTGGGCGTGATCTACGTCGACACGACGACGCCTCCCACGCAGGCGATTGAGGCCGGCCGGGGGCGATTCGGCGACGACCACCTGAAGCTCATGATCGCGATCGCCCACCAGGCGGCGCTGGCGGTCGAGGACACCGCCTACTACTCCGCGATGGTGCAGTCCGAACGGCTCGCGGCGGTCGGCCAGACCATCGCCACGCTCTCGCACCACATCAAGAACGTGCTCCAGGGGATCCGCGGCGGCAGCTATCTGGTCGAGACCGGCCTCGACGCCGGCGACCTGGCGACGATTCGCAAGGGCTGGGACATCGTCAGTCGCAACCAGGGCAGGATCTCGTCGCTGGTCATGGACATGCTCTCCTACGGCAAAAATCGGGAGCCTGATCCGCTGCCGGGCGACGTCGGCGCCGTGGTGGCGGACGTCGTCGAGACGGTGCACCAGCGGGCCGAGGAGATCGGCGCCACCATCCAATGGCAGCCCCGTGGCGAGTTGGGGCCCGTCGTGTTCGATCCCGAGGGCATCCAGCGGGCCGTGCTCAACGTGGTGACCAACGCCCTGGACGCCGTCGAGGGCCGGCCGACGCCGACGGTGAAGATCGAAGCGGCCGTCGATCCCGCGGCCGGCATGGTGCGGATCGTGGTCGCGGACAACGGGCCCGGCATCCCGCCCGAAGCGATCGACCGGATCTTCAACGTTTTCGTCTCCACCAAGGGGGAGCGGGGCACGGGCCTCGGACTGGCCGTGAGCCGCAAGATCCTCCGGGAGCACGGCGGCGACATCCAAGCCACCAGCCGGGAGGGAGAAGGCAGTTCGTTCGTCATGGAGTTTCCGGCACGGCGCACGGTGGCTTCCGCGGAAGTCACCGAATCCGCGGACCCGACCGAGGACGGCGAGGCATGACCGCTCCAGCGGCTGCATCGCTGCCGATCTCGGCGGTGATCATCACCCGCGACGCCGAACGGCACCTCGCGGCCGTGCTCGCGGCCTGCGGCTTCTGTGCCGAGCGACTGGTCCTCGACTCCGGGTCCACCGACGGCACCGAGGCCATCGCGCGGGCCGCAGGCGCCCGCTTCGAGCGGCAGGAGTTCCTGGGCTACGGCCCGCAGAAGCGGCGGGCCGTCGACCTCGCCCGCCACGACTGGATCCTGTCGCTCGACGCCGACGAGGTGCTCGACGACGAGGCCCGGCGTTCGATCGCGGCCGTCGATCTCTCCGACGCGGCCGCCTGCTGGCGGCTGCGGCGCCGCACGTTCATCGGTCCGCGCGAGATCCGTCACGGCCCCTGGGCCCGGGACCAGGTGCTGCGGCTGTTCAACCGCACGACCGCGGGCTTCAAACCCCTGCTGGTGCACGAGGAGGTCGAGTCGTCACGGCCGCCGGTGCTGCTGGCCGGATCGATCATCCATTCCAGTTACCACACGCTGACCGACGTGATCACCCGCGCGGTTCGCTACGCGCCGCTGAAGGCGGAGGTGATGCGTCGCAAGGGCCAGCGTCCGCCACCGTGGTCGCTGCCGATGCGGGGCGCGGCGGCCTTCCTCGGCAGCTACGTCGGTTCGGGCGGCTGGCGGGACGGCGCGGCCGGGTTCGTGATCGCCGTCGCCCGGGTGATCGACTCGACCCTGCCCCGAGCGCTGCTGCTCTTCGAAGACGACCGTTGAATACGTGTCGCCTCCCGACGCTTCACGACGATCCCCGGGCTCGCGCCCGGGGCTTCATGGCGCCCTCCCCTGTCGACGCTTTACGATCCAACTCTTTCATGAATCGGGGTAGGGAGGCCCGATTGGGTTCGGGCCCCCCTCCCGCCGAACCGTGCTGGCGGATCTCCCGCACACGGCTCTCCGGTTGATGGTTTTACCTCC
>JBIPLS010000023.1:0-25611 GCA_044368305.1 Pirellulales bacterium
CAGCCGATCGCCGCGTCGCCGCCCGCCGCCGTGCCGTCCATCCCGGCGGTCGCGCGGCCGAGCACCGACCCCGACCTGCCCCCGCTGGTGCCGATCCAGCGGTAGCCCGGCCGACGCTCGGCCTCCCGGGAGTCGCGGCTCGTCACACGTTACGCGTCAGTTTGCGATAGCGGCGGACGATTCGCCGCCGCACCGAGGCCGCCAGGTCGGGCAGCCGGTCGAGGCCGAGCAGCCGGGCCGGGCCGCGCCGCCGGGACACGGGCTCGATCGACGTCTCGAAGATCTCGGTGAAGCGGTCGAGGATGGCCTCGAGGTCGGCGCACCGCGGCACGCGATTGCCGCGATACCAGGGCCGTGCCAGGACCGAGTGCAGCAGGGCATCGTCGCGGTCGAGGGCCACCACCCGCTCCACGAGATCGTCGAGCATCCGCCGCCCCGGCCGGTCGTGGGCGGAGAGGAAGCTCGTCGTGTCGAAGTCCCGGCCCACCAGCGGATCACCCCAGTAGATCGGGATCGACCCCACCAGCATGGGCTCCACGACCTTCTCCGTGGTGTAGCCCGGGTGCGACTCGTTCTCGAAGGCGATCGTGAACTTGCACTCCGCCAGGAACGCCCGCTTGTCGGCGACGCGGTGCCCGAGCGTGTTGAGCACCTTGCCGCCGGAATCGACCGGGCGGTACTTCGACAGCCGCCGGAAGAAGTCGTTGCGGACCCGGCACAGCGGATTGGAAACGACGAAGCCGCAAAACCGCGTCTTGGTGGCGAGCACCGCCGCCGGGTCGAAGGCGGCCGTCTTTACGAGGCTCGCCGGGTCGAGATACAGCACCCAGATCGGGAGGCGGAAGTGCCGCGGGTGCGGCGCGTGCGAGAAGGAGAAGGCCCAGTCGGTGGACTGCCAGTCCGGGGCGACGTTCTCCCCGGTGTAGAAGATCCGCACGCAGTCGTGGCGACGGTGGTCGTGCCGCCGCCGCCCCACGCATGAATGGATGAGGAAGTCGGGATCGTCGGCGACCTCGACCCGGTACCGCCGCGCCAGCAGCCGCGTGAAGAAATTGTCGTTCGGATCGAAGTCGTCCCAGAAGCCGGAGAAGCCGATGCGGACCGACGGAAGCGTGGCCGGGGCGGGGTTCATGGCCGCATGGTAGCCGGGGGTGAAAGGAGCCAGCCAGCGCGTGCCTCGCGGCATGCCCTGGTTTCGGGGGCCGGCACCGTCCTCACTCCAGCCGGGGCACCCGCGGGAGCACGAGTTCGTTGAGCAGGCCGGGGGTCTCCGGCCCCAGCGAGGTGTCGGCGGCGCGGAGGTCGCTCTCGGCCCGCCAGAACTCCTGCCGGGCCGTGATCTCCAGCACGTCGGCCTCGAACTTCGCCTGCTCGCGGATCGTCACCCGGAGCACGTCGCTGCGGCCGAGCCGGAGCTGCTCCCGTTCGGCGTCCGCCACCACGCGGGCCAGCTCCAGCCGCTTCGCCGCCTGCTTGTGGAACTCGTAGGCCCGCTCCAGCATCGAGTAGGCGTCCTGCACCTCGGCCCGCACCTGGTCGGTGGCGAAGGCGAGCTGCCGGTCGAGCTGCATGAGCTGCGCGTCGAGCGTCTGCAGCTTGCCGCGAGCATCCCGCCGCTGGGCCGGCAGCTGAAAGACGACCGCCGCCTGGAGCACCTGACGATCGAGGCCCGCCGGGCCGGAGAGCGGGCTCTTGCCGTACCCGGCGTCCTGGTTGCCGAGGATCTGGCCGTCCAGGCCCGGCAGCATCTGGTTGGCCGCCAGCCGCCGCTCCACCACGAGCTTCTCCTTCTGCAGCGCGAGCCGCTGGAACTCGGGCCGGGCCCCGAGGGCCCGGGAGAGTGCCTGCTCGTAGAGGGCCGTCGTGGGCGGCACCGGCCGCGGGACGGGCCGCATCCGCGTGCGGCGGGCGAGCAGCGGCCGGCCGGCGGCGTCGCGGTGGAAGAGCGAGAGGTCGATCGCCGTCTGCTGCACGGCCCGGTCGGCCTGCACGAGCATGCCGTTCCGCTGGGCGATGTTCTGCTGGTTGTCCACCCGCTCGATGTTGGCGACCGCGCCGGCGTTGACCTTCAGTTCCAGCTGCTCGTCGCGGTCGATCGCCAGCTGCAGCACCCGCTCGCTCGCCCCGAACCGCTCCCCCGATCCCTGCCAGGCCCAATAGGCCCGGGCGCCGGCCCGCATGTAGTCCAGTCGGCTCCGCTCGATTGCCGGCTCCGCCAAGGCCATGTCGATGCGGGCCTGGGCGTGCGTGGCCCGGGCCCGGTCGATGTCCCGGTTGCGGGCCAGCGGCACGATCAGGCCCCCGCGAAACTCCCCCGCGTCGGCCGTCTTCTGGCCGAGGTTGTAGGTGGGGAAATCCCCGAAGCCCGTGCGGTAACCGCCGAAGGCGCTGATGCCGCCGAACATGAACTGCTGGGTGAGCCCGAAGTCGGAGCGGTAGTTCTCGTACGTCCCGGGGGCGAGCGCGTTGCCGGCCATGGCGACGTTCGTGTCGAAGGCGCCCTGGGCGGTGGTCATCCGGCCGGCCGCCACCCCCCGCTCCCGCTCCACCGCCTGGAGCAGCGGGTAGTGGGTGAGCACGCTCTGCAGCACCTCGGCGAGGGTGAGGGGCTCGGGACGCTCGTCGATCACGGCGCCGGGCACCGATTGGACGTTGCCGATCACCGGCGGCTGCATGTCGGCCGTGAACGGTGCCTGCCGGACCGGCGGCGGAGGCAGCGGCTCGGGACGAACCTCCCCGGGCGGCGGGAGCCGCGGCAGATCGCCCACCTGGACGCCACGGGCCGGTTCTCCCGGACCCGGGAATGGGTCCTGACCGTGCGCCGCGGGGCCGAGTCCCGACAGCGCCAGCAGCAGCGTGGCGACGATCGCGAGCCGGCGGATCAGACCTTGATCTTGGGCGGCTTGGCGGCTTTGTCGCCGTCCTTGCCCTTGCCCTTCGACTGCGGCGCCAGCACCGGTGGGAAGCCGTTGAGCCGCCGCCAGATCTCGTAGCCCAAGGACACGCGGTTGAGCAGCACCCAGCCGACGGCCTGGTTGCCCTGCCGCAGGAACTCGGCATCCGGCCAGACGTCCCCGACGAGCTGCGAATCGGGCTTCACGAGGACGCGAAACTTCCCGTCCACCGTCGCCGCCGAATCGACCTGCATGATCCTGCCGCCGAACGTGCCGATGGCGAGCTCGGGCCAGCCCGAGAACTGGATCGCAGGCCAGCCCTCGAACTGCAGCCGCACGTGCGGCATCTTCTTCGCCTGCTCGTCCCCGGCCGGCTGCATCCGGTCGGCGTACGCCAACACCAGGGGCGCGTCGAGGCCGTCCAGAAACAGCTCGACAACTCTCTCGGCGGTGTCGGGAACGATGGTGCAAAGTTCGTCGCCTTCCTTCACGTACTGCCCGCCCTGACCGACGTTCGCCGCGACGCGGTAGACGGTTCCGTCGCAGGGCGCGACGATGTGGCGGGCCTTGAACCGCTCGATGCGGTTGTCGATGTCCTGGATCTCGCGCTCGATGGCGAACAGGTTCTGGTTGGCTTTCTCCAGGTTGCTGCGGGCCACGGAGATCGCCGACAGGCCGTTGGCCTCGGCCTGGAGCACGAGGGATTCCTGGGTGAGGAGCATGGCCTCGGCCCGCTGGATTTCGTTGTCGGCCTTGTCGGCGTCGGTGCGGGCGCGGTCCGACCGCATTTTGGCCTCGTCGCGGGAGAGACGGCTCTCCAGGCCGCCGAACGTCGGGTTCTGAAAGAGTCCGTCGAAGGTCTCGAAGCGGCCCTTCTCGAAGTCGAGGGCGAACTGCGCGCTGGCCTTGGTCTGCCGGGCCACGTCGATGGCTCTTCGTGCCGCTTCACGGTTCGCCTCCGCCGCCTTGACGGCCGCGTCGCGGGCCGCCTCTTGCGCCTTCGTCACCGCCGTCAACTCCGCCACCTCGGCGCGGGCCGCCTCGAGGCGGCCGCCGAGGAATGCCCGTTGGGCATCGAGTCTTGCGGCGAGGTCAGGATCGTTGTCTTCGATATCGACGATGCGATCGTTCATCTTCACGCGGCTTCCCTCGACGACGTGCCAGGTGCGAACCTGGCCCGACACGCGGGCCGTAAGCACCTGCATCCGCTCGGTTGGGGAATATGCGGTGACCATGCCCCGGCACATTACGGTCTGCTGCCAGGGCACGAAGGCCAGGGCGAATGGCGCGGACAGGAAAGCCAGGAAGAGCAGGCGGGCCGCGATTCTCACGCCGCGCGGCGTGGCCGCGCGGGCCAGGGCCGACGTGCCGTCGCGGTCGGATCGTCCGTCGTGTCGCGGCGTCATGACCACTCCACCGTTCGGTCGCAGCGGGCCTTGATGTCGTCGCGGGCCGTGACGATCACGAGCGTCCACGGTGCCGACTTGTCGAACAGCGATTCGAGCAGCTCGGGGCAGGTCCGCAGGTCGAGCCGATCGAGCATGCCGTTGACGAGCAGGAGCCGGGGCCGGCCGGCGATCGCCCGGGCGATCGAAAGCCGCGAGATGTCGTTGGCCGAGAGCGGCAGGCCGTCGGACGCCAGCGGCGTGCCCACGCCCTGCGGCAGGCGGGCCACCGTGTCGGCCAGGCCGACCATCTCCAGTGCCCGGCGGACGTCCGCCGCGGTCAGCTCGTCGCGGCCCACGCGGATGTTCTCCGCCACGGTGTCGGCGAAGGTCTCGGTTTGGCCCACGTAGGCCAACTGCAGCCTGGTGCGGGCCCGGTCGAGCGAGCGGGCGTCGAGGCCGTCGAACTCGAGCAGTCCCTCCGTCGGCACCCGCAGCAGGGCCAACGTCTCCAGCAGCCAGGTCTTGCCGCCGCCCGACGGCCCGGAGATCGCCACCCGCTCGCCGGAGCGGACGTCGAGCCGCCGCATCGCGCCGCCGTCGCCGCCGGGTCGCCGCGGCCGCACCTCCGCCACCACCCGCATCGGCCGATCGGCCGGGGGCAGCGTCTCGCCCCCCTCCGGCTCCAGCGTCAGGTGGTCGATCACGCCAAGTTTGTCGAGCGAGGCCTGGAGGTCGTAAAAGGTCTCGATGTACTTACCGCTCTTGGAGATGGCGGCCAGCACGAGGGCTACGATCAGTTCGCCGGCCACGAGCTGGCCGAGCGTGAGCTGCCGCTGGATCACCAGCCAGCCGCCGAGCCCGAGCAGCACCGTCATCGCCACCGCCTCCAGGAGCAGGGCGAAGAGCGTCTGCCGCCAGACGACGCGGAAGTGCCGCCGCCGGGCGACGATGTAGGCCGCGGAGAGGTCGTCGGCCCGCTGGTGGGCGAGTTCGCCGCCGCGGCCGAAGCGGAAGGTGTGCGGGCACTTCGCCAGCTCCTCCAGCCAGGCCGCCACGTCGAACTTCGCGTAGCTCTCGGCGATGCTCGTGCGGACGCCGCCCAGTCCGAGCGCGAACATCATCAGAAACACGAGCCCCGCCATCACGGCCGCGAACGTGAGCAGGTAGGGGTGGTAGAAGGCGAGCACCGCCAGGCCGACGATCGTGATCATGACGACGCCGATCCCGTCCACCAGCAGCGTCGCCAGCGCCTTCTGCACCGCTGCGACCTCGAAGAACCGGTTGACGATGTCGGTGGGGTTGCGGCCGTCGAAGGCCTCCATTTCCGCACGGGCGAAGTGGTCGGCGAAGGCATCGGCGGTGCGCACGAAGAACCGCCGCTGCAGGCACTCCACCACGTAGAGTTGCAAGGCGCGGAGCGTGGCGGCGAGGGTGAGGAAGCCGAGCATCACCCCCGACAGCACCACCACCGGCCAGAGCTGCACGCCGAAGGCCACCGTGTTGACGAGGGCCTCGATGGCGGCCGGGGTGACGATGGAGAGCACGCCCACGGCGATGGCGAACATGACCACCGTCCAGACGTCGGCCCGCTCGAAGCGCAGGGCATCCCCCAGCCGCCTCAAGGGGCCTTTGGGCGCGGGGCCGTGAGCGGATGCGGGGTTCGCCATGGATGCCGTGGGGCCGGAGCGGTGCATGATGAAGGCCGCCCGCCGCGATCACAACGGCAAAAATACCAGGTTTCCCAGGCCGTTTTTGGGGCGTCGGAGCCGCCGGTACCAGGCCCGGGGCCTACAGGCAGCTGCCGCCGCCCGGCAGCCGGCGGCGGAGGAAGTGCATCCGCGATTCGAGTGGCATCTCCAGGCGGCGACGAATCAGCTCGTCGAGTTGCCGATCCGATTCCGCGGCGCGAGCATCGAGCCGGGCCCGGCGCGACGGCGGCTTCCGACCTGGTGACCGGCATTTTTCGTCGGCATGGCGTCACCTCTCCGGTCGCGGCCGGCGGCCTTCTTTCTCGCCACGAGGTCGTCCAGGCAGGCGATCCGCAGCGGGATGCCGTTCACCTGCCGATCGATCCCACGTGCCCTCAGGCCCTCGAAAGATCGGATGCCGTGGATCACCGGCATGAAATCCGCCTGCAAGCCCGCGGCGTCAGCCGGAGAGCGTTTCCAGCCAGTCCACGAAGGCCGGGTAGGTCCGCTCGCGGTCGAAAGCTGCAGCCGCCAGATGGCGGCTGCCGGCCCGCATGGCCAGCAGGGCGCGCCGGTCGGCGGCGAGGCCCGTGATCGCGCGGGCGAGGGAGCCACCGTCGCCGGCCGTGTACGAGACGCCGGCGGCATGGTCCTCGATCAGCCGGGCGAGTTCACCGGGCAGCGGGCTGACGAGTGCCAGTCCCGCGGCGGCGTAGTCGCAGGCCTTGTAGGGGACCGCCACAAGCGACTCGGGCTTCACCAGCACCAGGCCCGCGTCGCAGGCGGCGAGCAGCCGCACGTAGTCGGCCCGCGCCAGCAGCCCGTGCACCCGCAGTTCGCACGAGCCCCGCTGGGCGGCCGCCGCCGCGCGGAGCATCGGCTCGAGCGGCCCGGTGCCGGCCACGTGGAGCACGGCCCGCGTGCCGGCGACGGAGAGCCCGCGGGCCGCTGCGACCAGGGCCTCGAGATCCTGGCCCGTGCCGAGCGACCCGGCGTAGACGCACTCCAGCGGCGCGAACGTGACCGCCGGCGTCGTGCCGCCGATGGGCGGCACCGCGTCGATCGTCCGTGGCGGCGGGGGAAACTCCTGCAGGTAGGCGCCGACGTAACAGACGTGTCGTGGAAGCGTGGCTGCTGCGCCATCGAGCACGGCCGCGGCATACGCGTGCGTCGCGGCCGCCACGCCATCAGCGGCCGCGAGGAGCTCGCGGCGGCGGCGAACCATGCCGCCGAAGAAGAGCCGGGCAAGCGGCCTGCGGATGAACGCCGGCCCGGGCACGAGCCGCTCGAACGTCTCCGGCCACACGTCCATGAGATCGACGACGAGGGTCGCGTCCATCCGCCGGGCCAGCCGCAGCGCCGCCTCGGGGCCCTCCAGCGGCGGCAGGCTGGCGACGATGATGTCGGGCCGCCCCATCTGCCCCGACGCGACCGACTCGTTCGCCAGCCGCTCGAAGGTCTTGCCGAACTCGCGGTGGCTCCGCAGCCGGGCGAGCGAAACGTTCTTCGCGTAGGGGGGCGTGGCGACGAGGCGCAGGGAAAAGCCCTCGTCCTCGCGGATCCCCGGCGGCGCCAGCCGCAAGGCCTTGCGACGATGGCTCCAGGTGCCGCTCCACCAGGTGACGTCGTGGCCGCGGGACGCGAGGATGCGGGCGAGCGTCCAATACCGCAGCGGCGGCAGGCCCTCGCCCGGGATGTCATCGAAGGGATTGACGAGCCAGACGGTGAGGGGCCGAGGGGCGAGGGGCTCGGGCGCGGGGCTGGGCATGGTGCGACTCTAGCAGACCGACCGCGGCGAACGGAGTGCCGCGTGCCCCGCCCGGGCGCGGCGCGGGTCGCCACTCGACGGGCGTCATTTCATGGCGGGGCTCGTGCCGACGGTTCGCGGCAACGGCTCCGGCAGTCCGCGGACCATCGCCGCGGCCGACCGGGCCCGCTGAAACCAGTGTTCGGCCTCGGCGAGGGTCGCGTCCCGCTCCGCGCCCGGCGGCAGCGATCTGGCCCGGTGGAGGCGCGCCTGGCCGAGCGCCACGAGCAGATCGGCATCGCCCCCGTCCCATCGCGCCAGCGAAGTGCCCGCGTCGATGGCGTCCAGCAGCGCGGCGGTGGCGTCGGGCTTCCGCGTGTCCTTCTCGGCCAGTCGGTCGGCCACGATCGCCGCGCGAATCCGACGCAGCACCGTCTCCGAGATCGCGTCGCGGGCCATGCCGACGACCGCGACGAGACAGCCGCCGACGAGCAGCCACCGCGGCACGCTCTCGGGAATCCAGGGCTTGCGGCTGTCGTCGGGCTTGCGGCCGGGCACGCTCGACACGGCCAGCCCCGCGACGATCGCAACCAGCAGCGCGATCGCCGGAAGATGGAGGTTCCAATCGAAGGCCGAGTGTGCGGCGATCCCGGCCAGCGCCGCCCAGGGCCCGGCATTGAGCAACCGATAGGCTCCCGGGGCGTCCCGCCAGAAGCGGATCGCCTTGGGGACCAGAAAAGCGGCCAGCGCGACGAGCAGCCCGACGCCGATCAGGCCGGTCTCGGCCAGGAGTTGGGCATACTCGTTGTGCGCGTAATAGAGCGTGTAGCGGTCGGTGTAGAACCGCGGGAAGACGTCCTGGAACGTGTCGAGGCCGGTGCCGAGGAGCGGCGACGCCGCGAACGCCCGGACGGCCACCCGCGCGGGATCGGCGCGTCCGGCGACCAGGATGTCCGCCGCCTGCTTGTGGAACTCCGCCGGCACGAACGCCAGCACCGTCTCCCGGGGCATGAAGGTCACGATCGAGAAGGCCAGGATGCCCAGGGCCAGCGCGGCCGTGACGGCGCCCCAGGCCCAGCGCAGCCAGCGGAAGGGCGCGACCAGCGCCAGGAAGGCGGCGAGCGTCAGCGCATAGGCGCCCGCACCCGCCCGCGAGCAGGCGAGGACAGCGACGACCCAGCCGCCGGCGGCCGCCACGGCGACGACGACCAACCAGCGCGACCAGGCCGGCAGGCGGTCCGTCGTCAGCGACAGCCACCAGGAGAGGATCAGCGGCAGCGTGAGGCAGACCGCGGCCGCGAGGTGATTGGCGTAGAAGAAGGTGCCGACACTGCCGCCGATCCAGCCCGACTCGGACCAATAACGCTGGTCCCCGACGGCCACCCACTCGCCGACGCCGACGCCGGTGGACTGGGCATGCACGATCAACGGGCTCTGGTAGGGGAAGATGGGCCCGGTGAGGTCGAGAAAGCCGAGCATGATCCGGTCTTCGCCGACCTGTCCCCAGACGGCGGCGGCGAGGATGACAAGGACGCCCGAGAGGCCGACCCCCGCGAGGAGCAGCTTCCTGGGTTTCTGGTGTCGAGCGAGGCCCACGACCGTCGCCATGGCGCCGGCCGAGATCAGCACCGACCGCATCCCCGCCCACGTGGCACCGGGATCGACGGACACCCGGCCCATGCTGCCGGGCATGCCGGCCGTGGCCACTTTCCAAGCCCCAGCGGAAACCGGGGCGAGCCAGACCAGCAAAGAATCGGGCAGTGGCACGAGCTGCAAAAGCCCCAGGCCCGCCACGACCAGCGGCGCGGCCGTGAGCCAGGCCGGTCGGGACGCGGACGCGGCCCAGATGATCGTGGCCGCGGCCAGCGTGAGCTCGAGGCAGAACCGGGGCCAGGTTCCGGAGGCTCCGAAGGCGAGCGGCGCCCACACGGCGCCGGCGGCGAGCAGGGCCGCCGCGAGCAAGTCCGCGGCGGCCGCGGAGCGTGGTCCTGCAGAGGGAGAGCCGACGGGCTGCTTTGTTGCTAGTCTCATGGGATCCAGGGTCGTGCGGGCCAACCTTGCCAACATGCAAGCAAAGAGCATAGCAGTCGTGCAGCCAGCCGTGCCCGACTACCGTGTGCCGCTGTTCCAGGCGTTGGCCGAACGATACGGCCCCGCCTTCGCCGTCTACGCCGCGGCTGCGAGCGGCGGAGGCACGATTCGCACCGATGATCGCGCGCGGACGTTCGTTCGTCCGCTGTCGAACATGGAACTTCTCGGCGGCCGGCTGTTGTGGCAGCGTGGCTACGAACAAGAACTCCTCGACGCGGCGCTCGTCATCGCGCCGGGCAGCCTGCGGTTTTTGTCGGTCCGCTGGCTGCTGACGCGCCGCAAGCTGCGGGGGCTGCCGACGATCCTCTGGGGACATTTCGCCGGTTCGTGGTCGTGGGCGGCGTTCCCACGGCGAGGCATGTTCCGGCTCCCGAACGGGTACATCGCCTACACGCAGACGGACGGCGAGAAAATCCGCAGGATTCGCGGCGACGACCGCGTCTGGGTCGCGAGTAATTCGTGCGTCTGGAAGGACGAGTGCCGCGCGGCGTCCAGGCCGGGCATCACGCCGCAGGACGTCCTCTACGTCGGTCGCCTCGTCGCTGACAAAAAGCCGTCGCTCCTGCTCGAGGGATTTGCCCGGGCCGTCGGACGAGGTGCCGTGCCGCAGGCAGCTCGGCTGGTCATCGTGGGCGATGGGCCTCTGCGCGCCGATCTCCAAGCGAGAGCGGCCGTCTTGGGCGTGGGTCAGCGGACCGTCTTCACGGGCCACGTATCGGATCATGGCACGCTGGAAGAGCTGTATGCCGGGGCCCTGGTCGCGGCGTCACCCGGCTACATCGGGCTGTCGGCCATTCAGTCGTTTGCCGCAGGCGTGCCGATGATCGTCTCGCGGACGGAAAAGCACAGCCCGGAAATCGAGGCCTGCGAGGAAAGCTTCAACACCGTCTTCTTCGAGACCGATTCCATCGAGTCACTGGCATCCCATCTGGCGGCCGCGTATGCCGCTGCCGACGAATGGACGCGCCGGCGACCGCTGATCGCCGGCAGAATCGCGGCCAAATACACGTATGACGGCATGATCGCCGCGTTCGAAACGGCGATCGACGCGTTCATCTGATGCATTAAATCGCGGCTGAAATCGCTGCCACCTACACCTACGAAGGCATGGTGGCCGCCTTCGTGAGCGCGATCGAGTCGGGCTGACGGGGCAGCGATCGATGGCGATCGGCGCGGTGACGCATGGCATCACAATTTAATGCCATGCACGTTTGCGGACTTGGCGGTGCGAAGACGGAGATTTACGGCGTCGTAGTCCCGCACGAAAATAATGTTCCCTGTATTTTCCGATCGCTCCTCGAGCGGGCCCAGATGCCGGGAAAACGGCTCGTACACGCAGGGGGCGAACCCAAGCCCAGCCATCCTGTTGACGAGTTGCTCATCGTCAAAGCCGTATCGCTTGCCGTTGCCATTCAGTTCCATGATCACGGCCAGCAAGGAAGGGGCCGCAAGCGTTCTCTCGCCCCCGCGAACAACGAGTGTCTCGTAGCCCTCGACGTCGATCTTGATCAAGGTCGGCGAATATCCTGCAAGAGCACTATCCAGGGTCGTTACTTCCACGTCGATCGCATCCCCGCGGCGCTCCCCTGCAGCCAGCGCGTGGTTCGTCGTGTCATCGGCGGAAGAGAAGGCGATACTACCGGGCACGTCTGCAACTGCCATGTTGATGCATTGCACCCGGCTCTCGGCTCGATTGAGCCGCACGTTGTCGAGAAGTCGTGAGTAGGTGGACGGCACCGGCTCGAAGGCAACGCCCCGGGCGGCTGTCGCCGCACACGCGAGTACGCTGTACGCGCCGACGTTGGCCCCTACATCGACGAACAAGTCTTCTTGGCGAAGAAGATGGAGCAGGAACGCCATATCCGTAAACTCGTGCAGCCCTGCGTAGATATTGCCTGTCAGGCCGGTCTCACCCCGGTGAACGAGGATGCGTGACCGATCGACCCAAGGACAGACAACAGGGCCCGGCACCAAGCGGCTGCCGACTTGCCACTTTACGTACGCTGCAAGCGAGGCGATTGGCCTCCGCCTTGCCAAGGGATGCGACAAAATGAACGCAACGGTACGCACAAACTACATGGCATTCCCCGCAACGCGGCACGGCTGGGTGAACCGTCCATTAACCCACTCAACTGAACGATACGCCGGATCTTACCCAACCAAGCGCGCCCCATGCAGGAGCCAGCAAAATCCTTGCCGAATAACGGGGTATACCGTCGCGTTGAATGCCCGAATGCCGCCCACTACACTCGATGACCATGGATTCGACGGGGCGGTGACGAGACGGCATGGATCAGGTCATGCAGACGCCCGCGTTTCAGAAACTCAAGAAAAATCTCCGCCAGGATTTCTCCGGGCTGCGGGGTCTCCGCCTCGCGCTCCTCGGCGACTCGTCCACGCAGCTCCTTCACCAAGCCATCCGCGGCTACGGCTACGAGGCCGGCTGGAACATCGACATCTGGGAGGCCGATTACGACCAGGCGGACATGCAGATCCTCGATCCAGGCAGCGAGTTCTACGCCTGGCGTCCGGACGCCGCCCTCGTCATCGACTCGACGCGGAAGCTGCTCCGCAAGTTCAACGCCACGGCGCCGGCGGAGCGGGCGGATTTCGCGGCCAAGGTCGTGGGGCGGATCGCCCGGCGCTGGCAGGCCTTGCGGCAGCACGGTCTCGACAGGCTCATCTGCGCGAACTTCCCCGAGGAGGACGACCGGGTGTTTGGGCAGTACGCCGCCAAGATGCCCGGTTCGTTCATCCATCAGCTCCGCAAGGCGAATGTGCTCCTGCAGGAGTTCGCGGTCGCGCACGCAGGGGTGCACGTCCTCGACCTGGCGTGGCTGCAGAACGAACTCGGCCGCGAGCGGTTCTTCTCGCCCGCCATGTACGTCACGGCCGAGCTGACGCTCAGCGTGGACGCGCTGCCCCACGCGGCCCGGCAGGTCGTGCAGATCCTCTCATCCGCCGCCGGCGTCGTGAAAAAGTGCCTGATCCTCGATCTCGACAACACGCTCTGGGGCGGCATCGTCGGCGACGACGGCTGGGAGGGCCTGCAGGTCGGCGGCCTCGGGATCGGGAAGGCGTTCACGGAGCTGCAGGAGTGGGCCCGGAAGCTCAAGGAACGGGGCATCATTCTCGCGGTCTGTAGCAAGAACACCCAGTCGGTGGCGGAGGAGGCCTTCCGCAAGCATCCCGAGATGGTCCTGCGGCTCGACGACTTCGCCGTGTTCCGCGCGAACTGGGAGACTAAGGTCGAGAACATCCGCGAGATCCAGCGGACCCTCAACATCGGCTTCGACTCGATGGTGTTCCTCGACGACAACCGCTTCGAGCGGGAAATGGTGCGGGCGCAGCTCCCGGAGGTGACGGTTCCGGAACTGCCCGAGGATCCCGCCGAGTATCTCGGCCACCTCTACGCCCTCAACCTGTTCGAGACCGCGTCCTTTTCGGAGGCCGACACGTCCCGAACGGAGCAATATCGCGTCGAGGCCCAGCGGGCCGCCGCCCAGGCCGTGTTCGCGAACGAGGACGAGTTTCTGGCCCACCTCGAGATGCGGTCCGAGGTGCGGCCGTTCGACGCCTACACGATCCCGCGGGTCGCCCAGCTCTCCCAGCGATCCAATCAGTACAATCTGCGGACGGTCCGCTACGGCGAGGAGGATGCGAAGCGGCTGGCGGCGTCGCCCGACCACGTCACCCGCAGCTTCACGCTCGCCGATCGGTACGGCGACCACGGGTTGATCGCCGTCGTCGTGCTCGAACGGCGGTCGCCCGGCCGGTTTTTCATCGAAAATTGGTTCATGAGTTGCCGCGTCTTGAAACGCGGCATGGAATCCTTCATCCTCAATCACCTGGTCGCGGCATGCCGCGAGCACGGGATCGCCGAGCTGGCCGGGGAATACCTGCCGACCGCGAAGAACGAACTCGTCCGCGACCACTACCGCGACCTGGGGTTTCGCCAAGAGGGGGCCGTCTGGGTGCTCGACTGCGGGAAGTACGCCCAACGGCCCTGCCACATCACCCGATCCGAGAAGTGAACGGAACGAACATGGACGACGCGGAAATGCTCAGCCAGGTCGAGGCCGTCTTCCACGACGTGCTCGACAACCCGTCGATTCACCTCTCGGCGGCTACGACCGCCGCCGACGTCGAAGATTGGGACTCCCTGAACCACATCCAGCTGGTCGTGGCGGTGGAGAAGAAGTTCGGCGTGAAGTTCACCTCCGCCGAGATCCAGGGCTGGAGCGACGTCGGAGACATGCTGGCGTGCATCCGAGCGAAGCGGAAGTGACACCGTCCGAGATCCGCCGGCCATGAACGTCCTCGTGACCGGAGGGTCGGGCGGGCTCGGGGAGGCGATCGTTCGTCGCCTGGCAACGCGGCCCGATACGCACGTGCATTTCACCTATTGCACGCGGCGGGATGCGGCGGCACGGATCGCCGCCGAGTGCCCGACGACCACCGCCTGGCCGTGCGACTTTCGCGACCCGGCGGCGGTGTCGGCCCTCTGCGGGGAGATCGCCGGCCTGGGCCTCGACGGCCTCGTCAACAACGCCCACTCCGGGGCCTGGATCGGCGACTACTTCCACAAGACGCCCGCCGAGCGGTTCACCGCGGCCTTCCAGGACAATGTCGTGCCGACGCTCCGCATCACCCAGGAGGCGATCCGCGGCTTTCGCGACCGCAAGGCGGGTGCGATCGTGACCGTCCTCACCGCGGCGCTCGTCGGCACACCGCCGCTCGGCACCTGCCTCTACACCTCGCTGAAGGCCGTGCTGGCCCAGTTGTCGAAGGTGTGGGCCGCCGAGAACGTCCGGCACCGCGTGCGGTCGAACTGCGTGTCCCCGTCGTTCATGGAGACGAGCATGACCGCCGCCACGGACCCGCGGATGGTGGATCAACTCCGGGCGGCGCACCCGCTCCGCGAACTTCTCCCGGCGGCCGAGGTGGCCGAGGTGGTCGAGTTCCTGTTGACGGCACCGGCCCACGTCACCGGTACGACCGTCGTCGTCAATGCCGGGACCGCGATGCCGTAGGTCGAAATCATGGCGTTCACGACGGGCGTCTTCGCCGCCTTTTTCATCCCGTTCTTCTTCGCCTACTGGCTCCTCTGCCCGCGCCGGGCGGCCGCGCAGAACGCCCTGCTGCTGGTGGCGAGCTACGGCATCTACCTGTGGGCCGACGGCCGCATGGCGGCCCTGCTGGCGGCGGCATCGCTCGTCGCGTTCGCGATCGGCCGGCGGATCGACGCCTGCGAGTCACCCGAGGCCCGGCGGCGCTGGGCGTTCGTCGGCCTCTTCGTCCACCTGGGCGTACTCCTGCTGTTCAAATACTGCGGCTGCTTCGCGGAGCAACTGGCGGCCGCCGCACAGCGGGCCGGCTGGAGCCTGTCTGTCGATGCGTTTCGTCTGGTGATGCCGCTGGGCCTGAGCTTCTACACGTTCCGCATCCTGGGCTACCTGTTCGACGTGCAGCGGCGGAAGATTCCCGCCTGTGGCGACCTGTCCGCTTTTCTCGTCTTCGTGAGCTTCTTTCCCTGCATCGTGGCCGGGCCCATCGACCGGGCCAAGCCCTTCCTCGGCCAGTTGTCCACGGCCCGGGCCTTCGACCCCGAGCGGGCGATCGCCGCCCTGCGGCAATTCATCTGGGGGCTGTTCAAGAAGCTCGTGATCGCCGACGGGCTGGATCCCTTCACCGCCCCGGTGTTCGCCGACTACGGCCGCTACGACGGCAGCGCGGCGATCCTGGTCACCTTCTATTACGCGATCCAGCTGTACGCGGACTTTTCCGGCTACTCCGACATGGCCCTCGGCGTCTCGCGGCTGCTCGGCATCGACGTCGCCCGGAACTTCGACCATCCGTTCTTCGCCCGCACCATCGCCGACTTCTGGCGGCGCTGGCACATGTCGCTCACCTCCTGGCTGACCGACTACCTGTTCACGCCCGTCACGATCCAGCTGCGGGATCATGGTCGGCTTGGCCTGACGGCCGCGATCTTCGCCACCTTCCTGTTGATCGGTGCCTGGCACGGGGCGCGGTGGACCTTCGTCCTCTTCGGTGCCGTCCATGCGGTCGCCTACCTGCCGCTGATCGTGGCGGGCACGGTGGGCAAGAAGCTGCCCCCCATGACCGGCCGGCTGCTGCCTTCCGGCCGCGACGCCCTGGCGATGGCGGTCACGTTCGCGTTCGTGGCCTGCACGTTCGTCGTCTTCCGCCTCCCCAGCCTGGCCGAGGTGGCGGGATTCTTCTCACGCTGGGCCGACGTCCATCCGGCCGCGCTGGCGGGCCTCAAGCTGCCGAGCAAGCGGCTCTTGCTCGAGGGCGCACCGGCCGCGGTGGTGCTGCTGGGGATCGACTGGTTTTCCCGGGACATGGAGACGCCCCTCTCGGCCGGGCGGCATCTGTTCTGGAAGACCGCCCTGGTCGTCGTGCTCATCCTGATGGCCGGTTCATTCGTCTCCGAGCAGTCCTTCATCTACCGGGTGTTTTGAGCCATGGGCCGTTTTCTCCTGCAGGTCGCGAAGCTCGTCTGCGTCGTGGCGCTGGCCGCGACAGGCCTCGATCTCGCCTACACCGCCGTGCTGGAGCGCTGCAGCGACCGCTCCGCGCTCCACAAGGTGCGGCACATGCATGGCCGCCACTACGACTACATCGTGGTCGGCTCCTCCCGGGCGCTGCACCACGTCGATCCTGCGGTCTTGGAGCGCGAGTTCGGCGTCCGGGCACTGAACCTCGGCGAGCAGGATTCCAACGCACTCGACGCCTTTCGCGTCGTCCGCGACTTTCTCGCAGGCAACACCGCCAGGCTGGTGCTGGTGCACGTCGACAAGGAGTGGGACTTGACCGGGTCGAGCCCCCTCGTGACGTCGCTCTACGCCCCCTTCATTCGCGAGGTGAAGGACGACGACGACGGCAGGGACCTGTTCGGTGCCGATTACGCGCCCTACCGCTGGCTGCCGTTCTACCGCTACGTGAAGCTCGGCCCCGCGATCGGCTTTCGCGAGGTGCTCTATGCGCTGCTGGGCAAGCGGCGGCTACCCGCCTCGGGCTTCTCGCCGCTCCACGGCAGCGGCTTCAAAACCAACGTCAACATGACCCAGCCGAAGTTTCCGGACCGGATGAACGCCGACTATCGACGGATCTTGGATCTCTGCCGCGAGCGGGGCGTGGACGTGAGGTTCTTCACGTCGCCCTGCCACGGCATGCGGTATGACTCCGCGATCCTGGCGAAATACTTGCCGGGCTACAGCGACTTCAGCGCCGCGCTGCCGGATCGCAAATACTTCGGCGACCCGCGGCACATGAACGCGTCGGGAGCGGAGGCTTTCACTCGCCTGTTGGGCGAGTTCTACTTTCGCGACACCCGTCCCCGGCCCTGATCAGTGCGGCGGCCACCGAACCGCTCATCCGTCAGCCGACAAAGCCTTCACCATGTCGCTGCGCACGAAGATGATGTCCTGCTCGATGGGGTAATTCCCGAACATGGCCCCCGCGGACGGGAGCATGACCGGCATGAGATCGTGCCTGGCCATGCTCGTGCACACGGCCGCGAAGGTGGGCTTTTTGTCCTTGAACAGCGGCCCGATCGTGGACTCGACGATGGCCAAGTCGACCTGGGACAACAAGTCGCGGGCACCGTCGAGAACCTCCAATTCGTGGCCCTGGGCGTCGATCTTGAGGATGACCTTTCGCCCGGCGACGTCACGCGGCTGGTCGTCGAGCCGCCGCATCTCGATGTCGATCGACTGGGCGTGGCCGTGCAGCGGGTCCCTGGCCACGAAGTCGGCATAGGGATGCAGCGAGGCCATCGCCCCGTGCTCCGGCGCGATGAGCGTGGTTCTGCCCGCCTCCGAGGACGCGGCGGCGTCGATCACGCAAAACCGCCTTCGATCGACGAACGTCTCCCGCAGGTGCTTTGCCAGGTCGGGGAGGGGCTCCCACAACTCCGCGGTGCTGTTCGGAAAATGGTCGAGCAACCGTCGCGCCCACACGCCGGTGTTCGCGCCCACGTCGACAAGATGAATGGGGTCCCGCGGGGATACGAACCTCGCGACCCGGATGGCTATCTCGTAGATCGCGGGATGTCGCAGGATCTGCAGAACGCCGATTTCCGTCGGCATCCTGGAGCGGGCCGCAAGGTACTCTCGCTCCGCGAGCAGGAGCCCGCGAATGCGAGCCGCGACACCGATTCGAGTCAGCAAACTTCCCAACATGCAAGATCCTCCGATGATGCCAAGCACTAATACAAACGGTGTTAGTACAGATCAGGATTCTTTGTCCTAAATGAAAGCCGACATACTGTTTTCTTGGTTGCCGACGATTGCGGCCAACTAGTTCCAACGGTCCCAGCGCCGCAGCGATTCGCTTAAAAGGCTCGCCTGTGCTTATCTATTACAGGCTTGGGCCCAAAGGCGTCCGGCATCGCCTTAACGCCCAACCAGGATCTTGATCGCATGCCGGCACCTCCCATCGCAACGGGCACGGCGACATCCCAAAGATCATGCCGTGCATAAAAGCAGACTTGTCATCGCAGACAATGCATATTCTGGATGCTCCTTGCTAGCGACCACGCGAGTCGCCGTAGTCAACACCGTTTTGCTCACCGCGGCAATCGCACAGCAAAAAACAGCTCACCACCGACGAGCGGGCCAGCAACGATTTGTTCGGACTTCCATCGGGACAACGCCTCGTGATCGACGGGCATTGACGAAATGAAGTACGGATACTTCTCTGCAGTGCTCGCTATCCACTCCTCGCAGATGATCTGCGGATGCACGAGACCCCAGGTTTTCGACCAATCATCACGGTGGACTCGGCGACGTTGCATGGATCCGTTGGGAGTAAGTGCAACAAACATGCCGCCCGGGCGCAACAAGGCCAACCCATCAAGAAACATCTGCCGCGGGTTAGGGACATGCTCTATGACGTGCGATGAAAAGAAGAAATCGAAGCTTCGCGGCGTAGCAACCGCCGGGGAGGAAAGCCTGACACCCAACTTGGCGGCTGCATACTCTGCCCTTGGCACCGACACCTCATACGCTGTCACGTCAAATCCAGCATTTGTGAACTGCCAACTGCCGTACCCCCATGAACACCCAAAGTCAAACACCTTCGCCCCAGTTCCTCCGCCCAACGACCTAAGCAGATCAACGACTCGCCTGAAATCCATTAGGGAGCCTTCGAACCGTGTCGCCAGAAGAGTTTGCAACGCGATTTCTCCCGGCATGTCGGTCGCGCAACCCTGGGTGTATTTTGTTTGATAGAACTCCTGATTCTCTGCAGCGGTCGTAGTGGGTGAACGAAATAGCAAATGACAGTCGTTACACCGTCGCAGCGACGTAACGAGCCACTTGCGTTCAATAGCCTTAGACAAACTGCTGGCACAGGCAGGACACCTATATCGAGCCCGAGATCCGAGCAGTGAAGCGCATTTGCATAGATAGAAGATTTGCGGATTCATTTTGCCAGCTACTTGCCCCATCGGCGGAACATAATCGGCTACGGACGTGAGCGCATATCTTACGTGAGCTGCGTTTGGCTTGAAAGCCTTTGGGGTGCAAGCAGCGTGACGAATCTTCCAATGAGTGCTGCTCGGGAAAAGTGTGCGGCGATCGTGTCGCGCGCGTTGCGTCCGAGTAACTCCCGGGCGGCGGCTTCCGACTGCATCAGAGACCGGATGGCCGCAGCAGTGCCCGGTGCATCACCGTGCCGAATGACATGACCGCACCGTCCCGCGGCCACGATCTCACCGGCGTGCGACTCCCGCGGGCCGATGAACAGAATCGGCCTGCCGACGGCCATCGCCCCGTAGATCTTGCAGGGATGCACGATCCCGACCATGTCGTCCCCCATTGTGACCACGTGCACATCGGCCGCTGACAAGCTCTCCCCGATCCGCTCCAGCGGCTGGTACGGCAGGGAGACGATGTTCTTCGCCCCCGCGGTAATCCGCGCCTCAACAGCCGCCTTGCCGGCGCCGCCACCGATGAAGACGAACTTGAGCCGTGGCTGACCTTCCAGTTCTGCCGCCGCATCGAGGAGCGTGTCGAGCGGATGCTGGAGGGCGTGATTGCCCGAGTACATCACGATGAACTCGTCGTCCAGCCCGTGCGCAGCGCGGAATGCGTTCGGCCGTGGCGGCCCGACCGCGAGCCCGTCCTCGAGCGGCCAGGGGGGGATGACGTGCACCTTCTCCGGCACGGCCGCTTTCGCGAGCACCCGGTCTTTCATGAATCGGTCGAGCACGACGACGTCGCGGGCCCGTCGCAGCGTGAGCCGGTTGATCCAGTCGAAAACGCGGGCCGGAATCGACCGGGGGCGGATTTTTCCGGCGGCGATCATCTGGTCGGGGTTCAGGTCCATCACCCACCACACGAGCGGCACGCGTCGCAGCCAGGCGATCAGGCTGCCGCCCAGCCCGGCAAAGGGCGGGCTGGTGCTCACGAGCACGAGCCGCAATTCGCGGGTCCACACCCCGCGGGCGACGGCCTGTGCCAAAAACAAGAATTGGGCAACAAGCCTTACGGCGATCGACCGTTTCCCGAAACTCGACAGCGGCAGCCGTCTCACCTCGACGCCGCCACGACGCTCGCGTCGGAGGTAGCGGCGCGACGGGTCGTCGTAGCCGCGAGCGGATGTGTACACGATCACCCGCCATCCGCAGCGGACCATTTCCTCGGCGGCATCGGCGACGTGCTGGCCGACCGCGGCGGGGTCGGGCGCATAGACCTGGCTGATGACGAGCAGGGTGTTTCGTGTCATGGCATGCGCTCCGTCAGGACCCCGCCCGGCCCGCGACGCCGAGGAACCACCGCGGTTTGCCCACTTGCGGTGATCACGGGCGGCCTCTCCGTCACCATGGCTTCTGCGCCGCCGCACGGACAGCCCCCCGAAAGCGTTGCGGCGACAGGGATTCCCTGACCCACTCGCGTCCCACGGCGCCGACTGCATGGAGGGTCCCGGATTCGTTGGCCAGCAGGGCATCCAGTTTCTCCACCGCGGCCCCGAGCGTGTGATCCGCCGCGACCCAGCGGCGACAGGCATGCGGCATGTCGAGCGTCAGGTCATGGTCTGGGGCCGCCACGAGACACAGGCCCGATGCGACAGCGTCGGCCAGTGCGTACCCGAAGTTTTCGCGCCACGACAGGCTGATGAAGGCGTCGCTTGCCGCCAGCAGGCGTCGCTTCTCCTCCCCCTCGATGGGGCCGAGCACGTGGACGGCATCTCCGCACCGCAGTCGTGCGAGTCGCGCGACGGCGGCCCGCGGCTCGTCTCCCTCATAACCCGCCATGACGAGCTGCCATCCCGGTCGCCGGGCGGCGGCGAAAACGGCGGCGGTATGCCCGGGTCGCTTGAGCGAATCGTACCGGGAGAGCCACAGCAGAATCCGCGCGTCAGCCGGCACGTGCAGCCGGTCCCGCCACTCGGCCCGACAGGCTTCCCGGTCCTCGATCCGCGGCGGTTCTACAGGCCAGGGGATCACCGCCGCATTTGAGGTGTCGCACCATGCGGAAGCCTTGCGGCGTTCGGCCTCGGTCGAGAAGACCACACGGTCCGCGTCGGCGAGGCAGGGACGGCCGTGGAGTTCGAGCCATGCCCGCTTCCACGCCGGACGCCGCCCCACGACCCACGGATCGAGCATGCCGTGGGCGACGACCCAGTAGCGAATACCGCGTCGGCGACACACACGGCGAATGAAGGGAAGGTGCGCCCGGTAGAGCGAATGGCAGATGACCAGATCGCTGTCGGCAATCTCCTCCTCGAGGACCGCCTTCGTTCGCCTGGCGAGCCGCAGGTGGCCTGCGGCCAGCGGATCGCGGCCTCCGCGAAGCCGCGTCAGGTTGCATGCCGCATCGTCCGTAGCCGGCGGTAGCCGGCCGCTGTCGAGGGACAGGATTCGCCCCCCGACAGCTGCCGAGAGATCCCGAATGCCGCGTGACAGACCCCCCAGGACCGGCGAATCGTCGAGGCAGACGGACAACGGCGCTCGCGGCGGAGCGTGACTATTTGGGCCGACGGACGACGTCATAACTTCCGGCCAGCCTGGCCCGTCCCTCGAGATCGCCGCGACGCAGGCAGCGAACGACGTATGCCGGGAGGTTCCGCCCGCGGAACCTCGCCACCCCGAGCCAGGAGCGCGGCGACCTGCGCCGTCCCCCGTGGGCGGCCACCATCCGCGCATGCTCGGCCCTCATTTCCGTCGCGAACCGCTGGCTGAGCTGGTCTCCGTGGAGCCGAAACGCCGCCACCGGCGGCGGCCCGGCGCGCCGAAACACGAAACCCGCCTCCAGCGCCCGCCACCAGAAATCTGCGTCGCCGACGAAGCGATACGACTCGTCGAACCCCCCGAGGGTCTCGAAGACCGACCGCCGAAAGAGCGTTCCCTGCTGGAGCAACGGACTGTAGCCGGCGCGATACAGTGGCAGCAGGTCGGCGGGGTGCCCGCTCGTCCACGAATGCACGAACCGCCCAGCCGGGTCGATGAAATCGACGGGGCCGTAGACCACGTCTGCACCGCCCCCGGGCCGCACCCGTTCGGCCAGGCGATCCGCATACAGCAGATCGTCGGCGTTGATCCACGTGAGCCACGCGGCCCGCAAGCGCCGAAAGCCGACGTTCAGGGCCGCGTACATCCCCCCCGGTGCGGTGTGCACAGCGACGCCATGCGCCGCGGCGATGGCGACCGTGTCGTCGGTCGAGCCACCGTCAACGAGCAGGATCTCGGCGCCGGTCGCGGCCGCGCCGTGCAGGGAGTGCAGCGTCGCCGGCAGCGTGGCGGCGGCGTTGAGCGCGGGCACGACGATGCCGAGGGCAGGCTCGGGGGCCGCCACGTCACACGCTCTCGCCGCGGTCGCGACGACGCAGCTCCTTGGCCTTGAGGACGATCATGTACTCGTAGATCGACAACAGGGCGCAGTAGTGGAATCCTGCCGCCCCGTCGAGGAACCCGAGTTTGAGCACGTACATGTAGAGGAACCGCAACAGCGGCCGAAACGGCAGGCGAAACGAGAGATGCTTGAGGGCCACGCGGCGCCGCGCCGGGTTACGGGGATCGAACAGCCCGGCCCAGTCGATCCGGCCGTCCCGCAATTCGCGCAGCGTCTCGATCGCCTCGGCGGTAGAGTATTTATTGTGCTTGTCGAACCAGGCCTGGAGGCCCTTGTTGAAGCTGAAGTGCAGGAAGTGCTCCCGCAGCAGCCCCACGCTGCCGTCCACGCTCGCCGTGGGATTCACCAGCCGCTCGTACCGCACCTTCTCCGGCCTGTAGAACCGCAGCACCCAGGTGGGATAGATGCCGCAGTGACGGATCCAGCGGCCCAGAAAGTAGTTCTTGTACCGCACCCGATAACCGACGTGGGGCTGTTCGGATGCGGACGCGATGGCGATCATCTCGTCTCGCAATTCAGGAGTCACGACCTCGTCGGCGTCGCTGTAATACAGCCAGGGATGGCGGAAGTCGATCGACTGCAGGGCCCAGTTCTGATGGCTGGCCCAGTTGTCGAACGGCCGCTCGATCACGCGGGCGCCAAACTCGCGGGCGATCGCCGCCGTGCGGTCCTTCGAGCCGGAGTCGAGCACCACGACGTCGTCGCACCAGCGGAGCGATTCCAGGCAGCGGGGCAGATTGAGCTCCTCGTCGAGGGTCAGGACGAGGACGGAGATCGGCGGAGCGGAAGTCACGCGAGGGCGCCCGATGGGAGGAGGCTGGCGTAAAGATCGACGGTTTGCCGGGTGATCGCGCCCCACGAGAAGGTGTCATGCACGTAGCCGACGCCGCGACGCCCCATCGCAGCCAGGTCGGCGGGCGGACGGGAAACCGCGTCGCGGAGCGCCGCGGTGATGGTCGCCACCGTCGGTTCGACCCACCAGCCCATGCCCTGCCGCTCCAGCTGCGACCACGGGGTGCCCGTCGTTGCGATACACGGCACACCCATGGCCAGCGCCTCGGGAACCACGATCCCGAAGTTCTCCGAATGGGAGGGGAGCACGAACAGGTCGGCCTCGCGGAGAAGGTTCCACTTGGCGTCGCCGTATTGCGGGCCGAGAAACTTCACCTCCTCGGCGACACCGAGCGACCGGGCCAGCGCCGCGAGCGGGGGCAGGTAGCCGCCGTCGTCGGGGCCGGCGATCACCAGCCGCCAGCCGGCGGGCCGGACGCTCGCCCAGGCCTGCAGGAGCATGTCGATCCCCTTCTTGGGATGAATCCGCGACAGAAACAGGCAGGTCCGCGGGCCTTGCTGCCGCCGCGCCGCCGGGGGCAGGTCGGGAATGTCCAGGCCGACGGGAATGACCGCCACGGGATTGTGCAGCCCGACCTTCGGGAACGACGAGGCTTCGAGGTCGCTCTTGGCCTCGAGCACGTCGGCCCGAGCCAAGGCCTGCCGCTCCCAGAGGTGCCACGGCAAAAACTTCTTGGCCCGGTTGTGGTGGAAGGCCCACGGCTCGAGCATGCCGTGGGGGCTGATGACGAGCGGGCAGCCGGCCCGTCGGGCGAGGGCCACGCCCGCCAACGCCGCGCCATCCCACACGCCGTGGGCGTGGACGACGTCCACACCCCCCACCGGCATGCGCATCGCGTGCCGCACCAGCGACCGTAGCCCGCGTACGCCGCGGCCTTCCGCGACCTTCACGTCGAGTCCGCTCCAGCCGCCCCGATCCCGGGCCCAGGTCTCGGGCTGTGCGGCGGTGCCCAGCACGCGCACCCGCACGTCGCCGGTCCGGGCCAGCCTGCCCGCGATGCCCCGCACCGCCTCGTACACGCCGGCGCCCGACGGCGAGAGGGCGGTCGTGATGTGCACCACGCCGATCACGATTCCACCGCGTCCGACAACCGGTCGGTAAACCGCCACCGGCGCTCGCCGATCCTGCGGGCGGGATTGCCGGCGACGATCGCGCGTTCCTCCACATCCTTCGTCACCACGGCGCACGCTCCGACGATCGCCCCGCGATGGATCGTCACGCCGGGCAGGATGAACGCCCGGGCCGCGATGAAGGCATCCTCCTCGATCGTGATCGGGGCCGTGATCAGCGGCGTGTAGGGGTGCTCGAAGTCGTGGGTGCCCGCGCAGAGATAGGCCTCCTGGGCGATTGTGACCCTTGGCCCCAGCGCGACGAAGCCGAGGTTGTAGATCTCGCACCGCTCGGCGAGCGTCGTCTTGTCGCCCAGGCGGAGGTTCCAGGGCATGGTGATCCGTGCCCGGGGCGAGACGAAGGGCCGCCCGGAGATCTCGCAGCCGAAGATCCGCAGCAGGAGCCGCCGCCACGCGTAGCAGGGCTTGGGCGAGAGGCGAAACAGGCAGGCCCACACGAGGCCCCATGCCACCCGGCCGAGCCGCACTCGCAGCGACCAGGGCGAGACGTAGCGGCTCGACTGTGCGAGCGTCGTATGCGTCATCCAGCCACGAGCTTCAGGAGGTCGTCGGTGCGAGCGGCCCAATTGTGGCGTTCCACGCCGTAGTCCACGTCCGGCAGGCTCGGAGCCTGCATCGCCCTTTCGATCGCCGCCGCGAATCCCTCCGGCGTGCAGTCCACGTAGGTCGCCAGGCTCCCGAGCACCCCGGGCACCTCCCCCGTGGCGTTGGTGATGATCGGCCGCCGGGCCTTGGCGTAGAAGTAGGTCTTGAAGGGACAGCGGGCCATGTTCACGATCGACGGCCGGATGGGAAACAACAGCACGCGGGCGTGACGCAGCCTGCTCCACATGGCGGCCTCGTCGAGCCAGCCCGGCAGTTCCATGTTGTCGAGACGGTGGGACTCGACGAACGCCTTCCACATCTCCAACTGCGGTCCCCGCCCCACGAAGCACA
>JBIPLS010000022.1:0-25611 GCA_044368305.1 Pirellulales bacterium
GGCCCGCACCTGGCCCGTCAACGAGGCGATCGCTCTGGCGGCGGTCGTGGCGCTCGCGGCCTGGGCGGTGCTCACCTGGTCGGGTCACGGGGCGACGCCCGTGCCGCTCGGGCCGCCCGACCCGAGCGGCTGGTTCCCCGGCCGCGGGCTCACGCTGGCCGAGATCCCGCTCGTCTGTGCGTTGGCTCTCGGCGGGCTGCCCCTGGTCTGGGGACTGTTGTCAAAACTCCTCGCCGGCACGTTCGGCTCCGACCTGCTCGCCGGGATCTCGATCGTGACGAGCATCCTCCTCGGCGAGTACCTCGCCGGCGTGCTCGTGGTGCTCATGCTCTCCGGCGGCGAGGCCCTCGAATCGCGGGCGGTGAGCCGGGCCGGCGACGTGCTCAACGCCCTCGCCCGGCGGATGCCGACGCTGGCCCACCGCAAGACCGCCGCCGGCCTGAGCGACGTGACGCTCGCCGAGGTGGCCGTGGGCGACGTGATCGTCGTCCTGCCGCACGAGATCTGCCCGGTGGACGGCACGGTGGTCGCCGGCCGCGGCGCGATGGACGAGAGCTACCTCACCGGCGAGCCCTATCGGATGGCGAAGGCGCCCGGCTCGGCCGTGCTCTCGGGCGCCATCAACGGGCAGGCCGCCCTCGAAATCCGCGCCGACCGGGTCGCCGGCGACAGCCGCTATGCGAAGATCATGGCGGTGCTCCAGGAGAGTGAGGAGCGGCGGCCGCGTCTGCGGCGGCTGGCCGACTCGCTCGGCGGGCTCTACACGCCGCTGGCCGTCGCCATCGCCGCGGCGGCCTGGTGGGCCAGCGGCTCGGCCACCCGGTTCCTCGCCGTGCTCGTCGTGGCCACGCCCTGCCCGCTGTTGATCGCGATCCCCGTGGCGATCATCGGTGCCGTCTCCCTGGCGGCGAAGCGCGGGATCGTGATCCGCGACCCCGCGATCCTGGAGCGGCTCGACACCTGCCGGACCGCGATCTTCGACAAGACAGGCACGCTCACCTACGGCACGCCGCAGTTCACCGACGTGGTGCTCGTCGGCATGCTGCCCGAGACCGAGGTGCTGGCGCTGGCCGCGAGCCTGGAGGGCTATTCGAAGCATCCGCTCGCCGCCGCCGTCGTGCAGGCGGCCGCGGAGCGGTCGATTCGCCTGCTCGAAGTGGAGGAACTGGCCGAGAAGCCGGGGCAGGGGCTCACCGGCCGGGTGAAGCGGCTCAACGGCCGCGACGAGACGCACGCCGTCGCCATCACCAGCCGCCAGAAGCTCGCGGCCGTCGATCCGGCCGGCGTCGAGTCGCTGCCGCCGGTCACGGGCGGGCTCGAGTGCGTGGTCGTCGTCGACGGCCGCACGGAGGGCGTGCTCCGCTTTCGCGACGCGCCGCGGGCCGACGGCAAATCGTTCGTCAGCCACCTCGGCCCCGCCCACGGCCTGTCCCGCGTGATGCTCGTCTCCGGCGACCGAGCCAGCGAGGTGCAGTGGCTCGCCGACATCGTCGGCATCGAGGAGGTGCATGCGGGGATCCAGCCGGAGGGGAAGCTGAAGATCGTCGAGGCAGCGACGGCCGAGGCGCCGACCGTGTTCGTCGGTGACGGCATCAACGACGCGCCGGCGCTCGCCGCCGCGACCGTCGGCATCGCGATGGGCGCAGCCAGCGACGTGACGAGCGAGGCCGCCGGGGCCGTGGTCATGGACTCGGCGCTCGAGCGGGTGGACGAGCTGTTCCACATCGGGCGGCGGATGCGGTCGGTGGCCCTGCAGAGCGCGGTCGGCGGCATGGCCGCGAGCCTCGTCGGCATGGGATTCGCCGCCGCGGGCTACCTGCCGCCGGCCGCGGGCGCCCTGCTCCAGGAGGCGATCGACGTGCTCGCGGTGCTCAACGCCCTGCGGGTGTCGTGGCATGCGGGGTCGCTGTCGGACTACGGCTGAGACGATGCGACCGTCGACGCTACCGGCCCGCAACCCGCCGCGTCGCGCCGGTCGCCGCCGCGGCGGTCGCCGAGCCGGCGGCCCACAGCGTGGCGCCGGCGATCGATCCGGCCAGCACGCCGGCCGGCCCGGCCGGCACTCCGGCCAGCCCGCACGCGGCCGCGCTCGCCGCCATGCCCGCCGCCTCCCCGGCTCGGCGGCTCACCTCCGCGGTCGCACCGCGCTGGTGGGCGGCCCATTCGGCCGCGAGCGCCGCCGCCTCCGCGACGATCACCGCCGGCACGAGCGTCCGCAGGCCGAGGCGGAAGCCGGTGCCGACCGCCGTGCGGATCGCGAGCCGCTCCGCCGTGCCGACCGAGACGGCGGCCGCCGCCCGCGTGACGGCCGCCGCCAGCCGTGAGAGCACGATGTCGGCCTGCCGGCTCGCCCGCCGCCCCGTGGCGCACCAAGTGGTGAAGTGCTCGCAGTTGTCCACCAGCGGCGAGTAGCCCTCGCGGCCCACATGGGCCAGCGCCCGCGCGACGACCTCCTCCGGCGGAAACGCCGCCGGCGGATCGGTCGCGACCCGCACCGGCCGGCCGGCCGCGAACGCATCGCGGCTCGTCCGCTCGATCCGGCCGCCGCCGAAGGGATTGCGGAAGTCGTCGGGTCGGGCGTGGACGACGGTGCCGTCGCCCACGTCGATCCCGTGGTGCATGTAGCCGACCGTCGAGCCGGCGAACCGCCGCTCGACTTCCAGGCGATCCCCGAGAGCCATGCAACGTCTCCTCTCGTTGCATCTTACGGCCCGGGCCGGCGACCTGTTCGGCGCCGGCGGAGGGTTCGTGAGAATTCGATTCAGGCGGCCAAAATCGCTTGTTCCCGCCATCGGCCCGGCATAGGTTCACGGCGGCAGTGGACGGCCGGGACGCAGGGAGCGGCGCCGATGGAGTTCTTCGAGGCGGTCGGATCGCTCGGAACGGGGCAGACGGTCCTCCTCGTGGTGGCGCTCGCGATCGCCTTCGGCTTCGAGGTCATCAACGGCTTCCACGACACCGCCAACGCCGTCGCCACGGTCATCTACACGAAGTCGATGAGGCCCACCCCGGCCGTCGTCTGGTCCGGCGTGTGGAACTTCATCGGCGTCCACGCCGGTGGCATCGGCGTCGCCTTCAGCATCGTGCATCTCCTGCCGGTGGATCTGCTGGTCAACATCAAGACGGGCCGCGGCCTGGCGATGGTCCTGTCCCTGCTCGGGGCGGCGATCATCTGGAACTTCGCCACCTGGTACCGCGGCCTGCCGGCCTCCAGTTCCCACTCCCTGATCGGCTCGATCATGGGCGTGGGCATGGCCAACGCCTGGCTGGAACGCGGCACGCCCTTCGGCGGCATCAACTGGCACAAGGCCGCCGAGGTGGGGATGGCGCTCGTGCTCTCGCCGCTGGTGGGCTTCGGGCTGGCGGCGGGGCTTCTGCTGCTCGCGAAGCGGCTCATCCCCGCCCGCGAACTCTACGAGCCGCCGCACGGCGACCGGCCGCCACCGTGGTGGATCCGGGCGCTGCTCATCGGCACCTGCACCGGCGTCAGCTTCGCCCACGGCTCGAACGACGGCCAGAAGGGGATGGGCCTGATCATGCTCGTGCTCATCGGCATCGTCCCGGCGGCCTACGCCCTCGACATGGGCGCCTCGTCGGCGGAGATCGCGGCCACCGCCGAGGCGGCGCGGCGGCTGGAGGAGGAGCTCTCCGATCCGGCGCTGGTGGCGATGATGACGGCCCTCAAGGATCAGCACGTCGCCACGTCCCGGGTGGAGCGGATGAGCCGCGGACAGGCGGTCGCGGCCGCCGAGGTGCTCGAGTCCTCCCTGGTCGAGGACGTGCTCGACCCCTTCCCGCGGGACGACGTCGTCCTCGCCACGCTCGATCCGCTCCCCCTGGCCCGCGACGTGGTGGCGAGCCTCGCCGGCCGCACGACGTTCAAGGATCTGCACGCCGAGGATCGCTGGCAGTTGCGGACCCGGCTCGTGGAACTCGGCGCCTCGGTGCGGACGCTGCTGCGGCAGTTCGGCGACCGGCTCGCGGAGGATCGCCGCCTGGTGCTCAAGGGCCTGGCCGGGCAGTTGACGAGGCCGGTCGAGTACGTGCCCGAGTGGGTGGTGATGGGCGTGGCCCTGTGCCTCGGCATCGGCACGATGTTCGGCTGGGAGCGGATCGTCGTCACCGTGGGCGAGAAGATCGGCAAGACGCACCTCACCTACGCCCAGGGGGGCGCGGCGGAGCTGGTCGCGGCCTCGACGATCGCCATGGCGGATTCCCTGGGCATGCCCGTGAGCACGACCCACGTCCTCTCCAGCGGCGTGGCCGGCACGATGTGGGCCAACCGGTCGGGCATCCAGCCCGAGACGGTCCGCGAGATCGCCCTGGCATGGGTGCTGACCCTGCCGGTGGCGATGGCCCTGGCGGGCGGCTTGTACTGGCTCGCCACGGCGTTCGTCGGCTGACCCAGGCCCCGCACTCACCCCATCAGCACGCCGGCGATCGCGGCGGAAAGCGCGTTGGCCAGCGTGCTGATCACGAGCATCTTCAGGCCCAGCCGGGCCAGGTCGCCCCGCCGCTCGGGCACGAGCGTACCGATGCCGCCGAGCTGGATCCCGATGCTCGAGATGTTGGCGAACGAGCACATGGCGATCGTGGCCAAGGACACGGCCTTGGGGGAGAGCGTGTCCTTCATCCGCCCCATGTCGAAGTAGGCGATCAACTCGTTGAGCACCGTCCGCGTGCCCAGCAGGCCGCCCACCGCCTGGCAGTCGGGCGCGGGCACGCCGAGCAGCCAGGCGCAGGGGGCGAAGACGAGGCCCAGCAGCCACTGCAGCGACACTTCCGGCCGGCCGACCAGTCCGCCGACCCAGCCCAGCGCGAGATTGGCCAGCGCCACCAGGGCGATGAACGAGATCAAGATGGCGCCGACGTTGGCCGCCAGCAGCAGGCCCTCGCGGGTGCCGCGGGCCGCCGCGTCGAGGACGTTCGCGTCGAGCCGCTCCCGCGACACCCGCACCGTGCCGAGCGTCTCGGGCACGCCCATCTCGGGGATGAACATCTTGGTGAGGAAGATCGTAGCCGGAAAGCTCATGAGGATCGCCGTCAGCAGGTCGCGGAGGTCGCAGCCGGCGGCGGCGTAGGCGCCGAGGATCCCGCCCGACACGAGGCCCATGCCGCTGACCATCACCACGGCCAGTTCCGACCGCGTGAGCCGCGGCAGGTAGGGCCTGATGACCAGTGGCGCCTCGGTTTGGCCGAGGAAGATCGAGGCCGCGGCGTTGAGCGTCTCGGCGCCGCTCGAGCCCAGGATCTTCGCCGTCACCCAGGCGAACACCCGCACCACCTGCTGCATGATCCCCAGGTGGTAGAGCACGGCGAACAGCGCGGCGACGAACACGATCGTGGGCAGGACGCGGAAGGCGAACACGAAACCGACCGGGCCGGCCGGATCGACGAGCTTGTCGCCGAACACGAACCGCGAACCGGCATCGGTGCAGGCCAGCACGGTGTCGACCCAGCGGGCGGCGGCCCCGAGCCCCGCTCGCCCCGCCTCCGACCGGAGCAGGATGAAGCCGAACAGGGTCTGCATGGCCAGGCCCCCGAGCACCATCCGCGGCGAGATCCTGCGGCGATCCTCGGAGAACAGCCAGGCGGCCCCCAGGATCGCCGCCACGCCGAGCAGCCCGCGAAACCGGTCGAGATCATCCATCGCCAGCACCCCCTCCTGCCCGGACACGGTTCACAGCCGGTCGAGTATCAACCGCCGCGGCGGCGGCGGCTCGGCGGCGACCGTGAGCGCGGTCTCGAAGGTCGCCAGCGCCCCGCGGATGTCGGCCGTCGCCGGATCGTAGTGGAGTTCGGCGATCACGTCGCCCGCGGCCACTTTCTCGCCCACCTGCCGGTGGATCACGATCCCGGCGGCCGGGTCGATCGCGGCGTCGACCCGCGACCGGCCGGCACCGAGGAGCATCGACGCCTGGCCCACCGGCCAGGCCAGCATCCGCGTGATGTATCCCGGACGGTCGATGCGGAAGGGTTCCACGGCCCGCGGCCGCGGCAGCACGGCGTCGGGGTCGTCGCAGACCGCCGGATCGCCCCCCTGGGCGACGACGACGCGGCGAAACCGCTCCAGCGCCGAGCCGTCGGCGATCGCCCGGCGGCACCGGTCGCGGGCGGCGACCAGGTCGGGGGCCACGCCGCCGATGAGGAGCATCTCGGCCGCGAGTTCGAGCGACACTTCCATGAGGTCGGCGGGCCCGCCGCCCCGCAGGCATTCGATGCTCTCCCGCACCTCCAGGGCGTTGCCCACGGTGCGGCCCAGGGGGACGTTCATGTCGGTGAGCAGCGCCTGCACCGGCTTGCCGAGTTCGCGGCCGATGGAGGTCATGCTCTCGGCCAGCGCCCGGGCGTCCTCCTCGCGGGACATGAAGGCGCCGTCGCCGGTCTTCACGTCGAGGATCAGGGCGTCGATCCCCTCGGCGAGCTTCTTGGAGAGGATCGAGGCCGTGATCAGCGGGATACTCTCGACCGTGGCCGTCGCGTCGCGGAGGGCATAGAGCACGCGGTCGGCCGGTGCGATCTCGGCGGTCTGGCCGATGAGCACGAGCCCGCACTCCCGGGCGATCCGCCGGTAGGCCGCCAGATCGAGATCGATACGGAAGCCGGGGATGCTCTCCAGCTTGTCGAGCGTGCCACCCGTGTGGCCCAGGCCGCGGCCCGAGACCATCGGCACCGTCACGCCGCAGGCGGCGACGATCGGCGCCAGGATGAGGCTCGTCTTGTCGCCCACGCCGCCGGTGGAGTGCTTGTCGACCTTCGGGCCGGGGATGTCGGACAGGTCGATCACCGTGCCGGAATGCAGCATGGCGGCGACGAGTGCCGCCGTCTCGACGCGGCTCATGCCCCGCCAAAGGATCGCCATCGTCAGGGCGGCCCACTGGTAGTCGGGCACCTCGCCGGTGGCGATGCCCCGGACCATGAACGCGATCTCCGCGGCCGTGAGGTCACCGCCGTCGCGCTTCCGGCGGATCAGGTCGACGGCTCGCATGATGGAGTGGCTCGCGGGTGGATCGGCGGCGACGGTCCGGAGGAAGCTCGATTCAGTCGCGGGCCGCGGTGCCGAACTGGCGGTCGCCGGCGTCGCCGAGGCCAGGGACGATGAAGCCCGAGTCGTTGAGGCCCTCGTCGAGCACGGCCACGTGGATCGTCACGCCCGGCATGCCCCGCTCCAGGCAGACCACGCCCTCGGGCGCGGCGATCAGCGCCAGGTAGATGATCCGCGGCACGCCGGCGTCGCGCAGGATCTCGCAGGTCCGCACGGCCGAACCGCCGGTGGCGAGCATCGGGTCGACGACGATCGCCACCGCCGCGCCGCAGTTCCGCGGCAGTTTGTTGTAGTACTCCTGGGGCTTGAGCGTCCGCTCGTCGCGAAACAGGCCGATGTGCCAGACTTCGGCGTCGGGGATCATCTCCAGGAGGCCGTCGGCCATCCCCAGGCCCGCGCGGAGGATCGGCACGATCGCCACACGATCCTCGACCCGCCGCCCGGCCGCCGTCCCCAGCGGCGTGGCCGCGCGGACGTCTTGGGTCGGCAGGTCGCGGGTCGCTTCGTAGCCGAGCAGTCGCGTCAACTGCCGCACCACGCGGCGGAACTCGGGGGGACGCGTCTGCGGGTCCCGGAGGGTGACCACGTGGTGGGCGACAAGCGGATGCGTGGAGACGTGGACGGCGGCCATGAATGATCCTGCCTGCGGCCTTGCAAACCCTGGCCGCAGATCATATCCCTGGGGACGTCGTTGTCGAACGACCACCGCTGCCGCCGCCCCGACAGGCTCGCCATGCCCGCACCCGTCGATCCGCTCGTCGCCGCCGCCCGCAAGGCGGCCGAGCATGCCCACGCCCCGTACTCGGGCTGGCACGTGGGTGCGGCCGTCGTGTTTGCCGACGCGGACGGTCCGCCGTTCGTGGGCGCCAACGTCGAGAACGGCTCGTACGGGCTCACGATCTGCGCCGAGCGGACGGCGATCTGCGCCGGCGTGGTCGCCGGGCACCGCCGGCTCGTGCGGGTGGGGCTCACCTGCCGCGACGCGGCCGGCGATCCCGTGCCGCGGATCGTTCCCTGCGGCGCGTGCCTGCAGGTGATCGCCGAGTTCGGCGCGGCCGATACCGAGATCGTGATCGACGGCGGGGGCACGTTCCGCCTGGCCGACTTCCTGCCGCGGCCGTTCGGCGTCGGGGTCACGGTGCCAGGTCGAGGCCGATGAGCGTCGTGTCGTCCCGCAGGTAGAGCCGGCCACCGGAAAGCGCCGGCAGGGCACGGAGCGTGCCGGCCAGCGGACGGCAGCGGCCGCGGATTTGCACCCCCGCGGGCGTCGCCACGAGGAGCAGGAGTTCGCCGTCGGTTTTCGCGGCCAGCAGCCTGCCATCGGCGGCCAGCAGCGTGCCGTAGCCGAAGCCCCGTTCCCGCCAGAGCACGCGTCCGGTCCGCGGTTCGGCACAGACGAGATCCGCGGGCGGCACGTCGTCGCGGCCGTCGATGCCGTAGAGGTGGCCGTCGATCAGCAACGGCGTGCAGTATTGCGTCGCCAGGGGCTGCTCCCCCTGCCACAGCGGCCGCGCGGCGGCGCCGTCGAACTCCGCGCAGACGCAGCCCACGCCGTAGGCGGCCGTGACGAACAGTCGGTCGCCGGGCAGGACCAGCGGCGTGGCCGCGTTCACGGTCGGCCCACGTTTGCCGAACGGGAACTGCCAGCGGACTTCGCCGGTGGCGGCGTCGAGCAGCAGGCAGACGGAACGGGTGACGGCGAGCACGTGGGGCCGCCCGGCGACGTCCACGGCCACCGGTGACGAGTAGCCGGCCGCCTCCGCCGTACGTTTCCAGGCCGTCTCCCCGGTGCGGCGGTCGAAGGCCACGATCCCGGCGTCGTCGCGGCCGCCGACATTGACCACGACCAACTCGCCGACGACGAGCGGCGTGGACCCGGCGCCGAAATACCCCGCGGCGGCGTTGAACTCGCGGTGCGTGCGTCGTGACCACAGTCTGCGGCCGGTGGCCAGGTCGAGGCAGGCGAGCACGCCCTGGGCACCGAACGTGAACACCCGACCGTCGTGCACCAGCGGCACGCACAAGGGCCCGTCGCCGCCGCCGACCTGCGGCTGAAACGTCGTCGCCTCATCGGCGGTCCACACCGTGCGGCCGGTCGCGGCGTCGAGGGCCTCGACGATCTCCCGGTCGCCCAGGCGGTGGAAGAGGATCGCCCGGTCGCCGACGACGGCCAGGCCCGCGTAGCCCGCGCCGACCTCCCGCCGCCAGCGAACGGGCGGGCCGGACTCCGGCCAGCGATCGGCCAGCCGCTCGTCGGCGGCAGCCACGCCGGTGCGGGTGGGGCCGAGGATCTGCGGCCAATCGCCGGCGGCGGCGGGCCGCCATGCCGGGGCGGCGATCACGATGATCCCGATCAGGACTCCCCGCATGGGCCCGCTCCCGAAAGACAGCCGCGGCGGACGGTCGTGCGACAGCCCGCTGGCCCCGGCCGCTCAGTCGGTGCGGCCGCGTTGCCGATAATACTTGAGTCCGGGCACGAAGAAGCAGGCCGCGCTCACGAGCCCGAAGATCACGTGCTGGTAGGCGGGCACGACGCACATCACGAGGGCCGTGGCGAAGAGCACGGCGGCCTGCACGTAGAAGGCTCCGGAGAGAATGGCAGCCTTCGCGAAGAACACGATCCCGGCCAGGAGCGCGAGCACCGGCGAAAGCGTGAGCACCCGCAGTTCGAGCAGGGCCTCGACCCAGAAGAGCATCACGCTGCCGATCACGCTGCCGCCCCAGATGTGGGCGATCTGCCGTTCCACCGCGGTCACCGGGCCGGTGCGATGCCGCAGCGCCCAGAAGATCGGCGCCCAGAGCGCGAGCCCACCACCCCAGAGCACGAGATACGGCCAGCGGGAGGCCACCCCCTGCCAGGCGAGCAGGTCGGTCGTGACCGACAGGGCGAGCACCACGACCGAGTGCCACATCCACAACAGGCCCCAGTTCTCCAGCACGACGGCATGGTGCGTCTCGCGGAACAGCCGGGCGACGACGTCCGACAGCCCGCCGCGGCGGGCCGCCACCGGCTCGCCGGCGAGGTGCGACCGCAGGTCGGCGGCGAGGTCGGCTGCCGTCGCGTACCGCAGATCCTGCGGCTTCTGCAACGACTTGAGCGCGATCATCTCCAGGTCGCGATCGACTCCGGGTTCCAGCGACCGGGGTACCGGCGGGTCGGCCTCGAGCACGGCCAGGAGCGTGTCCATGGGCGTGGCGGCCTGGAACGGCGGCCGGCCGGTGAGCATCTGATAGAGGATCGCGCCCAGGCTCCAGACGTCGCTGGTCGGGCCGACGTCCCCGCGGCTCCCGGCGGCCTGCTCGGGCGACATGTAGCAGGGCGTGCCGAGGATCGCCCCGGTGTGGGTGACGGAGCCGTCGTCCTCGAGCCGCTTCGCCAGGCCGAAGTCGGAGACGTGCGGCGTGCCGACCTCGTCGATGAGGATGTTGGAGGGCTTGAGGTCGCGATGCAGGACGCCGCGGCCGTGGGCGGCATGCACGGCGTCGGCGACCTTCGCCAGGAGCGCCGCGGCCTCACGCGGGGGGAGCGGCCCGGCGGCCAGCCGCCGGGCAAGCGTCGTGCCCTCGACGAACCGCATGCTGTAGAAGGGATGACCGTCGCACTCGCCCACCTCGAAGATCGACACGATTCCGGGATGGTCGAGCCGGGCGGCGGCCTCGGCCTCGCTGCGGAACCGGGCCAGGTCGGCGGCGGACGCCAGGTCCCGCCGCAGGAGCATCTTCAGGGCCACCGTGCGGCCGAGGCTCTGCTGCGTCGCGCGGTAGACCACGCCCATGCCCCCGCGGCCGATCTCCTCGAGAAGCTCGTAGTCGCCGAACGATGCCGGCAGTGGCGTGCTGCCCGGAAGAAAGCCGCCCCCGGCGGGGCTCTCCGGGGCCGGCGCCCGCCCGCCGCGGGCGGCCTCGGGGAGGCTGAAGATCGTCGACTCGTCGGCCACGGCCTCGGCGACCGACATGGCGGCGAACAGTTCCCGCAACTGCCCGGCGAGGTCGGGATGGGCGGCGGCGAGCGACTCGAGCCGGGCTTGGGCGGCGCCACCACGGACCGCGGAGAGTTCGTCGAGCAGCATGGCCAGGCGATCCTCCTGCTCCGCCGACAGCGGAGCGTCGATCGCACGTGGTCGGCCGGCAGTCGTCGGCGTCATGGCAGGGAGTCCCCGGGAACCGCTGTCTGATGATAGGCCCGCGACGCTGGCCGGCGACCGGCGTCGATCATCCGAGCAAGGCCCGGAGGCGGCGCATCGCCCGCAGATACCGCATGCCCGCGGCGGGCTTCGAGAGCCCGAGCGCCTCGGCGGCCTCGGCCGTGGTGAGGTGCTCGAAATGCCGCAGGAGCACGATCTGGCGGTCGGCCTCGTCGAGCGCCTCCACCGCGGTGGCGAACCGCCGCTCCAGCTCGTGCCAGGTCGCCGCGGCGGCCGGCGTCAGTTCCCGGTCGGCGACGACGCCGGCCAGATCGGCGGCGGACTGGCCGTCGTCCGGGGCCAGCGGCACCTCCCGATCGACGCTCCGGCTGGCGGCCACGCGGTGCCGCCGGTGGGCGTCGATCAGGCGGTCGCGTGCCATGTGCCGCAGCCAGAGCTGGAACGGCATCGTGGGGTTGGAGAGGTATTCGCCCAGGCGGCGATTGGCCTCCAGCAGCACGTCCTGCACGATGTCGCTGGCATCGACCCGCCGCTGCACGCCGCGATCCATGCGGCGGTCGATCATCCGCTTGATCGCCTCCCGGTGCCGCTCGAGCAGACCGTTCACGGCACCGTCGTCGCCGCGCCGGACGCGATCCAGCAGCACCATCGTCGCCGGCGGCTCGTCTCCGGCGGTCGCGGCTGCGGGGGTGATGCCGTCCCGGGAACGAGGCATGCCGGCCGGAGAGGTCATGGGATTCCCGCGGGCTGTACGGGTCGAAACGGGGGCGGATCCGCGTCCCCCATCGTACCAACGTGTCGCCCGCGACGGTGCTGCCACCTGCAGCGGTCGTCGGGCCAGGACGCCCCGGCGGGGCGACGTTTTTCGCCACCGGCGAACCGCGGCTTTTTGCCCGGCCGGCAAACGTGTTCCATAATCGCGAGCGGTCGTAGGACGGACCGCTGGCCGCCGCGACAAAATGCGGTTTCCCGAAATGGATTGCCCCGTGACTGGCGCCCGCGCCCCGATGTCGCCCGGCATCCGCTCCCGGACGTGGGGCGGCATCGCGGCCGCGGTGGTGGCATGGGCCGCGAGTGCGGCGGCGGAGCCCACGCTCAAGTGGGGGCCCGTGGCGCCCGAGCCGCCGGCCGCCGCCCATGCCCATGGCGACGATCTCGTCGCCCGCACGACGCGGCTCGTGGACCAGGGCCGCTGGGCCGACATCGTCAGCGTCTGCGAGACGGCCGCCCGCAAGGGCACGCTGCCGCCGGCGCTCGTGCAGCGGTACGACCTGGCCAAGCTGCACTGCGACATCGCCCGGCGGCACGCGGAGCCGGCGTTCCGCCGGCAGCTCGCCACCCTGACGGAATCCGACGCCCGCCGCGTGTATGCGGAGGTGCTGGCCCGGATCGCATCGCACCACGTCGACACGCCCGACTTCACCCGGCTGGCGGATCGCGGCCGCGTCGCCGTGGACGTGGCGCTCGAGGACCCGACCTTCGCCTCGCTCCACGCCTCGCAGGCCACGCCCGAGCGCGGGGCGCTCTACCGCGAGCAGGTCACCCGACTCGCGGCCTCGCGGCCCGTCGCCACCCAGGGGGATGCCGAGGCGCGGGCCGCCGCGATCGCCCGCACCGCCCACTCGCTGCTCGGTGTGCCGCCGGCGGTCACCCTGATGGAGATGGCCGCCGCCGCCGTCGGCGGCCTCGACGAGTACTCCGCCTTCCTCACCACCGGCCAACTCGACGACCTCTACGCCCAGATCGAAGGCAAGTTCGTCGGCCTGGGCGTGGAGTTGAAGGCGGCGGCCGACGGCCTGCTCGTCGTGCACGTCATCCCCGGCAGCCCGGCGGAGCGGTCCGGGATCCGCGCCGGCGACCATCTCGTGGGCGTTGCCGGGCGGCCGCTGGGCGGACTGGGCGTCGACGAGGCGGCCCAATTGCTGCAGGGTCCGGAGGGTTCGCTCGTTACGCTGGCGATCCTGCGAGCGCCGTCGCCGGCCCGGGCCGTGACGGTCCGGCGCGAGCACGTCGACGTGCCGAGCGTGGAGAACGCGCGGCTTCTCGACGACGCGGCGGGCGTGGCCTACCTCAAGCTTTCGTCGTTCCAGAAGACGACGGCGGCCGACCTCGAAGCGACGCTCCGCCGCCTCGACGCGGCGGGCATGCGGACCCTGGTCATCGACCTGCGGGGCAATCCCGGCGGGCTGCTGTCGGCCGCCGTGGACGTCGCCGACCTGTTTCTCGAGCGCGGCCTGGTGGTGGCCACCCGGGGCCGGAGTCCGGAGGAGGACTTCAACTACACGGCCGGCCGGCCCGGCACCTGGCGGATGCCGCTGGTGGTACTCATCGACGGCGACTCGGCCAGTTCCAGCGAAATCTTCGCCGGTGCCATCCGCGACCATGGACGGGGCACGATCGTCGGCACGCGGAGCTACGGCAAGGGATCGATCCAGGGGATCTTCCCGCTGGAGTCGGCGGGCGTGGGCATGCGGCTGACGACGGCGAAGTTCTTCTCGCCGCGGGGGCTGCCCTACAGCCGCGTGGGGGTCGAGCCCGACGTCGCCGTGCACGTGACGGCCCGGCCGATCGACGGCGTGATCGCCCAGCCGGCGGCCGACCAAACGCTCGACGCCGCCATCGAAGTGGCCCGCCGGGCCACCGCGCGGGCCTCCGTGCGGCCCGCCGCGCGGGCCACGGCGGCGCGATGACCGCCGGCCGTCGGGGGTTCTTGAACCCGGTTTCCCACGCCGCTAGGATCGATTCCGGTCGAAGAGCCCGTCGCTGATTTCTTCTTCTGGCTGCGACAGGCTCGATCACCGGGAATGTCGAACCCGTTCGATGAGCGGGCCGCCGCCCCGCGTCTGCACTCGTCTCCCCCCCTGAAGCCCAGAAGGAAGGACTCCGTCATGACCGTTGCCCGCGCCAACGCGATCGCCGCCATCAACAGCTACAAGTCCAACGGCCAGGCGTGGAACTTCCGCGAGACGCCGACGAGCGAGATCTTCGGCTCCAACGTGTTCAGCGAAGCGGTGATGAAGGATCGGCTGCCGAAGAGCGTCTACAAGGCGTTGCAGGCCACGATCAAGCAGGGCAAGCCGATCGATCCGGGCATCGCCGACGCCGTGGCCCTGGCGATGAAGGACTGGGCGATCGAAAAGGGCGCCACGCACTACGCGCACGTTTTCTATCCGCTCACCGGGCTGACCGCGGAGAAGCACGATAGCTTCCTGACGCCGACCGGCGACGGTGACGCGATCGCCGAGTTCTCCGGCAAGGAACTGATCCAGGGCGAGCCCGACGCCTCCAGTTTCCCGTCGGGCGGCCTGCGGGCCACCTTCGAGGCCCGCGGCTACACCGCCTGGGACCCGACCAGCCCGGCCTACATTCTCGACAACCCCAACGGCACGACGCTCTGCATACCCACCGCCTTCTGCGCGTGGACGGGCGAGGCGCTCGACAAGAAGACGCCGCTCCTCCGCTCCATGCAGGCCGTGGACAAGCAGGCCCGCCGCGTGCTGGCGCTCTTCGGCCACAAGGACGTGGGCCAGGTCACCGCATCGGCGGGACCGGAGCAGGAGTATTTCCTCATCGACCGCAACTTCTTCTTCGCCCGGCCCGACCTGACGATGAGCGGCCGGACGCTGTTCGGCGCCAAGTCGCCGAAGGGGCAGGAGTTCGAGGATCAGTACTTCGGCGCGATCCCGGAGCGGGTGCTGGCCTTCATGATGGATTCGGAGCGGGAGCTCTACAAACTCGGCGTGCCGGTGAAGACGCGGCACAACGAGGTGGCGCCGAGCCAGTACGAAATCGCGCCGATCTACGAGAACGCCAACATCGCCACCGACCACCAGCAGACGATCATGCAGACGCTGACGCGGGTGGCCCAGAAGTACGGCATGGCCTGCCTGCTCCACGAGAAGCCCTTCGCCGGTATCAACGGCTCCGGCAAGCACGTCAACTGGTCGCTGGGCTGCAGGCTCGGCAACCTGCTGGAGCCGGGCGAGACCCCGCATGCCAACATGCAATTCCTCGTCTTCTGTGCCGCCGTCATCCGGGCGGTCCACCTGCACGGCGACCTGCTCCGGGCCGTCGTCGCCTCCAGCGGGAACGACCACCGGCTCGGGGCCAACGAGGCGCCTCCCGCGATCATCTCCATCTTCCTCGGCGAGCAGCTCTCCGACGTCTTCGAGCAGATCGAAAAGGGCAAGGCCACCAGCTCCAAGAGCACCGGCACGCTGACCGTGGGCGTGGACACCCTGCCGCCGCTTCCCAAGCACGCCGGCGACCGCAATCGCACCAGCCCCTTCGCTTTCACGGGCAACAAGTTCGAGTTCCGGGCGGTGGGCTCGAGCCAGTCGATCGCCGGGCCGCTCGTGGCCCTGAACACGATCATGGCCGAGAGCCTCGACTCCATCGCCGCGGAGCTGGAGAAGGCGACCGGTGGCGACCTGGCCAAGCTGCCGGCCGCCGTGGAGAAGCTGCTGCAGAAGATCATCGCCGAGCACAAGGCCGTGATTTTCAACGGCAACGGCTATTCGCAGGAGTGGCACGAGGAGGCGGCCCGGCGGGGCCTGCCCAACAATCGGGCCACGCCCGAGGCCCTCGACCAGCTCGTCGCTCCCAAGAACCTGGAGATGTTCGAGAAATACGGCGTCCTCTCGCGGCGGGAGATGCAGAGCCGCTACGAGATCTACATGGAGCGGTATTGCAAGGACATCAACACCGAGGCCCAAGCGGCCCTGCAGATCGCCAAGACGATGATCCTGCCCGCCGGCTACCGCTACCAGGGCGAACTGGTGGACATCGCCACCAAGCTCAAGAGCCTCGGCCAGTCGCCCCACATGGGCACGCTCGAGAAGCTGACGCGCCTGGTGGGCGAGTTCGAGTCGCGGATCGAGGCCTTGGAGCAGGCGCTGGGCCATCACGGTGGCGGCGACGTGCGGGCCGAGGTCAGCCACTTCCACGCCGACGTGATCCCGGCGATGGCCGCCCTGCGGGAGACGGCCGACCAGATCGAGGTCCTCCTGCCGGACGACCTGTGGCCGCTGCCGACCTACCGCGAGATGCTGTTCATCAAGTGAGCGACGCGGACCTGGCGGCGACGATCGTCGCCGCGGCGGCCCGGCACGGGATCGCCGGTGCCGAAGAGAACGCCGCCCGGCTCGCCGCCTATGCGGCGAGCCTGTGGCGCTGGAACGAGCGGCTGAATCTCACCCGCCACGCCGACCCGGAGCGGTTCGTCGCGCGGGATCTGGTCGACAGCGCGGCGCTCGCTGCCCACCTGGCCCGGGGCGAGCGGGTGCTCGATGTGGGCACCGGCGGCGGTGTGCCGGGCGTGCTGCTGGCCATCCTCCGGCCCGACCTGCGGGTCGAGCTGGCCGAGAGCGTGGCCAAGAAGGCCCGGGCCGTGACCGCGATCCTCGCCGAGATCGGCCTGGCGATGCCGGTGCATGCGACCGCGGCCCAGGCCGTCGTGGCTGCCCGCACCGCCGGCCCTGGCCGCTTCGACAGCCTGGTCGTCCGGGCGGTGGCGCCGCTGGAGAAGCTCCTGCGCTGGTTCGAGCCGCTGTGCGGCAGCTACGGACGGATGCTCGTGGTCAAGGGGCCGCGCTGGGAGGCGGAGAAGGCGGCGGCGCGGCTCCGCGGGCTGGCCAAGCGGGTGCTCGTTCGCCGCATCGCCGCCTGGCCGATCCACGGCAGCGACAACGAGAGCGTGCTCCTCGAGATCCGGCAGCGAACGACGGCGTGACCGCCACCCCGGGGGGCATGGCCGCCCCGGCTGCCGTGCATCACAAGTTCATGCCGAGAAAACCGCCGGCCGCGTCGCTGGCGGCCTGCTCACGGGCGAGCCGCTCCAGGGCCCGCGACAGGTCGCCGGCGGCGATGTAGCGGTCGAACTCGGCTTCCACGGCGTGCTTCACCGAGAGTCGCAGCCACTCGACGGCCGGCTGCGTCAGCCAGTCGCAGGTCTCGCCGTCGAGATCGATCACCAGGTCGCTGCCGATCGTCCGGGCGTCGGCCTCGTCGGTGAGCACCGTGCCTTCGAAGGCGAACCGGGTCCACCCGGCGGCCGGATTGTTCGTAAACTGGAAGGTGCACGAACCGTCGGTGAGATAGTACGTGTTCCGCGTCCCGTGCCGGCCCACCGCCCGCTGGAATCGCTCCAGCCACGCCCGGTAGCCGGGTGAGGCGTCGAGTGGCACGTCGAACCGCGGCACGCTCCGCAGGGGCGTGCACTCGAAGGTGATCGCGACGGCGGGGTGCAGGGGCGGAGCGGACATGATGTCGGGATTCTACCGCGGCACCTGGCGAAGCACAGCGTTGTTGTTGGCGGCGGCGGCCGCGTGCCGTCCGGCGGCCGATACGGCGCGGGTCAGCGACACGCGGCGGCTGATGGGCGTCCCCTGGACGATTACGCTCCACGCGCCGACGGATGCGGCCGGCCGGGAGGCGCTGACGGCCGCCTTCGCCGAGGTGGCGAGAATCGAGGGCATCCTCTCCGACTACGACCCGGCCAGCGAACTGTCCCGGCTCTCGGCCGCCGCGCCCACGACGCAGCCGGTGCCGGTCGGCCCCGACCTGTGGCGGGTCCTGGAGCGGGCCGTGGCGTTCCGCGACGCGAGCGACGGCGCGTTCGATCCGACAGTCGGGCCGCTGACCACTCTGTGGCGGCAGGCGCGGCGTTCCGGGCGGCTGCCCCGCCCCGACAAGTTGGCGGCGGCCCTGGCGGCCGTCGGCCCCCGGGCCCTGGAACTGGTGGTCGACTCCCGGGCCGTAAGGCTACCCCGGCCCGGGACGCGGCTGGATCTCGGCGGCATCGGCATGGGCTACGCTTCCGACCGCGTGCTGGAGGTGCTTCGTGGGCGAGGCATCGAGGCGGCCCTGATCGACGCCTCCGGAGACGTGGCGGCGTCGGGCCCTCCGCCAGGCGCGCCGGGCTGGCGGATCGCCGTCCGCGGCATGCCGGGCGCAGCCGCGCCGGCGGAAACGCTCGTGCTCGCCAACGCCGCGGTGACCACGTCGGGCGACGCGTTTCAGGTCGTCGAGATCGACGGGCGGCGGTACAGCCACATCGTCGATCCGCGGACGGGTGTGGGCGTCGGCGGGCCGGCCGCCGTCACCGTGATCGCACCGGACTGCACGACGGCCGACGCCCTGGCGACCGCCGCCAGCGTGCTTGGTCCCCGGGCCGGAGCGGAATTGATCGCCAGGTTTCCCGGATGTGCCGCCCGGTTCCTAACGGCCGCCGATGGCGGGCTGACCGTGTCCACCACGGCCACCTGGCCTGCGCAGCTTGCCACCGGGCGGGGTCGGTCGGGCGGAGAGTGACGATTGCTCCAAGTTTGCGGCCGGGGAACCCGATAGTTCCAGTGCTGCCGCTGCGCCTTGGTGCACGCGGTGCGGGCACGGAGTCGGGGGGCGCCGTGCCGGGACCGAGCCGCCGACAGGCGGTCGCCGGTTCCCTCAAGGCGCAGCGGCGGCCTTCGCGTTCCCGCGAAGCGACGAACCCGGCATCGAGCTCCCCGTGCCTCGCAGCGGTCGTTTCATCTGGGTGGCCTTGACGAGCTTCTCGCTCGTGGCGGGAGGCTGTGCGCCGCGACAGCCGTTCTACTTCTTCGAAGACGGCGACCTGTCGCACTACGTGGGGGCGATCCAGAAACTCGAGTACCCCGACACCTGCCAGGAGCCGCTCGCCGAGGCCGCCGCGGCCGTCGAGCCGGTGACTCTCTCGAACCCCAAGTACGACTCGATCTGGGAGCTGTCGCTCGAGGAGGCGGTGCGCACGGCGCTCGAGAACGGCAAGATCCTGCGGAACATCGGCGGCCGCTTCGGTAGCTTCGGCGGGCCCCGCCCCCAGACCGGCGAGCCGCCGGTGTCGCTGCTGACCAACCCCCAGGTCACACCCAGCATCTACGATCCGGCGATCACGGAGACCGACCCGTTTCGCGGCGTGGAGAGCGCCCTGGCCCTGTTCGACGCCCAGCTTTCCAGTTCGCTCACCTGGGAGCGACAGAACCGGCCGCAGAACATCGGCGGCGTAGGCACCTTCATCTTCCAGCAGCAGTTCCTCGGCGACACCGGCAACTGGACGAGCGGGATCACCAAGCGGACCGCCACCGGTGCCACGTGGGGCTTCGCGAACTCGACGCTCTACGACAACAACAACTCTCCCATCCGCCAGGACGGCGTCCCCTCGACGTTCACCACCAACTACGACTTCACGTTCAGCCAGCCGCTCCTCCAGGGCGCCGGCGTGACCTACAACCGGATCGCCGGCCCCGACTCGTTCGAGAACATCTACGGCCGGCCGGCGTTCCGCGGCGTCCTGTTGGCCCGCATCAACTCCGACATCTCGCTGGCGGATTTCGAGGCCGGCGTCCGCAATCTGGTCAGTGACACCGAGCAGGCCTACTGGGAGCTCTATTTTTCCTACCGCAACCTCGAGGCCCGCAAGGCCGGCCGCGACAGCGCCCTCGAGGCCTGGCGGAAGGTGCACGGCTTGTACGTGGTGTCGGCCGGAGGGGGTGAGGCCGCCAAGGAGGCCCAGGCCCGGGAGCAGTACTTCTTCTTCCGCAGCGAGGTCGAGCAGGCGCTGACCGATGTCTACCGCTCCGAAAGCCGGCTCCGCTACATGATGGGCATCTCGGCCAGCGACGGCCGCCTGATCCGCCCGGCCGACGAGCCGACGACCGCCCGCATCGCGTTCGATTGGCAGCAGTCGCTGGTGGAGGCGCTCTCCCGGTCGGCGGAGCTCCGCAAGCAGAAGTGGGTGATCAAGCAGCGGGAACTCGAACTGACCGCCTCCAAGAACCTGATCCTTCCCCGGCTCGACCTCGTGGGCCGGTGGCGGTTCCTGGGCATGGGCCAGGAACTGATCAACCAGAACTACGCCCCCTACGACGCCAACGGCACCGACCCGCTGGTCGGCACCGACGCCTACTCGACGCTCCTCAGCGGCCAGTTCCAGGAGTGGCAGGCCGGGGCCCAGTTCCTCATGCCGCTGGGCTTCCGCCGCGAGCTGGCGACCGTCCGTCACCATCAACTGCAGTTGGCCCGGGAGCGGGCCCGGCTGCAGGACCAGGAGCTGGAGGCGTCGCACGCCTTGGTGGAGGCCGTCCGCAACGTGGACACGAACTTCGCCCTCGCCCAGACGAACTTCAATCGCCGCGTCGCCGCCGAGCGGCAGGTGGAGGCCGCCCAGGCGGCCTACGACAATGGCACGGTGACCTTCGACCAGGTTCTCGACGCGCAGCGGCGGCTGGCGGAGGCCGAGAGCGGCTACTATCGGGCGATCGTCGACTACAACCGCTCCATCTCGCAGCTCCATTTCCGCAAGGGCTCGCTGCTCGAATACAACGGCGTCTTCCTGGCGGAGGGGCCCTGGCCGGGCAAGGCCTACTTCGACGCCCATCGCCGCGCCCGCCAGCGGGACGCTAGCCTGTACCTGGACTACGGCCACTCGCGGCCCGGCGTGTTCAGCCGCGGCGTGATCACGCAGAACTTCGATGCGATCGGCGCCGACGCGCGGGCCCGGCAGCTGCCGCCCCGCGATCCGGCGACCCGCGAGGCCGGGCCGCCTCCCCCGGCCCGGAAGCCCGCCGAGCCCGAGCTCCTGCCGACGCCCGCGGCCGGGTGATCGCGACCGTGCCGCGCCGGGCTCAGGCGGAAAGCGGCCGGGTCATCTCCACGGGCACCACCCACTGGTCGTATTGCTCCGCCGTGACGTAGCCCAGGGCGACCGCCGCCTCCTTGAGGCTCGTGCCTTCGAGGTGGGCCTGCTTGGCGATCTTGGCGGCCTTCTCGTAGCCGATGTGGGTATTGAGGGCCGTGACGAGCATCAGCGAGTCGTCGAGGTGGTGCCGGATGCGGGCGAGGTTCGGCTCGATTCCCGTGGCGCAGTGCACCCGCATCGAGTCGCAGGCGTCGGCGATCAGGTCCGCGCTCTCGAGCACGTTGTGGATCATCACCGGCTTGTAGACGTTGAGCTGGAAATTGCCCTGGCTCCCGGCGAAGGCCACGGCCGCGTCGTTGCCGAACACCTGGGCGCAGACCATGGTCAGCGCCTCGCATTGGGTCGGGTTCACCTTGCCCGGCATGATCGAGCTGCCCGGCTCGTTCTCCGGGATCGAGATCTCGCCGATCCCGCACCGCGGCCCGCTGGCCAGCCAGCGGATGTCGTTGGCGATCTTCAGCAGCGCCATCGCCAGGCCGCGCTCCGCGGCGCTCACCTCGACGAGCGCGTCGTGGGCCGCGAGCGCCGCGAACTTGTTGGGGGCCGAGACGAAAGGCCGGCCCGTTTCCCGGGCGATGTAGCCGGCCGCCGCGTCGCCGAATCGGGGATGGGCATTGAGGCCCGTGCCCACGGCCGTGCCGCCGATGGCGAGCTCGTAGAGGCCCGGCAGGGCCCGCTCGATGCCGGCGATCCGGTCGTCGAGCTGGGCCCGCCAGCTCGAGATCTCCTGGCCGAGCGTGATCGGCGTGGCGTCCTGGAGGTGCGTGCGGCCGATCTTCACGAGATCGGCGTGCTTCTTCTCCAGGGCCAGAAAGACGTCGCGCAGCTGCCGGACCGCGGGCAGGAGCCGGTCGTGGATGACCTCGACGGCCGCGATGTGCATCGCCGTGGGGAAGGTGTCGTTCGACGACTGGCCGCGGTTGACGTCGTCGTTGGGGTGAACCGGCTTTTTCGAGCCCATCGTGCCTCCGGCGATCTCGATGGCCCGGTTGGAGATCACCTCGTTGGCGTTCATGTTCGACTGCGTGCCGCTGCCCGTCTGGAAGACGACGAGCGGGAAATGGTCGTCGAGCTTGCCGGCGATCACCTCGTCGGCCGCCTGCACGATGAGTTTCACCGTGGCGGCGGGCAGCTGCCCGAGGTCGCCGTTGGCCAGCGCCGCCGCCTTCTTGAGGATGCCGAGCGCCTTCTTGATCGCCCGGCCCCACTGGAAGCGATCGACCCCGATCTTGAAGTTGTCACGCGACCGTTCCGTCTGGGCGCCCCAGTAGCGGTCGGCGGGCACCCGCACCTCCCCCATGCTGTCGGACTCGATGCGAAACGCGGGCGCTGCGGCTGACATGGGCTGCCTTTCGGACGACGGGGTGACGGGCCAGGAAGAGCCGGGATTCTCCGGCCGGCTGCCGCGGTTTTCAACCGCCGGCGGCCTCCTGTTCACGCCACCAGCCCACCGTCGCCGCGAGGCCGGCGTCGAAGTCCTGCCGCGGCTCCCAGCCCAGCAGCGAGCGGGCCCGGGAGATGTCGAGGCCCCGCCGGGGCTGGCCGTCGGGCTTGGAAGTGTCCCAGGTGATCCGCCCCGTATAGCCGCAGGCCGCGGCGATCCGCCCGACGAGGTCGCGGATCGGGATCTCCATGCCGCCACCGAGGTTGATGGGGAGCGGATCCTCCATGACCTCGGCGGCCCGCACGATCCCTTCGGCCGCGTCGTCCACGTAGAGGAACTCGCGGGTCGCGGCACCCGTGCCCCAGCAGACGACCTCCTTCGACCCGGCGCGGCGGGCCTCCTCGCACTTGCGGACGAGCGCCGGAATCACGTGGCTCGACGCCGGGTCGAAGTTGTCGCCCGGGCCGTAGAGGTTCACCGGCACGGCGACGGCACTCTTCAGGCCGTATTCGCGACGGTAGCCGTCGAGCATCACGAAGAGCGCCTTCTTCGCGACTCCGTACGGCGCGTTGGTCTCCTCCGGATAGCCGTTCCAGAGCTCGTCCTCGTGGAACGGGATCGGGCAGTGCTTCGGGTAGGCGCAAACGGTACCCGTGTGGACGAACTTGGCGAGGCCCCGGCGGCGGGCATGCTCCACCAGGTGCAGGCCCATCGCCATGTTGGCGTAGAAGAACCGCCCCGGATGGGCCATGTTGGCCCCGATCCCTCCCACCTCCGCCGCGAGATGGATGACGACGTCGGGCCGGGCCACGTCGTAGAGCCGCTCGACGGCCGACTCGACCGTGAGGTCGAAGTCGGCCCGCCGCGGCACGAAGATCCGCTCGGCGGGCACGCCGCGGGCGGCGAGCACGCGGCAGACGGCCTTCCCCAGGAATCCCGCTCCCCCGGTGACGACGATCCGCTTGGTCGCGAGGTCGAGCATGTCGCCAGCGTCTTTCCTAGCGGTTCGGCAGGCCGATGTCGTGGCCCGCGGCGAGCAGCACCTGCTCCTTGCGGGCCAGGCCCATGTCGGACTCCACCATCAGGGCCACGAGCTCGTCGAACGACACCCGTGGCTGCCAGCCCAGCTTGGTGCGGGCCTTTTGCGAGCAGCCCAGCAGCAGGTCCACCTCGGCGGGGCGGAAATACCGGGAATCGATCTCGACGAAGTCGCGGTAGTCCATGTCGAGTCGCCCGAACACCTTCTCGCAAAACTCGCGGACCGAGTGGGTCTCGTCCGTGGAGATGACGTAGTCGTCGGGCTCGTCCTGCTGGAGCATCAGCCACATCGCCTCGACGTAGTCGCCGGCGAAGCCCCAGTCCCGCTTGGCGTCGAGGTTGCCGAGATAGAGCTTCTTTTGCAGGCCGAGCTTGATGCGGGTCGCCGCCCGGGTGATCTTCCGCGTCACGAACGTCTCGCCGCGCCGCGGGCTCTCGTGGTTGAAGAGGATGCCGCAGGAGCCGTGCAGGCCGTAGCTCTCCCGGTAGTTCACCGTGATCCAGTGGGAGTACAGCTTGGCGACGCCGTACGGGGAACGGGGGTAGAAGGGCGTCGTTTCCGACTGCGGCGTCTCCACCACCTTGCCGTACATCTCCGAACTCGAGGCCTGGTAGAACCGGATCTGGTAGCCGACCGCGTCCTGGAAATCGCGGATCGCCTCCAGCAGCCGGAGCGTGCCGACCGCCGTCACGTCCGCCGTGTACGTGGGCTGGTCGAAGCTCACACGCACGTGGCTCTGGGCGGCGAGATTGTAGACCTCGGTGGGCCGGATCTCGCGGATCAGCCGGGCCAGCCCGTTGCCGTCGGCCATGTCGCCATGATGCAGCACGAGCGGCCGCTCGACCTCGTGGATATCGCGGTAGAGATGCTCGATCCGCTGGGTGCCGAAGGTGCTCGATCGCCGCACCAGCCCATGCACCTCGTAGCCCTTGTCGAGAAGGAGCTCGGCGAGATAGGAGCCGTCCTGGCCGGTGATGCCCGTGATCAGAGCCCGCTTCGAGTTTGGCGACACGATCGAACCTCCTGTGTTGTCTGTGGCGCTGCCGGGGCCCGGATGGTCGGTTCCCGCGGATCAGACGATACCGGCGCCGGCCGAATCCACAAAGTGGAGGGGGGGCCGCGGCGGTGGATTCAGCCGGATGCGGGTCCGTTCCCCGGCGCGGCCGCGGCGTTCCCGGACCCCTGGCGGGGGGCGGTTTCCCCGGCCGCCCGCGCCGTCGCCACGGCCGTGTCGAGCGCCGGCAGCAGGGCGGCCAGGAAATCGACGCATTCCTGCATCGACTGGGCGGTCTTGATCTGCGTCTCGTCGATAATGGCGTAGAGCTTGTACACGGCGTCCCGGTCGGCGAGCTCGATGCGGGCGAGCTGCGGGGCCAGCCACCGGCCGTCCCCGCCGTAGGTCCAAAAAATCCGCAGCGTCTGCCCCGGCTTGCGGAACGTGCCCGTCCAGGCCTCGGCCTTCCCGCCGTCGGGCAGTGGCACCGTGTGCCGGTGCTCCGTCTCCGCGATCTCGAAACCGGAGGCCGGGTAGCACCGATCCGGCGTGTGGCCCGAGGCGTTGTAGCCGGTGGCGCAGACCACGAACGCCGACACCCGCGTCTTGGTGCGGACGTTGCGGTACGTCCGGGCGACGTGCCCGACCGCCCCGGCACGTTCCAGCTCCTTGGGATCCGCCTGGAAATCGGCGTCGAACTCCCAGTCGCCGAACCGCTGCGGAAACGCCTTCTCGAGAATCCGGGCGTCCTGCTCGAGGGCGGCCCCGTCGCTGGCCTTGCCCCAGCGATCGGTCCACGTGCCTTGGACGACCGTGACGATCGCCACGAGGGCCACCACGGCGGCGAGCATCGCCAGTCCGCCGGCCCGCGAGGTCTCCGTGGCATCGGCCTCGGCCACCGCGGCCCGGCCCGCCGCCGGCTCGCCTCGCAGGATCGGCACAAGCTTCATCGCACCCGCTCCGTCATTGGCCCCTGCTCGGCCGCCCCGCGGCAGGCCGGGAGGTTCAGGTCGGCGCCGGCGACGCGTACAGCCGCCGCGACGTCGAGTCCGAGACGCCGTTCATCACCGTGCCCAGCACCCGGACACCCACGCCGCGGAGTTTGTCCACAGCGGCGGTCACCAGCGGCACGCGGCTCACGTCCCGCATGGTGGCCACGATCACCGCGTCGCTCTGCTGTCCGAGCAGGAGCGCGTCGGCGAACGCGAGCACAGGTCCGGCGTCGATGACGACTTGGTCGAACGACTCGCGGAAGCCCTTGATGACCTTGGCCAGATCGGACCGCGACA
>JBIPLS010000146.1:0-8446 GCA_044368305.1 Pirellulales bacterium
GTACGGCCCCACGCTCCATGGGCACCTGCACGGCCGGCAGATTGGCGCCACGCTCCTCGCCGAGGGAACGACGCAGCCCGAGGTCGTGCTGACCGACGTCGAGTCGATGCTCCAGGTGCGTCCCCACACGTCCCTACCCGTGGCCCTGGTGCAGCGGGCCGATACGGATGGGGCGGCGGCCGGATTCGTCATCGGCGCCGCCCGCGTGCGGCCCCACGATGCGGACGCATCGGGCGAGCTGGACGTTCGCGACCGGCTCGCCGCGTTGGGGGCGGCCGTGGACCTGTGCGAGCCGTTCGAGCGGATCCGCGCGGCGATCGACGAGGCGCAGCGGCACTGATCGCCGCCGGAGGCTCCATGGGCGACGAGCATCTTGGCGTGCGGGCGGTCGTGCGATCCGTGCGGCGGCCCGACCTTGTCCTGCCGGAAGTCGCCGTCATGCCGCCCGTCGCGGCGCGGCTGCCGCAGCTGGCCGCGTTGCGGCTGCCGCTGGCGGACGTCGTCGTGCGGCCGGCGCGGCTGCCGCTGCTGGATGTCATGCCCCGGGTGACGAGCTGCCGCTTTCCACGTGCTGCATGCGCGGCGTCGCCGCCCCCGCCGCCCAGGCCGCCGGCTCCCCGCCCAGGGCGACCGTGCAGCGACGCCGCCGGCGGTGACGAAACTCCCGGCGCTCGCCCGCGCACGCGGATTGCGCCTCCGAAGGACGTCGTCAAGTTGTCGGAGCGGTTCTTTTATCTGCTCCAGCCGGACCTCGAGACGATGCTCCAGGCCGGGCGGCTCGAGTTTCCGCGGCAGCCGTTTCCGTTCCAGCTCGACGGCATGGCGTTTCTCATGCCGCGACACGGCGCCGTGCTCGCCGACGAGATGGGCCTCGGCAAGTCGATGCAGGCGATCTCGTCGATCCGGTTGCTCGTGCGGTCCGGGGAGGCGCGGCGTGTGCTCGTGGTCTGCCCGAAGGGGCTGGTGAGCAACTGGACCCGCGAGCTCGCCGACTGGGCGCCGGAACTGGTGGTGGCCGTCGTCGAGGGTGACCCCCAGCGGCGGCGCTGGCAGTGGACGCTGCCGGATGTGCCGGTGAAGGTGGCGAACTACGAAGTGCTCGTCCGCGACCGCGACCTGGTGGCGGAACTCGGCCTGACGTTCGACCTCGTGGTGCTCGACGAGGCGCAGCGGATCAAAAACCGTTCCAGCCAAACGAGCCAGGCGGTGCGGTCGGTGACGCGGGGCCGCAGCTGGGCACTGACCGGCACGCCGATCGAGAACAGCTCCGAGGATCTCGTCGGAATTTTCGAGTTCGTGGCGCCGGGCCATCTGAACTCCCGGATGGCGCCGAAGGTGATGGGCGCCGCCGTCTCGGACCACGTGCTGCGGCGCACGAAGGACAAGGTGCTCAAGGACATGCCGCCGCGGCTCAATCGGGACGAGCGGATCGAGCTCGGCGTTGACCAGCGAGAGACCTACCGCCGGGCCGAGGAGGAGGGCGTGCTGCGGCTGGCGGGGATGGGCGAGGAGGCCACGATCCGGCACGTCTTCGAGCTGGTGCTACGGCTTAAGCAGATCTGCAATTTCGACACCGCCACCGGGGAGAGCGCGAAGCTCGAGTGCCTCAAGGCCGACCTGGAGGAGGTGCAGGCCAGCGGCCGCAAGGCGCTCGTTTTCAGCCAGTGGGTGGAGACGCTCGGCCGGCTGCGGGACGATCTCGGCCGGTTCGGGGCCCTCGAGTATCACGGCGGGATGTCGACCGTGGCCCGCGACGAGGCGATTCAGCGGTTCAAGCACGACAAGCAGCACTCCGTGCTCCTGCTTTCCTACGGAGCCGGTGCGGTGGGGCTCAACCTGCAGTTCTCGCAATACGTGTTTCTCTTCGATCGCTGGTGGAATCCGGCGGTCGAGGACCAGGCGATCAACCGGGCCCACCGGATCGGGGCGGCGGGGGCCGTGACCGTGACGCGGTTTCTCTCCGTGGACACGATCGAGGAACGGATCGACGAGGTGCTGCGGCGCAAGCGGAACCTGTCGGACACCATTCTCTCCCAGGCCGAGGCGCCTGCCGCCAGCGGCATGACGGCGGAGGAGCTGTTCGCCCTCTTCCGGCTCGCGCCGCCGGCCCGGCTGGCGGCCCGGCCCGACGCGGCAGCTGCCTGACGCCACGCCGCGCAGGTGTCGTGTGATCGGCTGCAAGGCGCGCAAGTCGTTGCGGCCTTGAAGGTCTGGCGCGAGACGGGCCACGAATTGGCCGCTCTTTTTGCCGTGGCCGCGCGGCGCTGCGTATGAATCGGACGACGAGGCAGCCGCGACCGCGATGTCACGGCGGCCGAGTCGCACAGACAAGCCATCGTCGGACAACGAGTTGAGGGAACACCCGGCTGTGCCGGGGGTTCTGCCACGCGTGGGCCGGCGCGAGTGAACGCCATCGGGCGTTCGTTCGCGCCGGCCTTTTTGGTTTCGCTCACCAGATACGAGGAATCAGCCGTGAACATCTTCGACACGCTTTTCCCGCCGCGGTCCCGGGCTCCGAGCGCGGCCGCCGGCCGGTCGCGCGGCAGGCAGCCCGTGCGGCGGAACCGGCTGGCCAGATTCAGTGGCGAGAAGCTCGAGGATCGGCTGGCGCTCGCTGTGGTTACGCCCTTCACACCGGTCTTCGCGGCAAACCTCACCGGCAACATCAGTTTTGCGGCCAACACGTTGATGACCGCGCCGGGCGACTCACCGGAGGCGATTGCGGCACGCAACGGCACGGGCCCACAAAACACGCTCAACGACGATTACTGGAACATGGCGTACGTGGACATCGATTCCGACACCAGCACGTTCAACTCGTCTTCCGCCGATCTCGTGATCCCGGTCGGGGCAAACGTCGAGTTCGCCCGGCTCTACTGGGGCGGGCGGTGTGCCGACACGGTGCCGGACCCCCTTCTCGAGACCGTGAAGTTCAAGGTCGGAGCAGGAGCCTATGCGACGCTCACGGGAGCCCTGGTCGGTAAGGTAGTCGGCGGCGTGGTGGGTCGCACAGACATCCAGACCTACCAGTGTTACGTCGACGTGAAGAGCCTTGTTACCGGTGCCGGAACCTACACCGTGGCAAATGTGCAGGGGCAGGAGGGCGCGAAGAACACGTGCAACGGTTGGTCACTCGTGGTGGCCTATTCCGCCCCCGGCTCGCCGGGCGAGGTGCCGCGTAATCTGACCGTGTTTCAGGGATTCGCCGACGTCAACGATAATTCCGCCGCCAATCGGAATGTGACGATTCCCTACTCGGGGTTCCAGGCACCCCAGACCGGGCCTGTCAACGCCACACTCGGCTTCGTGACATACGAAGGGGACCTCGGAATCACGGGCGATCAGGCGTACTTCAAGAGTCAATCGAGTGCATCCGAGACACTGCTGTCCGACGTGCCGGCGAATCCGGCCAATAACTTTTTCAACAGCACCATTTCCAACCGTGGCCTGTTGGTGACGTCGAAGAATCCTGACTACGTGAATCAGTTCGGCTTCGACGCCGACCTCGTGACGGCCGACAACATCATTCAAAATGGAGATACGGGTGCCCAGATTCGCGTCACCAGCACCCAGGACCAGTATTACCCGGGTGTCATCACGAGCGCTATCGACATCTACCAGCCGGGTATCGCTGTTACGAAGACGGTGGAGGATCTCAACGGCGGCGTGGTCGATCCTGGCGACACGTTGGAGTACACCGTACAGGTCAGCAATGCGGCTGGGCTGTTCGACGGCGCGACGAACGTGGTGCTCGAAGACTTGATTCCCACGAATACGACCTATGTTCCCGGCAGTCTCGTGATCACCGCCGGCGCGAATGCCGGGCCGATGACGGATTTATTGGACGAGGATCAGGCGGAGTTCACTGGCTCCGGCGTACGTTTCCAGCTCGGCGTCGGGGCCACGGGAACGCCCTCGCCGCAAGGTGGTTCGCTGGCTCCGGGTGCCGCCACGACCGTGACGTTCAGGGTGCAGGTGAATCCGTCGATCATCGGCGGCACCACGATCACCAATACAGTTGTCGTCTCGTATGCTTCGCAGACCTTCAAGGTTTCGGACAGCAGGGCCGCAACGGTGAGTATCGATTGTCCTGCGGTGGACTTGAAGATCGATAAGACCGGCGACGTGCCGGTGGTGACGGCCGGCGACGGTGTGAATCACACATTCACCATCACTGTCACCAACACGAGCACGTCGGCGGCGAACAACGTGGTCGTCGCGGACACATGGCCCGCCGGTTTCGTTCCAGGCACCATCATTCCGAGTGTCGGGACGTTCACCGCCCCCGATCCGGTGACAGGCAATTTCACATGGACGATCGGAACGCTCGCGGGCAAGGCGTCAGCGACGTTGACTGCCCAATACACCGTGCCGGCGAGTACACCGCAGGGGACGCAGACGAACAAGGCGGTCGTGACGACCAGCACATTTGATCCCAATCCTAAGAACAACACAGCGACTTTCGACATCGACGTGGTGCAGAACGTCGACCTGTCGCTCGACAAGGTGACGGTGAGCCCGGTCATTGCCGGCCAGAACGTGTCGTACACGATCACGATCAAGAACTCCGGCAAGAGCGACGTGACGGGTGCATCGGTGAGCGATCCGTTCGCGGGTGTGCTCAGCAACGTGAGCTGGATGGCCGTGTTCACGAAGGGCAGCGGCACGATGTCGGGCACGGGGAACATCTCCGAGTTCATCGACCTCGAAGCCGGTGGCCAGGTGGTGTACAGCGTGACGGGCCTGCTGGCGTCGAGCGCCTTCGGTTCGCTCGTGAACACGGCCAAGGTGACGAGTCCGTTCGACTCGGCCGAAGACACGGTGACCGATGAGATCGGGCGGAACGTGAACCTGGAGCTCGACAAAGTGACGATCGGCTCGGTGGTGGCGGGCCAGACGGTGACGTACACGATCACGATCACGAACGACGGCAAGAGCGACGTGACCGGAGCGCTGGTGAGCGATCCATTCGCCGGGGTGCTGAGCGGGGTGACGTGGACGGCAGTGTTCAGCGGAGGCGCGACGGACAGCGGCACGGGCGACATCGCCGAGACGATCGACCTGCCGGCTGGCGGTTCGGTGGTCTACACGGTGACGGGGCTGCTGGCATCGAGCGCGACCGGTTCGCTCGTGAACACGGCGATAGTGACGAGCCCATTCGACTCGGACTCGGACACGGTGACCGACCCGATCGACCGGAACGTGGACCTGTCGCTCGACAAGGTGACGGTGACCCCGGTGGTGGCGGGCCAGCTGGTCTCGTACACGATTGCGATCTCGAACTCGGGCAAAAGCGACGTGACGGGCGCGCTGGTGAGCGATCCGTTCGTAGGGGTCTTGAGCGGTGTGACGTGGACGGCAGTGTTCAGCGGCGGGAGCGGGAACACGTCTGGCTCGGGGAACATCAGCGAATCGATCGACCTGTCGGCCGGTGGCTCTGTTCTCTACTCGGTGACGGGCCTGCTGGCGTCTTCGGCATTCGGCAGCTTGGTCAACACGGCGACGGTGACGAGTCCTTTCGACACCGCGACGGACACGGTGACCGATGAGATCGCCGGCGTCGTCGATCTCACGCTGACGAAGAGCGGTGACATCACCTACTTGGGCGGCGGCTTCCTGAACTTCACGGTCGTGGTCACGAACCTTGGGCCGAGTTTCGCGTCGGGCGTGCGCCTGGTCGATGCGTTGCCGGCGGGTGTCGTGAACTGGAGTTGGACCGTCACCTACAGCGGTGCGGGATCGGGAACCGCCGACGGCAGCCCCGACTCCGTGACCGACAGCACGGCCGGCATCGACAAGTTGATGAATCTGGCCGTCACGGGCACCGCGACCTTCCTGATCAAGGCGTTGACCGATGCCGATTTCAAGAGCGACATCGCCAACACTGCCACCGCGACCATCGGCGAGGAATCGGCGACCGCCACCTTCAAGAGCGCCTACGACGGCCCCATCAATCCGACCTCCGACGTGGCCGCCCTGATCCTCGGTACCGACGACGGCTGCGGCATCGCGCCGTGGGTGCGGGTGGTCGATCCGATCACCGGCACGATCCTGTCGCAGTTCCTGGCCTACGAGCCGGGCTTCCGCGGCGGGGTCCGCGTTACCAGCGGCGACATGGACGGGGACGACATCGCCGAGATCATCGTCGCCCCGGGCCGCAACCGCATCGGGCAGATCCGCGTGTTCACGCCGCAGGGCGTCGAACTCAAGGCCTTCCGCACCTTTCCCTTCGGGCCCGCCTATCGCGGCGGGGTGGAGGTGGCCGTCGGCGACGTGGATGGGGACAACGACAACGACATCATCGCCGGCATGTCCACCGGCGCGGGCATGGTGAGCGTGTTCGGGGTCACGCCGGGCGCTTCCGACCCGGTGGCGAACGTGCCGTTCCGGTCGTTCCGCGCGTTCCCCGCGCCGTACGCCAACGGGACGATGGTCGCGGCCGGCGACTTCGGCACGTATTTCAACGGCGTCAAGACCTCGCCGGCGCCGGACGGCGTCGCCGAGATCGTCACGGGCACCAACGCCGGCATCCGGGCCTGGACCCGGATCTGGGACGTCTCGGTGACCCCGAAGGTCGTCCGCGGCGCGTTCGTGATCGCCCCGGGATTCCGCGGCGGCGTGACGCTCTCGACGGCTCGCTGGGACGGCGACGCGATCGACGACTTGATCGTCGGCGCCGGCGTCGGCGGCTTTTCGGTGATCGAGGTGTACAGCGGCGCGACCGGCGTGCAGCTGTCCCGCGTGACCGCCTTCGCCGCGTTCTTCAAGGCCAACGCCCGGGTGTTCGCGGCGGCCCTCGACCTGACCGGCGACGGCACGGTGGACAACCTCTACGGCGTGAAGGGCCTCAACGGGGGCGGCGGAGCACGGGGCGTGAGGGCGTACGCGCGGTCCACGGGCACGACGTCCCAGTTGACCAGTTCGCCCCTCCTCGCCCCGCCGCTCCGCATCGCGCCGATCACGCTGCGGGTGGTGACGGGAGGCTGATCCGTCTTTACCAGCGGGCCTCCAGGCCGAGGTTGGCGCCGTGCATGAAGATGCCGCCGCCCTGCGCCAGCCGGCTGCCGGAGCCATCGTCGGTCGTGAAGTCGAACTGGTTGGGCGCCAGGGCGAGCCCGTCGATCCAGATCAGGTTGTAGCCGGCGCGGATGCCCCAGACTTCGGTGAGCCGGTAGACGACCGACGTGTTGATGTCGCCCACGAAGGCGGCCTGGCCGCCCGTGGACGAAAGGCCCTCCCGCAGTTGGAAGCCGGTGTAGTCGTAGAGCGGCGCCTGGATCTGCTTCTGGGCGTTGCCGAACAGACCGGCCTTGGCCCAGCCCTCGAAGGCCCAGTTCTCCCAGGTCCAGCGGGTACGGTTGCCGATCTGGGCACCGAACAGATTGTTGCGGGTGCTGACGTTGTAGGGCACCGTGGTGACGTCGCAGTCGGTCACGCAGCCATCCATGAGGATCGCGGCCTGCTCCTCCACGCCGACGTAGCGGAAGCCGATCAGCCAATCGACCGTCCGCCAACTGCCCGTCGGCTCACGCCACTCCGTGGACGTGCTGAAGAGGTTCGCCTCCGCGGAGTTGATCACCGAGTTGTACTTCAGCGTCACCGCCTCGCCGTCGGCCGTCAGCAGACTGCCGAGCGATTCGGGCACCTGAATGAAGTCCGGTGCGGGGACCGCGAGGAACTGCGTGGCTGACTGGCCGTAGACGCCGAAGTAGCCCAGTTCCCAGCCGCCCCGATCCGGTGCCCGTTGACCGTAGAAGGCCCGCACGCCGGCGCTGAACGGAAATTGCAGATCCTGCGCGGAGATGAGGGTCTGCCCGCTCTCCTGCGACACGATCAGCGGCTGGTTCGTGGCCTGGTTGTCGCGGCCCCAGAACAGGGCGTCGGTGAGGGCGTAGGACGTCCAGGTCGGTGCCGGGAAGGTCGGCCCGCTCCAATCCACCTCCGTGACCTCGATGTCGGGCGCGAACTGCGGGAGCGGCGGCAGCGCGGCCGGCTCCTGGGCCCGCGCCGCGGTGGCGCACGACGCCGTCTCGACGACCAATGCCGCCACCGCCATCAGCCAGGCGGTGCGAAAACCCGCCGCCCCGGCCCCCAATGCCGCTATCATGGAAATCATCCTCCGTGACCGAGTCCGAACCCCCCACGAGCAACGCGTCACCCACCCGATGTGGGGGATTCGCTATCCAGGGTTCTTCGGTCGTCGCCGGCGGCGGCATGATGCCGAACGGCGGCGTTCGCGTTGCGGCACACGGGGGGGATGATTCGATCGGGTGGAGTCTGCGGGCGGCCGCGGCCCCCGGGGCAGGCGCACGCGCGGCGTTTCCATGAGCTGCACCTACCACTACGACGTGCTCGTGATCGGGGCCGGCCATGCCGGTGTGGAGGCGGCCTGCGCCGCGGCCCGGCTCGGCGCCCGCACGGCCCTGCTGACCGCGAACTGCGACAC
>JBIPLS010000147.1:0-8432 GCA_044368305.1 Pirellulales bacterium
GGCTGTGGCCGACGGGATCGGCGACCACCCCGTACACCCGCGTCGCGGCCTGGAGCGTGTCGTAGCGGTAGACGTCGCGCATCTGTCGCCAGCCGATCTGGCCCGGCGCGATGGCGCGGTCATCCTGAAAGGTCGCGAAGTTGAAGGGCGACCCGGCCCGGCCGGCGAGAATCCGCGTCGGCACTCCGATGTCGCCCATGCAGATGCCGATGGTCGGCACCTTGCTCGAGTGCACGAGCTCGAGCATCCGCAGGTTGTCGGTGGGATGGTTGGCCATGGTCGCGATCTTGACGATGTCGGCGTCCAGCGACACGAGCCGCTTGTGCAGCAGCGTCAGGTCCGCCGGCGTCTTCGCGAAGTCGTGATGGCTCACGATCCGCTTCGTCTTGCCGTATCGCGGCACCTTCCCCGCGACGTCGTCCTCGAGATCGACGTACTCCGCCCCCTCGATGATCGCGGTCCGCAACAGCAGCAGGCGGGCATCCTCCGACTGCTCCCACCTCCCGCCCTCGCTGGCCCGCCGGCAGGTGACGACCGCCGGGCAGGGCCGATCCTTGAGCAGCCGCTTGACCTGGACCGGACCCTGGATGAAGTCCAGCCGCAGCTCCACGAGGCGGATGCCGTTTTCGGCGAGGTGCTTGTGCTCGGCCATGACGTGCCGATGCCGGCCCCGTCCGATGGTCACACAGATCATGCGCTGCTGTCTCCTCCAGGGTGGAAAGTCATCAGGTGCGACGAAACTGCCGATCGAGGTCGTGCCGGGTGAGCGTGAGCGAAGTCGGCCGGCCATGCGGACAGTGATGCGACTCGGGCACGATGCGGCGGTCCCGCACCAGGGCGTCGACCTCGGCCGGCGAGAGCGGATCGCCCGCCTTGATCGCCGCCTTGCAGGCCATGCCGTGCAGCACCTCGTCGACAGGCAACGGGCCCGTGCCGGCGGCCGCCAGCCGCCCGAGCACCTCGCGGACGAGCGTCGCCGCCGGCGCGGCGCCCGCGAGGGCCGGCTTGGAGCTGACGATCACCGTCGTGCCGCCGAACCCCTCGACCTGCATGCCGGCCTGCCCGAGCGTGGCGGCGTGCTCGACGGCGAGTTCCATCTCCGCGGGAGAGAGTTCCACGGTCTCCGGCACGAGCAGCCGCTGCACCTCGAGCCCGCCGGCCGCCACCGCGGACTTGAGCCGCTCGTACAACAGCCGCTCGTGCAGCGCGTGCTGATCGATGACCTCGATGCCGGCGGCGGTCTCCACCACGATGTAGCGATCGTGCATCTGCACGGCCCGTTCGGCCGGCGCCGCCGCTTCCCCGCCGAACCGCGGCGGCTCGGCCGCCGGGCCGGCGGGCCGCGGCTCGACGGCGGCCGGCAGCCAGGACGTCGCGACCGGGGCGGCCTCCCTGGGCCAGGGCGGCGGCTGGCTCGGCGCGGCGGGGCCCGACGGCTGCGGCGGCACCAGACGGGTCCCCAGGTCGCTGGCCAGGAACTTCGACCGCAGCGCGGAGAGCACGAGCCGATAGAGCCGCGACGGGTCGCGGAACCGGACCTCCATCTTCGCCGGATGCACGTTCACGTCCACCATCTCGGCGGGCAGGTCGAACCGCAGGAACGCGATCGGCTGCCGGCCCGTGAGCAGCAGGCCCCGATAGGCCTCCTGCACCGCGTGCAGGATGGCCCGGTCGCGGAACGGACGACCGGCGACGAACAAGTGCTGCAGACGCGTGCCGGCCATGTCGTCCTCGGGACGGCCGACGAAGCCCGAGACCGCCAGTTCCCCGTCGTCGGCCTCCACCTCCAGCAGCCGACCGGCCACCGCGGCCCCGTACAGACCGCCGATCCGATCCCGCCACGACGCGGCGGCCGGCAGGTCGTGGATCCGGCGGCCATTGTGCACCAGCGTGAAGGCCACGCCGGGGTGCGCCAGCGCCGTTCGCACGAAGGCTTCGGATGCATGGGCCCACTCGGTCTGCGGCGCCCGGAGAAACGCCCGCCGCGCCGGCACGTTGCCGAACACCTGGTGCACCTCGACCGTGGTGCCGACCGCACCGCCATGGGGCGCCGCGGCCCCGACACGGCCGCCGTCGACCTCGAGCGCCGCGCCCGTCCCGCCGGGCGTGCGAGACCGGATCACGAGCCTGGCCACCTCGCCGATGCTGGCCAGGGCCTCGCCGCGGAACCCGAGCGTCCCGATCCGCTCCAGATCCTCGGCCGCGCGGAGCTTGCTCGTGGCATGCGCCGCCACCGCCAGCGGCAGATCCTCGGGCTCGATGCCGCCGCCGTCGTCCACGACCCGCACCAACGCGATCCCGCCCTGCTCGAGCGTCACGTCGATGCGGCCGGCCCCGGCGTCGAGCGCGTTCTCCAGCAGCTCCTTGACCACGCTCGCCGGCCGCTCCACGACCTCGCCGGCCGCGATGCGGTTGACCACCGATGGCGCGAGTTTCTCGATGCGTCCCATGCGATCCCCACCCCGCCACGGGCGTCGGAGCCCGTGCATGCCGGGCCCGACGCGGTCACTTGAGCTGGTAGTCCTTGATCTTTCGATACAGCGTCCGCTCGCCGATTCCGAGGATCTCGGCGGCCTGTTCGCGGTTCCCGCCGGTCAGCTTGAGCGTCTCCGTGATGAAGATCCGCTCCACCTCGTCGAGCGGCCGGCCCACGAGCGCCGCCAGCCCCGCCTGCATGTCCACCGCTGCCGGTGTCGCGGCCGCCACGGCCGGCGGGTCGAGCTCCAGCGGCAGGTCGTCCACGTCGAGCGTCTCGTCGCAATCGACCACCACCATGCTCTCGATGACGTTTCGCAGTTGCCGCACGTTGCCGGGCCAGTCGTACGAGCCGAGCCGCACGCGGGCCGCCAAGGACATGCCCTTGACGGTCTTGCCGTGCCGCCTGGCGAACTGCTTCACGAAATGCTCGATGAGCAGCGGGATGTCGCCAGCCCGCTCCCGCAGCGTGGGGATGGCGATGGTCACCACCTTGAGCCGGTGGTAGAGGTCGTTGCGAAATCCCCCCGCCGCGATCGCCTCCTCGAGGTTGCGATTGGTGGCGGAGAGGATCCGCACGTTGACCTTGAGCGGCGTGTTCGATCCCACGCGGGTGATCTCCCCCGACTCGAGCACGCGGAGGAGCTTGATCTGCGTGGCCATCGGCATGTCGCCGACCTCGTCGAGAAACAGCGTGCCGCCGTTGGCGTATTCGAACTTGCCGACCCGATCCGCGGACGCATCCGTGAACGCGCCCTTCACGTGCCCGAAGAGCTCGCTCTCCAGGATGTTCTCGCTCAATGCCGCGCAGTTCAGGGCCACGAAGGGCTTGTTCTTTCGCGGGCTGTTCTGGTGGATCGCCTGGGCGACGAGCTCCTTGCCGGTGCCGGTGGCCCCCTGGATGAGGACGGTGGCGTCGGTGGGAGCGATCCGCTTCAGCCGCTCGATCAGGGAGAGCATCTGCGGGCTCGAGCCCACCACTCCCTCGAACCCGAACTTCTCGTCGAGGCGGCGGTGCAGTTCGAGGTTCTGCCGCCGCAGCCGCACCCCCTCCGAAGCCTTGTCCACGGCGGCCCGCAGATGCCCGAGGTCGAGCGGCTTTTGGAGGTACGTGAATGCCCCCTGCTGCATGGCCAGAACCGCCGAGGGAATCGTGCCGTGGCCGGTGACCACGATGACCTCCGTCTCCTCGGAGGCCTTCTTCGCCAGGGCGAGGATCTCCAGCCCCCCGATGTCGTTCATCATCAGGTCGGTGACGACGACGTCGAAGGGCTCCTGCGCGAGCCGCCGGCCGCCCTCGCCGCCGCTGCCGACCACGGTCACGTCGCGGCCGGCCCGGGACAGCGCCTCCCCCATGGTGCGGGCGTGCACGACGTCGTTGTCCACGACGAGCACCCGCACCTGACCGGATGCAGCCGCATCGGCCGGCGGAACGGCGGTCGGATTCGCGGCAGGGACGGTCGTCATGGATATGGATGGTACGAAGCCGCGCGGCGGGCCGTCCAGTTCCGGCACCGCGGCGGTCACGGACGCGCCGCCGTCGGCAGCCGGGGCGGAGCCGGCAGCCAGATCGTGACCTTCGTGCCCTTGCCGGGGGCACTTTCGATGTCGATGGTTCCACCGTGGGCCTCGACGATCTTTCGGGCCGTGGGCAGGCCCAGCCCGGAGCCGCCCTGCTTGGTCGTATAAAAGGCCCGGAACACCTTGGCCAACGTCTCCGCGTCCATGCCCGGCCCGGTGTCGATGAGCTCGAGCACCACGCCCAGGCCCGAGGGCCGCGTCCGCACCACCAGTTGCCCGCCCGATTCCATCGCCTGCACCGCGTTGAGCAGCAGGTTGAGGAGGGCCGAGCGAAAGGTCTCCCGGTCGAGGCGGACGGCGGGCAGCTCGGGATCGAGATACCGCACGATCTCCACGCCGCCGTCGCGGGCCTGCGGGGCGAAGAAGTCGAGCAGCTGCTCCACCTCGGCGTTGAGGCTGCCGGGCTCCGGCTTCAGAGACTCCTGGCGGGCGAAGTCGAGAAAGTCGCCGAGCAGCTTCTGAAGCCGATCGCACTCCTGCCGCACGAGGTCGATCTTGGCCTTCGCCCGGCGATCCCGCTGCTTCGTGGGCGACTCCGGGTCGGTCGTCCCGAAGTCCTCGGCGAGCAGCTCCATGTTCAAGCGGATCGTGGACAGCGGGTTGCGGATCTCGTGGGCAAGGCCGCCCACGAGAGCCGCGAACTCCGCATACGTCTCCGCCCGCGAGGATGCGGACTCGTCTTCGGACGCCATGGACGCCTCCGACCTGGACGGCCGCCGGTCAGGCCTGGCTGCCGCCCCCCTCCGCCGCCTCGCGCATCGCCGCCTTGCGGCTCAGCTTGACGCGGTCCTGGTCGTCCACCGCGATCACCTTCACCCGGAGCACGTCGCCGACGCGGCAGACGTCCGCCACGCTCGACACGTACTCCTCGGAGAGCTCGCTGATGTGGCAGAGCCCGTCCTTGCCCGGCACGAGCTCGACGAAGGCGCCGAAATCCTTGACGCTCGTCACCCGGCCCTCGTAGATCCGGCCCACCTGGATCGAGGCCGTCAAGGCCTCGACCTGCGCCATGGCGGCCATCGCCCCCTCGGCGTCGTGGCTGGCGACGGTCACCGTGCCGTCATCCTCCACCTCGATGCTGGCGCCGGTGTTCTCCTGGATCGCCCGGATCGTCTTTCCGCCCGGTCCGATGAGGAGGCCGATCTTCTCCGGATTGATCCGGGTCCGCAGCAGCCGCGGCGCCCACACGGAGATCTCCGGCCGCGGCCGGCGGATCGCCGAGAGCATCGTCCGCAGGATCTCCAGGCGGGCCTCACGCGACTGCCGCAGCGTGGCCTCGATGATCGCCGGCGAGATGCCGTCGATCTTGAGGTCGAGCTGGATGCCGGTGATGCCGTTCTGCGAGCCGGCGATCTTGAAGTCCATGTCGCCGTAGTGATCCTCGTCGCCGATGATGTCGGTGAGGAGCACCCACTGCTGCTCGGACTGCTTCACGAGCCCCACGGAGATGCCCGCCACGGGGTGCGTGATCGGCACGCCGGCGGCCATCAGTCCGAGGGTCGCGCCGCACACGCTCGCCATCGAGCTCGAGCCGTTCGACTCGAGGATGTCGGAGATCACGCGGATGGTGTAGGGGAAGACGTCGGGATCGGGCAGCACCGGCTTCACGCTCCGCTCGGCCAACGCACCGTGCCCGAGCTCCCGCCGGCCGGGGCCGCGGATCGGCCGCACCTCGCCCACCGAGAACGACGGGAAGTAGTAGTCGAGCATGAACTTCTTGGAGTACTCGTCGATCAGGCCGTCCACCCGCTGCTCGTCCTTCCCGGTGCCGAGCGTGATGGTGACGAGCGCCTGGGTCTCGCCCCGCTGGAAGAGCGCCGACCCGTGCACCCGCGGCAGGAGGTCGACCTCGCAGTGCAGCGCACGGAGCGACTTGTAGTCGCGGCCGTCCGGCCGCTTGCCCTCGAGAATCAACTCGCGGACCGCCTGCTCCTCCAGGGCGTGCCAGACGTGGGCGAAATCCGCGTCGCTGACGCCGCCGGCGGCGCCGGGCTTGAAGCCGAAGGCGGGTTCCGTGGGGACGACGTCGGCCTTCGCCTTCTCGCGGAGGGCCTTCACGGCCTGGCCGCGATCCTGCTTGCCGGCGATCGCCTTGGCGGCCTTGAGGTCGGCGAGGTAGCCGCTCGTCAGCCGGCTCCGCAGCGCCGAATAGTCGGCCAGCACGTATTCCTTCTTGGGCTTGCCCGCCTTGCGGATGAGCTCCTCCTGCATCTCGCAGATCACGCGGATGATCCGGTGGGCCTCGTCGAGAGCCTGGAGCATGCGGTCCTCGGGCATCTCGCGGGCGAAGCCCTCGATCATGAGGACCGCCGACGGACTGCCGGAGACGACCAGGTCGAGGTCGCTCTCCTCCAACTGATCCACGGTCGGGAAGGGGACGAAGCGGCCGTCGATCTGGGCCAGCCGCACGCTGCCCAGCGGGCCGCGGAAGGGCAGGGGGGAGATGCACAGCGCCGCCGAGGCGCCGATCATCGCCAGCACGTCGGGGTCGTTCTGGCGGTCGGCGGCCAGCACGTTGGCCTGCACCTGCACCTCGTCGAAGAAGCCCTCGGGGAAGAGGGGCCGGATGGGGCGGTCCATCAGCCGGCTGGTGAGCGTCTCCTTGAGGGTCGGCCTGCCTTCCCGCTTGAGGAAGCCGCCGGGAAACTTGCCCGCCGCGGCGACCCGCTCGCGGTAGTCGCAGGTGAGCGGAAAGAAGTCGATGCCGGGCCGCGGGGCCCCGGTCGCCGTGGCCACCAGCACCACCGTCTCGCCATAGGACACGAGCACGCTGCCCGCGGCCTGCTTGGCCAGGAATCCCGTCTCGATGGCGAGCACCTGGTCGCCGATCTGCCTTTCAACTCGCTGCTTCAATTCTGCTGCCCTTCCTTCCCTTCACGCCCGTCGCGGCGGGGCGGCCATCGGGCCGCTGCATGCCTGCGTCGCGTTACGGACTGGCCGTCGAAACGTCCTGGAGCCACGAGGCTCCGGACAGCCTGTTCCGTGCGGACGGAAGTCCGCACCAATCATCGCCATCCACCACCGGTGGAACACGCGAGTGCCGCGGGGCGGCTACTTGCGGATCTCCAGCCGCTTGATGATGTCGAGGTACCGTTGCGGGGCGACCCGCTTGAGGTAATCAAGAAGCCTTCGGCGCCGGCTCACCATCATGAGCAGCCCGCGCCGACTGGCGAAATCCTTCGTGTGCTTCTTGAAGTGCTCCGTCAGATGCGAGATCCGCCCCGTCAACAGGGCGATCTGGATCTCGGCCGATCCGGTGTCGGCGGTTCCCCGCCGATGGGCACCGATCAGTTCCTTCTTGCGTTCTTTCGTGAGCGTCATCAGCCGGTCTCCACCCAGCCGCGGGTGGCGTTGATTGGTTCGGAAACGACTTGTGTCCGCCAAAGTCTATCGGGCGGCCGCGATTTTGCAACCAGCGGCTTTCCCTGGCGAACCCGGTCAGTGGGCCGCCGGCCGCCGCTTGGCGATGCCCTGGGGCGTGTGCACGACGTCCCAGGCCAGGCCGACGGACTCCAGGCCGCGGATCACCCAGTACGTCGGATCGAACTCCCACCAGCGGTGGCCGTGGGCGGCCATCCGTTGATAGGCGTGGTGGTTGTTGTGCCAGCCCTCGCCGAAGGCGAGCAGGCCGACCCACCACAGGTTCGTGGAGTCGTCGGTGGTCTCGTAGTTGCGGTAGCCCCACATGTGGGTCGCCGAGTTCACGAACCAGGTGACGTGAAACACGATCACCATCCGCACCGCCAGCCCCCAGACCAGCCACGAGATGCCGGTGAACCGGTCGTAGAGCAGCCAGCCCGCGGCCAGCAACCCCGCGCCGATGAGGAAGTGCCAGAGCAGGAACGTCTGGTGAAGGAAGCGGACGCCCGCATCCTTCGCGAGATCGGGCGCCCAGCGCTTCGTATGGGCCGCGACCTCGTCGGGAGCGTGCCGGGGGAAGAGCCAGAGCATGTGGGCCCACCAGCCGCCGTCCCGCGGGGAGTGCGGGTCGCCGTCGTGGTCGCTGAAGGCATGGTGCTTGCGGTGGTTGGCCACCCAGACGAGCGCCGAGCCCTCGCCCGAGATGCCGCCGAGGAAGGCGAACAGGAACCTCATCGCCGGAGTCGTCACGAAACTCCCGTGCGTGAGCAGGCGATGGTAGCCGAGGCACACCCCCAGGCCGCCGGTCACCCAATAGAGCGCCAGGCAGATCGCCAGGCCCGACCAGGTGAAGTAGAACGGCGCCGCCAGGGCGGCCACGTGCACGCCGCCGATCCACAGCACCACGGGCCAGTCGAGATCGGCCCACCGATCGCGGGCGCCCTCGCGCCGCGGCTCGTGGGGGTCGGCCGCGCCGGAGCAACCGGGATCGTGGATCGCCGAGCGGCCGAACTCCG
>JBIPLS010000024.1:0-25348 GCA_044368305.1 Pirellulales bacterium
CGGCCCGCTCCAGCCGCACCTGCAGCGCGAGCACGCCCGCGGCCCGCGCGGCGAGCGGCGCCACGCAGGCTGCGACGAGCCGCTCGATCACGTCGTCGAGCGCCGCGCGGATCACGTCCCGTGCCGCCAGCGGAAAGTCGAAGGCATGCGCCGCCAGCGGCAACTCCGCGCCATGCGGCGCCGCCAGCGGCTCGGCGCGGACTCCGGAAAACTCCGCCAGCCGCCGGACCACGAGCGGCGGAAACCGCGCGGCGATGCTCTTCGCCGACAGCCGCAGCAGGCTCCCGATCGAATCGATGCCCACCTCCCGCAGCATGCCGAGTGCGGTGGCGTCGAGCCGCAGTGCCTCCGCCGGCAAGCCGGCCAGCACGGCCGCGTCGCCGGCTGCGATCCGCTGCGCGCCGGTCGGCACCACGGCGCACCGCTGCCGTCGCGGCCGCGGCCAGGGCGACCGCCGGTCCTCGCTGCCCCCCTCCCGCGTGCCGACGAGATCGGTGTGGTGGGCGGCGGCCCACGATGCGCCGGGCGTATCGGCGATGGCGGTGCGGGCGTGCAGGCCGCGGGCCGCGAGCGTCCAGGCGGTCGTGCGGACCAGCGGCCACTCGCCGCCGAAGAACGCGGCCGTGCCGGTCACGTCCACCTGGATGCATTCGATTCCCGCGCCGTCCGGCGGCTGCTCGACGCCAACCGTCGGTGAGAACCGCCGGCACCACCGCGCCAGCCGCTCGAGCGCCTCGCGATCGGCCGCCGGGTCGTCGGACTCGACCTCGGCGGCATGGCAGGCCCGTGAGCCATACGCGAGCGCGAGCGCCGCCATCGCCTCGGCGAGCGGCATGCCGGGGGCGATCCGTGGCCGCGAGCCGCCCGCCCCGCGACCGGAGGGCGGCTCGGCCCAGGCCCACGAGACGACGGTCATCAGACCACGCCGCTCGCGCCGGCAAACGAACACCGGCACCCGCCGCAGCTCCGGCCGCTCCACGAGCCGCCGCTGCACCGGCCAGCGTGGCAGCCAGATCGTCATGATGCGCGACATGCGGCCTCCCGTGCCTCCGGCGCCCGCGCCGTCCCCGCGGCCGTCGTCTGCCGCATCGCTCCCGCAGTGCCCCTCGCCAGATCGAGCACCACGTCGGCCGTCGGCTCGTCGCCCGCCGCGCCGGCCGTCCAGACGCCACCCACGCGCGTCAGCCGCAGCCGCCGCTCGAGCAGGGTGCCGCTCGGCAGCGGCGCGACGGCGATCCGCGCCTCGGCCCACGAGGCCTCGCCCCGGGCCACCGCGGGCCGCAAGAAGAGCCCGACCGCGCCGCTCGACCGCGCCGCCAATTGCCAGCGCCGCAGCGCGATCGTCCAGGACTGGGCGGCGCACCGCCGCCCGGTGACCAGGCCGCCTCCTGGGGCCGCGGCCGTCCGCGGCCAGGCCAACACGGCCGCCACACCCACGCAGCGCAGCGCCTGGTCGATCGTCCAGATCTCGTCGTCGTCGTGCGCGGGCCGGGCCAGGACCAGCCGCGCTTCTTCGGCGCCGACACCGAGCCACGGCAGTACGGCGGGCGGATGGAACCATCCCGTGCGATCGACCACCACGATCGTGCGGGGCCCGCCGGCGGCCCGACCCAGCCGACAGGCGACCGCACAGGCGAGCGACATCGCCCCGGCCCCGGCCATGCCACCGGCCGCCCCCGGCCCGCCTGCCAGCCACTCGATCAGGCTGCCGCGCCGCACGCCCCCGGCCGGCAGCAGGGCGTCGAGCGACCGAAACCCGCTGGCCACCACCTCCCGGACGGCCTCGCGGGCCGCCAACTGCCCGCCATCGAGAAGCCCCGACGTCTCGCATCCGATACCCACCATCGCTCGGCCTCCACGACCGCCGCTCCCGAAAAATGAACATGCGTACAGTATACGGGACTTCAGCCGCTGTCAACCATCGGCGCCGGTATGCTGGAGGCCTATGGCTCGCCGCGTCCGTGTCGCCGCCACCCTGCTCGCCGTCCTGATGGCTCCCTGCCGGGCCGCCGAGCCCACCACGGCCGTTCCGGCGGACTTCGCCGCCTTTCGCCAGGACATCTCCCCGCAGGTGGCCGCGTGCGTCGGGTGGCCCGCGACGAAGTGGACACACATCGAACCGGCCGTCCATGCCCTGGCCCTGCGGCACGCCGCTGCCCTCGCCCCGCTCGACGCCGCCGCCCGCGTGAAGACGCTCGCCGCCGTGGCCGACTTCATCGACCGCCGCCGGGCCGCGGCCGCCGGGATCACGGTGTTCGGCCCTGGCCGCACCGTGCTCGGCCTGCTCGACCCCGATCGGGGCCTCGACCCGAAGCAGATCACGGCGATCGCCACCGCCTACGGCGGCACACCCGTCATCTTCAAGAAAGACGGGGACGAGGAGACGATCGCCGGCCTGGCCGACGCCTTCCTGGCCGCCGTCCGCGACGCCGCGGCCGCCCCGGCGCCCGCCACGATCGTCGTCCTCGGCCACGGCCTGCCCACCGAAATCCAGAGCTATTCCATCCGCTACGAACGACTGGCCGCCGCCCTGCTCGCCGGCGCCGGGGCGGGGCAGGGCACGGCGATCGACCTCGGCCACGTCGTGATCGTCTGCGACGATTGCTTCAGCGCCGACTTCCTCGTCAATCTCCTGGCGGCGATCGAGACCGGCTGCCGCGACCGCGGGCTGGCGCTCGTGTCGCAGCCCGTGTGCGTCGCCGGCACCAACCACGGTCGCGTGGGCTTCGCCGAAGTGGCCGGGAAGTTCGTGCCGCACTTCTGGAAAGACGTGCTCGAGCTGTACTTCGTCCGCCGGCCGCGCCCCCGCGAGGTGGTGCTGCGGAACATCTTCGAGAACGTGGACTACATGATGTACAGCCATGGCCGAGCGCCGATCCTCGACGGCACGGCGATCACGGGCTGGCGGCTCGTCGATCCGAACGCCGTGCAGGATCCCGTCACGTTCGTGCCCCTGGACGACCAGGGCCGAGCCGAGTTGCGCGCGATCCTCGGCCTGCCCGCCGACGCCCCAATCGATTCCTGGCTCGACGTCGGGTGACGCCGGCCCCGCTCTCCCGCGGCATGCCGTTTGCGACCATGCCGACCGCCATGAAACTGACCCGCTCCAAAAGCCGGCGCGATCCACGACTGGTGGCGGTGCATCGGGGCGGCCGGCTCATCCCCAGCCGCCACAAGCTGCTCACCGCCTGGGCGGCCGACTGCGCGGCGCACGTCCTGCCGCTGTTCACGGCCGTCCGCCCGCACGACGACCGCCCGCGACTGGCCATCGAAGCGGCGCGGGCCTGGGCCCGCGGCACGGGCACGGCCGGGGCCTCCTGCGACGCCGCGATCGCCGCACACGCCGCGGCCCGGGCGGCACCACCGGGCCCCGGCCGTGAGGCCGCGCGGGCGGCGGGGCACGCCGCCGCCACGGCCCACGCTGCCGACCACGAACTCGGCGCCGCCGCCTACGCCATCCGCGCCGTCCGTCTGGCGACGACTCCCGCCCGGGCCGCCGCGGCCGGTCGGCGCGAGTGCCGCTGGCAGCGCCAGCGGATTCCCCGTGGGGTTCGCATGCTCGTGCTCTCCGACCAGAGAAACCGCGGGCCGCGACTGTGGTCCGCATTCTCCTGATCCCGCCCAGCCGGCCAGCCTTGCCAGACCGCCGCGCCTGCTCTGGCGACGACGCAGAAGGGCCGCTACGGTTCCGCGCCACCTGCGAGGAAAGGAAACGCCATGCACCGGCGCCGGTTTCTCGTCTCCACCGCGCTCGTCGCGTGCGGCTGCCGCTCCGCACAGTTCGCGCGGATCGTCCAGCCCGGCGACGACCTCATGATCGGCAGCCACCAGGCCGGCCGGGAGACGTTCTGCCCGCTCGTGCAAGAAGCGGTTGCCAAGTTGCTCGCCCGCCACGTGGCCGGCCCCGTCGTGCAGGCGTCGTTCGACGGCGAGGAACTGCCGCCGCCCGTGAAGCGGATCTGCTTCGTGGCGGTCGAGAACAAGAGCGCCGAGGAGATCGGCGACTTCAAGGAGCGGATCTACGAGATCATCGACCAGCGGATCCTGGAGTCGGAGGTCTTCGAGTCGATCAACCGCCGCTACGTGGACGCCGGCCTGCGGGATGCCCGGCTCCGGCCCGACCAGTTGATGGTGCCGGAGAATCGTCGCGCCTTCGCCGCCCTCATGGAACAGCAGGGCCAGCCCGTGGACTACCTGCTCTACGCCACGATCACCTCGGGCACGACCCGGGAGAACCGCGATTACCAACGGGATTACATGCTGACGCTCGAACTCGTGGACGTGGCCACCGGGAAGTACGACAAACAGTCGGCCGCGATCAGCAAGGGCTATCACCACAGCCGGCTGTCCCGCTGGCGGGCCACCAACCCGCTCGCCCCGAAGTGACCGGGGCGCCGTCATGCGGCCGCTCGTTCTGCTTCTCGTGATCGGCACGGCCGGCTGCGCGACCCACGTGCAGCGGATGCGGGATGCGCGGGCCGCGTTCCACCGGGGCGATCTCGCGGCGGCCGAGGAGGCGCTCGAGCGGCAGCGGGCGGCGGGGGCCGACGGCGACGTGCTCGACCTCGACCGCGCCATGGTCGCGCTGGCCGCCGGCCGGCCCGCCGAGGCCGAGCGACTCCTGCGCCGGGCCCGCGACCGCTTCGACCACCTCGAGCAGGCCGACGCCGGCGAGTCGGCCCTCACCCTCCTCGGCGACGACACCGCCCGGGCCTACCCCGGCGAAGACCACGAAAAGATCCTCGTCCGCGCCATGCTGGCCCTGGCCGACCTGGCCCACGACGGCGACGATGCCGAGGCCTACAGCCTGCAGGTCATCGACGAGCAGCGGCGGATCGTGGAGGCCGCGGCCCGCGACGACGGCACCAACCCCAAGGCTGACTACCCGCAGGTGGCCCTCGCGTCTTACCTGCGAGGCGTGCTCCGCGAGGCGACGCATCGCGACTACGACGACGCCGCCCGGCACTTCGCCCTCGTCGCCGCCTGGCAGCCCGAGTTCACCACCGGCGCGGTGCACCTCGGCCGGGCCGCGGAGGGCGTCCACTCGCGGCGGGGCAACGGCGTCGTGCACGTCTTCGCGCTCGTCGGCCACGGCCCCTTCAAGGCCGAGGTCGTGGAGATGCCGTCGGCGCTCTCCGTGGCGATCGCGGGCGAACTCCTCGCCGGGCCGCTCGGCAGCCCGCTGCCGCCCACCGTGGCCCCGATCACCGTGCCGCGGATCGTGGCCGTGCCCAGCGCCGTGGCCGGCGTGCGGGTGCGGCTCGGCGACTGGCAGGCCGGCCGGACCGAGACGCTCGCCGACGTCTCGACGCTCGCCATTCGGCAGCAGGAGGCGACGCTCCCGCGGACCGTCGCCCGGGCGGTCGCGCGGCGGACGCTCAAGAAGGGAACGATCTTCGGCGTGCAGCGCGGCCTCGGGCTGCCCCGCGGCAGCCTGCCGGCCGTGGCCCTCGACGTCGCGGGCGTGGCCTGGGAGGCGGCCGAGCGGGCCGACACCCGCTGCTGGAGCACGCTGCCGGCGACCATCCAGGCCTGCCGGATCGAACTGCCGGCCGGCCGTCACACGCTCGCGCTCGATGCCGTGGATCACGGTTCGCGGGCGCTCGGCCGCCCCGTGACGGCCGAGGTGGACGTCGCCGACGGCCGCGACACGTTCATCGTCGTCCACGTGCCCGAAACGGGACAGATCGGTCGTCCCCTCGTGGGTGCCCGCTGACCGATCACGGGCGGCCTGACCACGGACCAGCGAGGGGCTGCCCATGCCCCAGGAGCCGGCGTAGCTGACCAGCGGAGGCATGGATGCCGAAGCGCAGGCAGCTCCGAGTGAGCGGAGGCCTGGAGGGCCGTAGTGAACGTCCGGCGACGGGGCATGAGCAGGCCCGAGCGGATCCTCGTCATCACCCGGCTCCCGACGGGAGCTTCATGAGCGCGGGTTCAAACCGACGCACTTTCTGCGGTCGGAGACCGCCGCTACAGGGAGCGGCGAGCCGGCGTCACGCGCGGTAGCGGTCGCGGGAAACGTCGGGCTTCACGCCCTCGGGCGTCTCGTCGCTAGCGATGTCGAACCACTCCGGCTTGAACTCGATCCGGGCCTGCGTCGTCGGATTCGCCAGGGCGATGTTGCTCACCAGTGCGATGACCGCGTCGGCGATCGCCACCTCCGGCTTGCACCGCGGCTGGTTCTCGGGCGACGGATTCCGCACGCACCAGGCCCAGTGCTCCATCTCCTCGGTGTAGCCGCGCGAGGGCGGGCCGGCGTCGCCGCCCTTGCCGCCGGCCGCATAGTTTCCGCCACCGCTCTCGGTGGTGTCGAGGGTCGGGGAGCCGTCCTTCGCCTTGGCCACCGTGACGCGGGTGTCCTTGGCGGCGTCCTTGTAGAGCATCACGTCCTGCTCCCGCTCGAGGACGAGCGTGCCCTTGGTGCCCATCACCACCTCGCCGTACTCGCCGAACCCGTTGCCGTTGATCGACGAGTAGGTGACGACGATCTTCTTGTTCTTGTCTTCGTCGTAGCCCGGGGCCGGATACTCGTACATGCAGTAGACGTGGTCGTCGATCTCCCGGTCGGCCGGAAACAGGCTGCGGTTGCCGACGGCCGTCACCGTCAGCGGCTTCACCTTCTTCCCCTCGCCGTGCATGGCCGAGACGAAGATGCCGGCGGCGTCGAGCTGGTGGCTGCCGAGCTCGGCCATCAGGCCGCCGCCCGTGCGGTTCCAGAGCCGCCAGCGGATCAGCTCCTCCATCGGCGAGCGGGTCGAGCCGTCGGCCAGCGTCATCGGCGTGTAGCCGTACTTCGAGGCCTCGACGACGCGGTCGGAGATCTGGGCATCGAGCTGCGCGATCTGCTTCGTAAGCTTGTCGATGTCGCCGGGCTTGGCGGTCGTCAGGTCCTTCTTCCAGCCGGCGAGCCGCTTGGCGAGCGACTCGTCCTCCGGCATGGGCGGCTTCCAGGAGTCCTTGCCGGGAAGGTTGCCGCGGTGCCACTGGGCGCGGATCGAGTGCAGGTCGCCGAGCAGCCGGGCCTTGCCGATCGTGTGCACGGCGTTGTCATAGAGGATGCTGTAGTGCCGCTGGTGGCCGGTGGCGAGGATCTTGCCCGTCTCCCGGGCGACGCGGCCCATCTCCTTGCACTCGTGGATGCTGTGGCCCATCAGCTTCTCGGTGAGCACGTGCTTGCCGGCCCGCATCGCCTTGATCGCGGCCTCGGCGTGGAGGTGCAGCGGCAGGGCGATGATCACCGCCTCCACGTCCTTGTCGGCGAGCAGGTCCTCGTAGGCGGCGTAGACCTTGACCTGCTCGCGGGCCGCGTCCTCGGTGGACCACTTGTACTTCCGCATCAGGCCCGGGCGGGCCGCGTTGGCGCTCGGGCTGGAGACGTCGCCGTGAAATGCGCGGAACACGTTGTAGGGGCGGATGTCGGCGATGGCGACGACGTTCAGATAGTCGGGACTGTGGGCCCCGATGAGCACGCTGCCCTCGTCCCCCGTGCCGAGCACGCCCACCCGTAGCGGGTCGCCCACGCTCTTGCCGTAGCCGAAGTAGATCGAGCCGAGACCGGCGCCGGAGGCGAGTCCGGCGGCCACGGCGCCGCCGAGGAAGTCGCGGCGGGTGATGGCGACCGCGTCGGCGAAGTTCTCCTTGCCGATCTGCTTCTGCTGTTCCGTCAGATTCATGGCTTCACCCCGGTCGGTGCGGTGCGGCCGCCCGCGTGCGAGCGCGACAGGGGGCACCACTGCTTGAGAAAGTAATCCAGGCCGCTCCAGCCCCCGGCGGGCAGGGCGGCGATCACGAGCAACGCGGCGAGTTCCACCCACTGGTCGTACGTGGCCTGGGCGCCGGGCACCCAGAAGGGCTGCGTGGCCAGGACGCTCGCCAGGAAGGTGGCCCCGCCCATGGCGTTGAACTTCACGAGCACGCCGAGCACGAGGCAGGCGCCGATCGTGACCAGCGACCAGCTCACGAACCGGTCGGCCTGCCACAGCGGCGACGGCTCGACGACGGACGCCCGGCGGCGGTCGGCATCCGAGCCGAGCTGGGCATCCCAGGCGGCGACGAGCTTCGCCCGGATGCCCTCGGCTTCCTTCATCCAGCCGGCGGCCTGGCCGGCGAGTTCGTTCCGCTTCTTCGTCACCCGCTCGCGCTCGAACGGGATCGCCGCCGCTCCCGGCTTCCGTTCCATCGCGGCCAGCCGCGCCACCTCCAGGCGGTAGGCGGTCAGATCGGGCTCGATCGAAGCCAGCCACCCGGCGAGTTCCTCCCCGGCCTCCGCCAGGCTCTTCCCGGCGGCGGCCTGCGCCGCGGCATCGAGCGGCTGGCGACGAGTCCGCTCGGCGAGCGATTTCCGCCACGAAGCCACGACGCTCTCCTGCCAGGCCCGGGCGGCATCGGCGGTCGAGCGGCCGTCGGTCGCGCCCAGCGTGCCCCGCCAGTCGCCGGTCTGCGGCAGGGCCGCGCGGTACCAGTCGGCGAGCGGCCCGACCGCGATCCGGCGAAACCCGGCACTCGACCAGTCGGGATCCCGCAGATGGGAGAGCCCCTCCAGGAAAAAGTGCAAGCCCACCACGATCCGCAGGAACGCCAATGCGGCGACGGCGAGGCGGGACGAGCACATGGCGGGCACCTGACCGGAGGCGACGTGCCGGGGCGTATCGACCGGCCGTTTCTCGAGAATTGAATCCGGCTGCCCGCGGCAGGCAACCCGAACCCTCTCATGATGCCCGCCGCGAGCGGTTCTGGCAAAATATCGGCGGCGAACCGCGGGAAAAGCCAAGGTTTCGCCTTGCATCCCCACCGCCGTCCCTGCCACCATCCCGCGGATGCGCATCGTCCTCTGCTATCCCGTCGAGCCGCAGCACGTGGCCCGGATCCAACGCGTGGCCCCGGCCGCGGAGATCGTGGACGCCGGCCAGGAGCGGGTGGCCGCCGAGCTGGCCGAGGCGGACCTGTTCTGCGGCCACCCCAAGGTGCCGGTGCCGTGGGACGCGGTCGTCGCCCGCGGCCGGCTGCGATGGATCCAGTCGTCGGCCGCCGGGCTCGACCACTGCCTCGTGCCGGCCGTCGTGGAATCGCCGATCGTCGTCACGAGCGCCTCCGGCGTGCTCGCCGACCAGGTGGCCGAGCACGCGCTGGCCCTCGCCACGGCCTGCACGCGGCGGATCCCGCTGTTCCTGGCCCAGCAGGCCCGCCGCGAGTTCGTCCGCCGGCCCACCCGCGACCTCACCGACGCCACCGTCGGCATCGTGGGCCTCGGCGGCAACGGCCGCCGGCTGGCGGAGGTGCTCGCCCCCTTCCGCTGCCGCATCCTCGCTACCGACTGGTTTCCCGTCCGCAAGCCGGCGGCGGTCGAGTTTCTCGGTCCCCCCGCGGCCCTCGACACGCTCCTTGCCGAATCCGACGTCCTCTTCCTCTGTCCGCCGCTCACCGACCGGACGCGGAACATGATCGACGCGGCGGCGCTGGCCCGCATGAAACGCGGCGCCATCCTCGTCAACGTGGGCCGCGGGCCGCTGGTGGACGAGGCGGCGCTCGCCGCGGCCCTGGAGAGCGGGCAACTCGACGCGGCGGCGCTCGACGTCACGCCGGACGAGCCGCCGCGGCCGGACAGCCCGCTGTGGACGGCGCCGAACCTCGTGATCACGCCGCACGTCGGCGGCCAGTCCGCCCGCCGAATCGATGCCATGACCGACTTTTTCTGCGATAATCTTTCCCGGCACCTGCAGGGCAGGCCGTTGCGGAACGTCGTCGACAAGCGGCTCGGCTTCCCCGCGCCCCCGGACGAGCCACCGGCCTGAAGACCGCCTACCGATGAACACCACGATCCTTCGCGAGCAACCGCCCACGATCGCCGCCGTCGGCGACGTCGGCAGCCGCTGCCCCGAGGAGCTTCTGGCCCGGTACGGCGAGATCGTCGCGGCCGGCCGGTTGAACTGGACCGAGTATCACACGCTCTCGCGCCGGCTCGGGGCGGGCGGCCAGGGTGTCGTCTACCTCACGACCCGTCGCGGCACCGACAACTTCACGCTCCCGGTGGCCCTGAAGATCTTCTCGCCGGAGCGGTACGACTCCGAGCCGCTCTACATCGAGGCCATGAATCGGATCGCGGTGGTGGCGGCCCGGGTCGCGCAGATCCAGCACGACAACCTGCTCGACGTGCACAACTTCGTCGAGCAGCGGCGGATCCGGATCATGGAGATGGAGTGGATCGACGGCTACGACCTGTCTCGGCTGCTGGCCCCCGAACTGCTGCAGACGACCCGGGCGAGCGTCGCCGACGACCGCTGGAAATACCTCAACGAGGTCATCGTGACCGCCGGCCCGCGGCAGTCCCGGCTCAAGCCGGGCGTGGCGATCGCCGTGGTTCGCGAGTGCCTGGCGGCGCTGGCGGCCCTGCACCGCGAGGGGATCGTCCACGGCGACGTGAAGACGGCGAACATCATGGTGAAGCGGACCGGCAACGCGAAGATCATCGACATCGGCTCGGCGCACGCCGTGGACGAGCCGCCGCCCACCCGCACCTGCACGCCGGCCTACGCCGCGCCCGAGGTGCTCGAGGGGCGGGAAAACACGCCGCGTTCGGATCTCGCCAGCCTGGGCTACGTGCTGGTGGAGATGCTCTCCGGCCAGCAGCCCTTCGCCGGACTGCAATCGTTCAGCGACCTGCTCGAGGCCAAGCGGTCGCTCGTCCACCGCCTGCCCCAGCTGCTGCCGGCCGAAGTCACCTGCAACGAGCTGCTGATGAACTTCTGCCGCGGGCTGATCGCCGCCGACCCCGACCGGCGTTTCCCCAGTGCCGAGGACGCCGACGTCAGGAAGGGAGGGGCGGCGAGCTTTCACCGGCAGTTGATCGTCGGCGGGCTGGCGAGCGAATACGAGAACGAGGTTCGGGCCTGGCTCGAGGAATTGGCCGTCGAGTAAGCCGCGGCCCGGCCGCTCACCGCGTCAGCCGCCGATACAGCCCGCGGACTAGCGCCGTCGTGGCCCGCGGCGCGAGCCGCTTCAGCCGCCACAGCCAGCGGGCCTCCGCCCCCACCACCACGTACCGGTGGCCGGCGTGCATGGCGCGGAGCACGCGGCCGGCGACCCGGGCGGAGTCCCAGCCGCTGGCCGCCATCCGCCGCTGCGCCTCCCGCTCGTGGACGGTGGAGGTGAAGTGCCAGGTGTCGAGGAGGCCCGAGCGGAAGAAGCCGGGGCAGACGACCGTCACGCCCGGCCGCCCGCGCGGGCATTCCGCGACGATCGCCTCCGAGAGCGCCACCACGCCGGCCTTGCTCGCGGAGTAGGCCGCCAGGGACGGCAGCGAGAGAAAGGCGGCGATCGAAGCCACGTTCACGAGGTGCGACCGCCGCGGATGCTCGCGCAGCCAGGGGAGGAACGTCTCGCAGCCGAGGGCCGTGCCGAGCAGGTTCGTGTCCAGCACCCGCCGCCATTGCTCCTCGGGCAGGCCGCCCACCTCGGCCGTGGCGCCCACCCCGGCCGCGTTGACGAGCAGGTCGAGCCGCGGCCACGCGGACCGCAACGTACCCCGGAGCGATCGCCAACCGTCCGCGTCGCGGACGTCGAGCGCGAACGACCGCGCGGCGGCCGCGACGCCCTGCGGCTCGGCGGCACGGGTCTCCAGGGCCGCCGGCAGATCGACGCAAGCCACCTGCCAGCCATCCCGCAGCAGGGCGGCCGACAACTCCCTGCCCAGGCCGCTGGCGGCCCCGGTGACGACGGCGAACCCGGGGACCAAGGGGCGGCGGGATGACACGGGCGGTAAGCGAGGGTGACGGGACTCGAACCCGCGGCCTCCAACGTGACAGGCTGGCGCTCTAACCAACTGAGCTACACCCCCGTGGGCCGTCACCGGCCGCCGGGCAGCTCCGCCTCGTGCGTCGAGAGTATATCGGCAAATCGCCGCCGCGACAGGAGCGACCCTCCCGGCCCCGAATCGCCGTCCCGCGGCCGGCATGCCGCGGGCTCAGAGCACGCCGCGCCCCGGGTCGAAGCCCTTCTGCTCCGCCACGGCGAAGTCCTGATCGGCCTGCCGGTCGAGGCCGATGGCCCGACAGGCCAGCCCGCGGTGGTGATGCATCACCGCCAGGGCGTGGTCCCGCGCCCGCAGTTCGCGGGCGATGACGGCCGGGTGCGCCCGCCCCACGCCGGCGGCCACCTGCCGGCGATTCTGCTGCTCCTTGCTGATCGCCCGGTTGAGGTCGTCGATCGCCTCCCGATGACGTCCCAGCAGGTGGAGGATGAACCCCCGCGTGTCGAGGAACTCGGGCGACTCCGCCCCGCTGCCGGCGAGCGCCAACTCCACGTCGGCCAGCGCCTCCTCGAGTTCGCGGCCGACGAGCGCCCGCACGTAGGCCCGATGGTTGAGGGCCTCCGGGTTGGCGGCCCCCGACAGCTCGACCGCGGCGGCCGCGTCGGCCAGTGCCGCCTCGGCGTCGCCCGCCACGACGTGGGCCAGGGCTCGGGTGCGGCGCGGGGCCGCGAGCGAGGGCACGAGCGTGGCGGCGCGGCCCGCCTCCGCCACGGCCTCGGCCGCCTGACGGTCGGCCAGCAGCAAGGCCGACCGCCAACAATGCAATTGGCTCCGCCCGACCACGTCGTCAGCGTCGAGCCAGTCGATCGCCCGCCCGACTTCCGTCGCGGCCGCAGCCACCTCCCCGCGGGCCTCGCGGATGGTCGCCCGCTCCAGCGACCATTCCACGACGGCGACGCGGGCCCGGGGCACGATGAACGGTGCCGCGACCGCCGGCACGACCACGCAGCCCAACGTCAGCAGGAGGACGATCGTCTTGAACGGGCCCGCCGATCGGGCCGCGGGACCACCGGGCTCCTGCTCGCGGTCGCCGAAGCGGTCACGCGGATCGGCCGCCGCCGTGGGGCCCGTCCGCTTGGGCGGCGGCTGAAACTCACGCGGGATCGGAAAGCCGAGACGGTCGTATTGCATCATGCCACCATCGTGCCGACCGGGCCGGAAGGTGTCCGCCAGTCCGCGATCCCGACTTCAGCATGGTAGCCGATTGCCACGGCCCGGGCGATCGGCGGGCCAGAACCGGTTTGACCGTTCCGCAGGGCTGGCGTAGGCTCCCCGAGCCCCGGGCGGAGGAGCGAGCCATGCCGCTGTTCGAGATCGAGACGAGTGCCCACATCATCATTTCGTGGGCCGGCGACGAGCACGCCGCGGCCGCGGTCGTCGAGGACGCCTATCCAGGCGAGAAGATCGTCCGCCTCACCCGCCGGCCGCGGGACACGTGGGTGATCTCCAAATCCGCCCTGGGCCTCACCGACTCGCGGATCAATCCCTGCGACACCGCCCGCGAGTGCCTGGCCAAGGCGTCGGGAGACAAGCTCCACGCCATCCGGCTCTACATGCACGAAACGGGCGACGACCTCGACCGCGCCCGCAAGGTCATCGAGTCGAACATGGTCATGGGCTGGTGATCCGCCCCGCCAGCGCGAGGCCGAAGAGCTGGTTCGGCAGGCCCGTGCCGCCGTTGTCGGCGACGGCCACGAGGCCGCGGCTGCCGTCGGCCAGCGCGGGCCCCAGGCACAGGCCCTCGACGTTGCAGCCCAGCGTGTCCTCCCACAGCAGCCGCTTTTCCAACCGGCAGTCGCCGCGGCCCGCCAGGTCGCGATCCACGCCCGACACGTCCGTCGCGGCCGTCGTGTCCACCAGGTAGATCCGGCTCCTGAACGGCGGCAGGCCCGGCCCGGCGGACCGCTCCAGCACGAGCAGCCGACCGGCGCCGAGGGCGACGAGCGCCGTCACGCCCGAAAATGGTCCGCCGGCGAGCACGGGCACGAACTCGTGGGGTGGATCGACCGCGTAGGCGTATTGCCGCGACGGCCGCGGCGGATCGGCGGGCAGGGGCACGCACACGATCCGCACGGTCGTGCCGACGCCGTTGGCCGCCGCTGGCCCGTCCGGGACGAGCGCCTCCTCGTTGGCGGTCCAGATGCTCCCGTCGTCGGGGTCGACGCTGACCGACTCGAGCCCGCGATTCGCCCGCCGCTGCCCGAGCACCGCGGGCAGCGGCACCACGCCGAGGAGGCCGCCTTCCCGTTGGGACACGGCACGCACCGCGGGCGTGTCCTCCTCGGCGAGCAGCAGGCACGCCCCCGGATCGGCCGCGCGCCGCCGCGCCTGCCGGGCGGCGATCCTGGCCCGCAGCGGCTCCGGGCAGACGGCCACGTCCTCGAAGTCGTGCACCGACCCGACCCGCACCGCCAACGGCGCGCGCACCGCCAGCGGCTTGCCGTCGCGGCCGAGCTCCAAGGTGAAGAAGAGCAGCACGTCGCTGTTGTCGAGGACGGCGACGAACCGATCCGCCGCGATCCAGGCCACGCCGCTGATGCCCGTCAACCGCACGGGCCGCCCGTCCTCGTCGGCCGCCTCGTGCGGCAAGCGAAGCGTGCCGCGAAGCTCGATCCGCGGCGGCTCGACGCCCGTCGCGGGGATGGCCGCGGCGAGCCAAGCGTTCAGCAACAAGACCACCGGCCACGTCGATGCCCAGCCCCGTGCCATGCACGCGAATGTAGCACGACGCCGCCGGGGCCGATCACGGGGCGGGTGTCTCGAAGCCCACGGTCTGCACGCCCGCGGGCTCCGCCGGCGGCGGTTCGGCGGCGAGAATCTCCCGGTTCGGCCGGTAGCTCGACGTCCCTCCCGGCCGATACCCGGGATCGGGTCGCCGCGTGGGCGCGGGCGAAACCGGGGGCGGCAATGCGGCCGGCGGCGCGACGGCCCCCGGATGCATGTCGGGCGACGCCAGGGGAGACGTCCCGGCCGCGGCGGGCATGGCGGGTGCGGACGGCATCGTGACGGGCGCGGCCGACAGCGGCGGCGGCGTCCACGCCTCCGGGGTCGACGGCGGCCCGGGTTCGGCGGATGGCGACAGGCCCCGTGGGGCCGCGGGCGGGAGCGGCTGGTCGATGGCATTTCCGCCGCCGAACCGACTTCCGGTCGCGGCGTCGTAGCGACCGTTGCCCAGCGGCGCGGGGGACGGCTGCTCGGGCCATGCCGACCCGCCGCGCGCGTCGGCGACGCGTTGCGGCACCATCTGATCGGCCGGCGGCGTCACCGCCACGCCGCCCATCGGGGCGTTCTGCCCGGCGATCGGCCGCAGAGGCGGCAGGTCGGTGGCGGAGGCGGAAGATGGCGCTTCGGCTGCCAGCCCGCCGTAGGGGCCGACCTGCGGCGCGATGGCCGAGAGGGATCCGCCGGCCGCCTGACCGGCGGGCGGCGCGCCGGCAACGGCCGCCGGATTCATGCTCGCGGGTGGCGTCACGCCATAGGTCACGGCGGCCGGCGCCTGCGGGGCGGTCGCCCCGGCCGCCGGCATCGCAGCCCGTGCGGCATCGGAGATCACGTAGGCGTCGGGCGCCGAGGTCGTCGGGTAGGGCTTGGCGGTGGCCGAGGGCTTCTCGACGTCGGCCTTGAACGTCGGTGCCGTGGCGAGCTTGTCGGCGTCGGACTGCGGCCCGCCACCGAACGGCCAGCCCGAGGGCTTCATGCCCGCGGTGCCCGTCTTGCAACCCGCCGCGTTCGGCGCGATCAGGCAGGCCAGGGCCATCACCGCCCAAGGCCGCAGCCAGCCGGGCGTTCCACTGCCGTACACGTCCATGCGCACCTCCACTGGGCCGGCAGGGAACACCTCCGCCGGGCAGTGGGGAATACGGGCGGCCGGGCGGCCGCGTCAACGGCAATCCCGACCTGCGCAGCCACCCCAGGCTGCCAGCCGCGCCGCCTTACTTGCCGGCCGCGGCGAACCGCTTGCCGACCGCGTCCCAGTCGATGACGTTATAGAAGGCGTTCACGTAGTCGGCCCGCCGGTTCTGGTAGAGCAGGTAGTAGGCGTGCTCCCAGACGTCGATGCCGAGCAACGGCGTGTTGCCGTGCATGATCGGGCTGTCCTGGTTCGCGGTGCTTTCGACCACGAGCTTGCCCCGCGGGTCGGCCGACAGCCAGGCCCAGCCGCTGCCGAACCGGCCCATGGCCGCCTTCGTGAACTCCTCCTTGAAGTTCGCGAAGCCGCCGAACACGGAGCGGATCGCCTCGGCCAGATGCCCCGCCGGCTCGCCGCCCTTGTCCTTGGCGATCGTCTCCCAAAACAGCGAGTGGTTGGCATGGCCGCCGCCGTTGTTGCGGACCACCGTGCGAATCGCCTCGGGCACCTTGTCGAGGCTCGCGATCAGCTTCTCCACCGGCAGGGCCGCCAGGTCGGCATGCGACTCCAGGGCCTTGTTGACGTTCGTGACGTAGGCCGCGTGGTGCTTGTCGTGGTGGATTTCCATGGTCCGCGCGTCGATGTAGGGCTCGAGCGCGCCGAAGGCATAGGGCAGGGGGGGGAGCGTGTAGGCCATGGGTCGCTTCTCCGGGGGTGAAGGCGTCGTCGGAGGCGGGATCGTACCGCACCCACAGCCGCCCGGCAACGTCCCGGCGGACCCTGCCGATGGACGCGATGGCACCGGCCGCTCCGCGGGCGCCGACACTGCCGAACCTGCGAACCGTGCGTCCTGCGGGGGCGGCCCGTGCGGGCATGAATCCCGGCGCGGCGGAGGGCCGAAAAGATGGCGGCGGGACGCATCACGACCGGCAGGAAGCCGGTCGCGCCCCGCACCGGCCCCGCCCGCGCGATGATCGCGACGGACGCCGGGGTCTGCTTCGATCTCGAACGGATTCGAGCCTTCCTCCCATGGCCCTCAACGGAAGCCAGCGCCGCGACCAGCGTCGGCGGCTGGTCGTCTCCTGGAAACGCGCGGACGGCGACGGTGCCGTCGCGCCCGCACCCGCCACCCGACCGATGGCCGCCTACGGCGACGAGGCCCATCCGGAGAAGCAGCGGGGGCCGGCCACGCTGCTGCCGACCGGCCTCGGCGGCCTGACGGCGGCCGCGGCGGCGATCCTCCTGCCCATGGCGGCGGCCTGGACGGTGGCGGCGGCGGAGCCGGTCTTCGGCCGGCCGCTACTCGTGCCCGCGGGCCGCTTCGCCCACACGCTGCAGGCCGCGGCGGCCTGCTTCGACCCGCGCGGCATGCAATCGCTGGCGGGCTGGCTCGCGCAGGTGTCGCTGGGCCTGGCGACGGCCGTGGCCCTGATCGTGCGGCTCATGCGGCGGCACCGCCGCGACGACTACAACGGCCGCTACCGCGCCTGGGGATGGCTGGCCGGCTTGTTCGTGATCACGGCCTGCGCAGGCGTGGTGCCCGTGGGCCGCCTGGTCGGTGCGGCGGTCGCCGACGCCACCGGCATCGCCTTCGGCCCCGGCGGCAGCGGCTGGTGGGTGGCGCTCGCGGCTACGGCCTACGGGACGGTCGCGCTGTGGGCGGTGCTGCCGCTCCACGAGCGCGGGGCCACGGCGCTGTGGCTCACCCTGGCCCTGGCCTGCTGGGGAATAGCGGCCGGCTGCGCATGGATGGGCGGCCGCGACACCGTCGTCATCGCCGGCCACGCCGCCTGGACATGCGGCGCGGCCCTCGCCGCGGTCGCGATGCTGGCGGCCGCGCGGTCGGTGATCCGCGAGGTCCGCGGCCAATGCCGCCCGGCCCGGGTCAGGGCGGTGCCGTCGCGGACGGAGCAGCCCGTCCGCCAGCCGGAGACCGAGCTTGCCGCGGAGGATGAGCCCGATTTCGTGGCGGTGGCCGGTGATGTGGCGGCCGACGGCGAGGACTCCGGCGGCCTCGACGGCGCGGAGCCGGAGCACCGCCACCTCTCGAAGGCCGAGCGAAAACGGCTCAAGAAGCTGGCCCGGATGAACCGCGCCGTGGCGTGACCGACCGCGGACCGTCCGACGATTGACGCGCGATGGCCGCCTGACCGATAGTCTCGCCCGAGGTTCATCCGCATGCCGCAACCAGCGATCCGCACCCGCTTCGCGCCCAGCCCCACCGGCTACCTGCACATCGGCGGAGTCCGCACGGCGCTGTTCAACTGGGTTTTCGCCCGCCGGCACGGCGGGGCTTTCATCCTCCGCATCGACGACACCGACGCCGAGCGGAACGTGGACGCCGCGCTCGAGCCCATCCTCTCCGGCCTTCGCTGGCTGGGCATCGACTGGGACGAGGGGCCGGGCGTGGGCGGCCCGCACGCCCCCTATTTCCAGTCACAGCGTGCGGACCGGCACGCTGCCGCCGTGGAGCGGCTCCTGGCCACCGGCCACGCCTACCGCGACTACGCCCGTGCCGACGAACTCGACGCCGAGCGCAAGGCGGCCCAGGCGGCAGGCAAGGCTTTTCTCTACAGCCGGCGGTGGGCCGCCTTCGACGCGGAGACCGCCGCCCGCTTCCAGGCCGAGGGCCGGCAGGCGGTGGTCCGCCTGAAGATGCCGCGGGAAGGCGGGCTGGTGATCGACGACGCCGTCCGCGGCCGCGTGGAGTTCGCCTGGGAACGCGAGCAGGATCACGTCATCCAACGGGCCGACGGCTCCTGCCTCTACCACCTGGCCAGCGTCGTGGACGACCACGACCTCGCGATCTCGCACGTCATCCGGGCCGAGGAGCACCTCTCCAATACGCCCCGCCAGGCGTTCATCGCGCTGGCGCTCGGCTATCCGCTGCCCGCCTACGCCCACCTCCCGCTGGTCGCCGAGCCGGGCAGCCGCACGAAGCTCTCCAAGCGGAAGCTCGCGCAGTACCTGAAGAACGCCGACTTCAAGCAGGTCATGGAGCACGGCCAGCGGATCGCCGAGCGGGTTGGTCTGCGGGCCGAGGCCGACACCTTCAACCCGGTGATCGTCGACTTCTACCGCGCGGTCGGCTACCTGCCCTGGGCGATCGACAACTACCTGGCCCTCCTCGGCTGGTCGTACGACGACAAGACGGAGTTCTTCACCCGGGCCGAACTCGTGGAGCGATTCACGCTCGAGCGGATCAACGCGTCGCCGGCGAGCTTCGATCCGAAGAAGCTGTGGGCCGTGCAGGACCATTACATGCACGCCCTGCCGACCACCGAGAAGCTGGCCGCCATGCTGCCGTTCCTTGTCCGGGCCGGGCTGCTGGCCGACCCGCCGCCGGAGGCGGCCGTGGAGACGGTCCGCCGCGTGATCGAGGCCTCCGGCGACCGCCTCAAGGTGGCCGGTGACATCATCGCCTACGCCGACTTCTTCCTCGTGGACGACCCGCCGCTCGACGAGGCGGCGGTCAAGCAGCGGCTCGCGAAGCCGGGCGTGCGGCCGCTGCTCGAGTCCTTTGCCGCCGCCTTGCGAGACGTCGAGCCGTTCGCGCCGCCGGCGCTCGAGGAGGCGCTGAAGCGGGTCGTCGAGGCGGCGGGGGCGAAGGTCGGGGATCTGGTGCACGCCGTCCGCGTGGCCGTGACCGGCAAGACCGTGGGGCCCGGCCTGTACGACTGCCTGGCCATCCTCGGCCGCGAGCGGTCGCTGGACCGGATCGGGCGGATCCTACCGCGATGCGGCTGACAAGCCCGACGATCTGATCCTTGCCGCCGTCGAGCAGGGTGGCGACGTCGGGGCCGGCGCGGGCCGCCGACCGACCACACCGCCGAGGTGACGTCGGCCTAGGCGTCCGAGTCGCGGCTGCCGCCGGACAGGAAGCTCGCGTAATACAGCAGCGTGAGGATGCTCTGCAGCGTGCCGGCCACGTAGGTCCAGGCGGCCGCGTTCAGCACCTTGTTCACCGCCGGCATGCCCGACGCCGGCACGATGCCGAGATCGAGGAGTTGGGCCTTGGCACGGTTGCTGGCGTCGATCTCCACCGGCAGGTTCACCAACTGGAAGAACACCGTGCCGGCGAACAGGGCGATCCCCAGCCAGGCGATCGGCTTGAGGGCGAATCCCAGCCCGATCATGAACACGAACAGGCCGAACCCGCTGCCGATGTTGGCCACGCCGACGGCCGCATTGCGGATCGCCATCAGCGAGAAGCCCTGCGCATCCTGGAGAGCGTGGCCGGCTTCGTGCGCGGCGATGCCAACCGCCGCCAGCGAGCGGTCGCCGTACACGGCCTGGGACAGCCGCAGGACCTTGGTCCGCGGGTCGTAATGATCGGTGAGGTGGCCCTGCATCGGCTCGATCTCGACGTCGGTGGCACCGGCGGAATCGAGGATGTGGCGGGCCGCCGCGGCCCCGGTCAATGGGGCAGGAACCCGGGACGCCGCCTCGAACGCCGCATGCACCCGCCACTGGGCCCACATCGCCAGCAGGACGGCCGGGGCGATGGCGAGCATGTAATTCGGATCGAAGTAGAAGAAGGGCATCTGACGTCATTTCTCCGCGGGGAACGGGCAGGCCGGGCCTTCCCCAAGTATTCTAGTCCGGCAGCCCATTCCGGGCCGCCGCAGGCTCGTCGATGTCGTACGCACCGGAATCCCCGATGGTTCTCCGGCTCTCGCCGCCGCTGCTGGCGGCCGTCGCGCTGGCCGTCGCCGGGTGTGCGGGAGCCAGGTCGGCCGATCCGCCGGTGCCTCCCGCGGGCGCGGAATCCGGTCGCCGGCTGTGCCACCGGATCGACGCCGCCCTGGCCCACGCCCGCGAGGGCCGCCGCCTGGATGCCGCCATCCAGGGGGCATGGCAGGTCGTGCACGGCATCTTGGCCTTCGGCCCGGAGTTGCCGCTGGCGCACGACGGCGCGGTTTCCGGGGCCCTGGACCATCTGCTCGGCGGCGGCCCGATCACCGGTTGGGTGCTGCGGCCGGGTCCGGTGGGCGTGCTCGCCGTCGTGGAGGAGGGCAGCACGATGGGGCAGGGGCACCCGGACCAGTGGCTGGGCTACCTGGCGCAGTGCGGGGTCGATGGAGGGCGGCCCGGGAAAGTTCCGCTCGACACGCCCCTGACCGTCGCCGGCCGCCCGTTCACGCTTGCGGACCTGCTCGCCCAGGCGCGGCACGACATCCGCTCCGGCCAGGAGGCCACCTGGACGCTGATGGCCCTGGCCGCCTACGTGCCCACGGACGAAACCTGGGTCGCGGGAGACGGCGCGCGGTGGAGCGTCGAGCGCGTGGTGCGGATGGAGGCCGAGGCCGACATAGTCGGTGCGGCCTGCGGCGGCGCCCACCGCCTGTACGGTCTGGCGGCCGCCCTGGCGGCCCGGCGGGCGGCGGAGCTGCCCGTCGATCCCGGTAGCGGCTGGGCCTTGGCCGCATCGGTGCTCGACGACGCCGTGGAACGGGCCCGCGCGTTCCAGAATGCCGACGGCAGCTTCTCGGTCCATTCGTTCGAGCGGCCGGGCACGTCTCCCGACGTGTTCGCCCGCCTCGGAACCACGGGCCACGTGTTCGAGGTGCTGGCCCTGGCGCTCGACGAAGATCGCCTGCGCGAGCCGTGGGTCACCCGTGCCGCCGACAGGCTGACGACGCTCCTCGAGCAGACGGCCGACGTGGACGTGGAATGCGGCGGCCTCTACCACGCCGTCCACGGACTCGCGCTCTACCGCGGGCGGCTCTGGCCGGACGAGGCCGGGAGGCGATTCAGTCCCTCCGCATCGTCTCCGTGAGCGACCGCACCGCATCGACCAGCAGGCGGCGATCGCCGTGCCAATCGATCACCGAACTCTCCTCGGTGCGCATGTTCTTGAATTGGGCCGTGCCGGTGGCGAACTCGTCGCCGCCGAGGATCAGCGCGGCGGGAAAGCCCCGCTTGGCGGCCAGTTTCAGCTGCTGGCCCACGCGCTTCGGCTCGGGGAAGAACTCCACCGCCAGCCCGCCGGCCCGGAGGTCGGCGGCGATCCGCAGATAGTCGTCGAGCCGCGCGGCGTCGAAGTTCACGAGAAACACCTGGGCGGGTGTTTCCACGGCCTCGAGCCGCCCGAGTTCCTCGAGCCCGGCGAGCAGGCGGTCGATGCCCAGCGACGCCCCGACGCCGGGCAGCGGCTGCTTCGTGTACAGGCCCGCGAGGTTGTCGTAGCGGCCCCCGGAGCAGACGCTGCCCAAGGCCGGCAGGTCGTCGAGGAAGCTCTCGAGCACGATGCCGGTGTAGTAGTCGAGGCCGCGGGCGATGGACGGATCGATCGTGAGCCGCGGCTCCGCGACGCCGGCGGCCGCCGCCCCCTGCACGATCCGGCGCAGGGCCTGCACGCCCTGCCGTCCGGCTTCCCCGTCGCCGACCAGTCCCTCGAGTCGCCCGAGGATCTCCTCTGCCGGGCCGGTGAGCGCGGCCATCTCCAGCAGCGCGTCGACCGCGGGCCTGGCGACGCCGTGAGCCGTCAGTTCGGCCGCCACGGCGGCGGCGGTCGCCTTGCCGAGTTTGTCGAGGCTGCGGAGCACCATCGCCGCCCGATCGGCGAGGCCCAGCCCGGCGAGCACGGCCCCCAGCACCCGCCGGTCGTTCAGCCGGATCGTGAAGCCGCCGACGCCGATGGCCGCGAGCAGGTCGTGCACCACGAGCACCATCTCCAGATCGGCGACAGGGCTGGTGGTGCCGATCGTGTCGAAATCGCACTGCATGAACTCGCGATACCTGCCGCGCTGGGTGTTTTCCCCGCGCCAGACGGTCGCCATGTGATACCGCTTGAAGGGCAGCCCCAGGTCGTGCACGTGCTGGGCCGCGAACCTCGCGAACGGCACCGTCAGGTCGAACCGCATGCCCACCTCCCGGCCGCCGTGGTCGGTGAAGCGGTACATCTGCTTGTCGGTCTCCTCGCTCCCCTTGCCGGTGAGGACCTCCAGGTATTCGAGCGCCGGCGTGTCGATCGGAGCGAAGCCGTAAGAGCGGTAGACGCGGCGGGCGACCTCGAGAATCCGTTCGCGGGCCAGGGCCTGGGCCGGCAGGTGGTCGCGGAAGCCCTTGAGGGTGCGCGGCTCGATCATGGGCCGCTCCTCTATAGGACTCGCAGCAGGGGCGGCTTCGGGCTGCGGATGGACTTGCCGCGGTTCTTCTTCCTGCGGCCGTCGCCCACGTGCTCGCCTCCCGGGCCGAGGACGGCATCCATGTATTCCTCGACCTGCTCAGGAGTCTCGAAATACTGGTCGTAGACCCAGTCGTCCTCGTACTCGCAGTCCTTGGTGGTGTACTCGCGACAGATCTGCGGCCGCGTCTCGTAGATGCCGCAACGGTGATCGTCCTGTAGGTGCTTGCAGACCGTGTGCACGCACACGTACCACTCGCCTTCCTCCGTGAATACGGTCGCATGGTCGTGGAGCAGGAACCAGCGGATGTACTCGAACTCCTCGCGGGTCGTGGGCGTCTCCAGCGGGAGCGCGAAGTAGCGGCAGCACTTGGCGGTGCAGAACTCGCAGAGCACCTTGTCCTGGGGGACCGTGGACCGCTTCGGCTTGGCGGCGAGTGCGGGCAGCGGCAGATCGGCGAGGGGCACGGCGACGGTCCTCCGGAAGTCGGGCCGACAATATAGCGTGTTTGAGGCGGATTTCCGGGGCCGATATACTTCGGTGTCTCGCCGTTGTTCGAGGAAGGGAGTCCCGCCGTGCCGAAGCGCTGGCATGTCCGCCCCCACGACCGTGCGGCGGTGGAGCGTCTGGAGCGGGCCGCGGGTGTGTCGAGCATCGTCGCGGCCCTGCTGCTGGCCCGCGGCCTGACCGCCCCCGAGCAGGTACGGGCCTTCCTCGCGGGCACGATGGCCGACCTCCGCGATCCCGAAGCCTTGCCCGGCGTTCCCGAAGCGGCGGACCGGATTCTGGCCGCCGCCCGCGCCGGTCGCAGGATCGTGGTCTACGGCGACTACGACGCGGACGGCATGTGCGCCACGGCGATCCTCGTGGGCTGTCTGGAGGTGATCGATGCCCGGCCGGTTTGGTACGTTCCGGACCGCCTCGAGGAAGGGTATGGCCTCAATGCCGCCGCCCTGGAGTCGCTCGCGGCCGCGGGGGCGAGCCTCGTGGTCACCGTGGACTGTGGCATCGCCAGCGTCACCGAAGCCAGACGGGCCCGCGAGCTCGGGCTCGAACTGATCGTCACCGATCACCATTCCTTCACGGACTCCCTGCCGGAGGCCGACGTCCTCGTCCATCCGCGACTGCCGGGAGCGGGCTACCCCTTCGGCGAGCTGTGCGGCGCCGGCGTGGCCTTCAAGCTTGCCTGGGCGATCGCCACGCGGGCGAGCAACGCGAAGCAGGTGACTCCACGGCTGCGGGAGATGCTCCTGCGCGGGATGGGCCTGGCGGCCCTGGGCACGGTGGCCGACGTCGTGCCCTTGCTCGACGAGAACCGCATCTACGTGAAGCACGGCATCGAATGCCTGCGGCGGCGGGGCGGACCCGGCCTCGCCCGCCTCATCGAACTCGCCGGGCTCCACGAGAAGTCGGCGCTGGACGCCGAGGACCTGGCCTTCCGGCTCGCGCCCCGGCTCAACGCCGCCGGCCGACTCGGGCAGGCCGCCTGCGGCATCGAGCTCCTCACCACGGCCGACGCCGCGCGGGCCGAGAGCCTGGCCAACTACCTCCACGAGCTCAACGCCCAGCGCGAGACGGAGGAGCGGAGCATCCAATTGGCGGCGACGAAGCAGGCCCGCGACCGCTTCGACACCGAGAACGACGCGGCGCTGGTGCTGGCCGATCGCGGCTGGCACGCGGGCGTGATCGGCATCGTGGCCGGCCGGCTCGCCGAGCGGCACCACCGGCCGGTGGTGATGATCGCCCAGGACGCCCATCAGGGGCGGCCGGCGATCGGCAGCGTGCGGAGCGTGCCCGGCTTCGACGTGCACGAGGCGCTCGTCGCCTGCCGCGAGCACCTGCTCACCTGCGGCGGCCACGCGGCGGCGGCCGGCCTGCGGATCGCGGACGAACGCATCGAGGATTTTCGTGCCGCCTTCGTCGCCGTGGTCGATCGGATGCTGCCGGCGGAATTGCGCCGGGCCCAGGTGACCATCGACGGGGAGACGACCCTTGGGGGCCTCACGCTCGACGCCGTCGAGCAGATCGAGAAGCTCGCGCCCTTCGGCCAGGCAAACCGGCGACCGGTGCTGTGTGCCTCGGCCGTCGTGCTCGCCGCCCCCCCGCGGGTGATCGGCGCCGGCGGCAAGCACCTGGCGATGCAGTTGCGGCAGCATGGGGCCAGCATCCGCGGCGTCGCCTTCGGTGCCGCGGAGTGGCTGCCCCATCTGCCCGCGCCGGGCCAGCCGTTCCACGTGGCGTTCAAGCCGAAGATCAACGAGTTCCGGGGCCGGAGGACGGCCGAGATCGAGCTCATCGACTGGCGGCCCGAGGGCATCGAAGTCGGTCGCGAGCTGCCGCAGCCCGTGGCGGCCGCGACGTGAACCTGGGGAACATCACCGTGCGTTACAGTCCCGCCATCGCCTGCGTCGTCTGGTCACTGCTCTGCCCGCCGGCCGCCCGGGCCGACGACTGGCCGCAGTGGATGGGGCCGCGTCGCGACGCCACCTGGCGGGAGGCCGGCGTGACGAAGGCGATCCCCGCCGCGGGACTCCCCGTGAAGTGGCGGGTGGCCGTGAAAGG
>JBIPLS010000164.1:0-6993 GCA_044368305.1 Pirellulales bacterium
CCCTCGCGGGGACGCAGTTTCGTTCGGTTACGGCAGCCAGGCCGGCCACCGACAGGGACTCGCACCCTGCTGGTTCAGTACACTTGCAATCGCACAGCCCCCGGCACGCGCCGGGGGATCCACGGGGCTGTTCGCGAGAACCCGCCCAGATCACATGGGTGGCGCATTCGAAGTGATGGCCCACGGAAATCCCTGATGGATCAATTTTTTGGCCGCTCCCGTGCGCGGGGGATCGCGATCGCCGCTGCCGGGCCGCCGGGTTGGGGTTTGGCGCCGGAGAGTCCACAATGCCGCGGCCGCCGTCCGTCCGGCAGGAGGTTTCCGTGACGCCAGCACCCTCGTCTTCCGCTCCCGGTCCCGGCGACCGCGCGGCCCCCGGCTGGAGCCCGCTGCCGGCCCGTTCCTGCCTGCAGGCCCGGGGCCGCGACGCCGTGACCTTCGTGGACCACTTCACGACGGCGGCCGTCGCCCGTCTCGAACCAGCCGCCGGCTGCGAGGGCTTCTTCACCGACGCCCGCGGCTGGGTGCTCGCATTGACGTCGATCATGCGCACCGCCGACGGCCTGTGGATCGACGCCGCGGCGGGAATCGCGCCGGTGCTGCTCGCCCATCTCGAGCACTACCACATCCGGGAAGACGTGGAACTCGTCGATGCGTCCGCCACGCGGGCCAGCTACCTGATCGCGGGCCCGACCGCAGCCGACTGGCTCGCCGCCCACGGCACCAGCGGCGCGCGGGCCCAGGGCGCCGTGCGGCTCGGGGGCGTGGCCGCCGACGTCGCGCGGCCCGCATGGTGCGGGGACGACGGCTTCCTCGTGCAGGTCGCCGCGGCCGACGGCCCGCGGCTCGAGGCCTGGCTGGTCGCCGCGGGGCTGCCGCGGCTCGACACCGCGGCGGTCGCGGCGCGGCGGCTCGAGGCCGGCTGGCCGGAGGCCGAGGACATCCCCGCGAAGACCCTGCCGCAGGAGCTCGGTCGCGACGCGCAGGCGATCTCGTTCACGAAGGGCTGCTATCTCGGCCAGGAGACCGTGGCCCGCCTCGACGCCCTGGGCCACGTCAACCGCCGGCTCGTCGCGCTCGCCACCGACACCGTCGCGACCGTCGGCGCCGAGGTCCGCTGCGGAGCCGAGCCGGTGGCGCAGGTGACGTCGGCATGCTTCTCGCCGCGGCTCTCCGCCGGGCTGGCGCTGGCGATCGTGCCGCTGCGCGCGCTGGCGGCCGAGGCGACGCTCACCGTGGCGGGCGCCGCGACGCGGGTCGTGCCGGTGCCGCTCGCGCCGGCGGTTCCCGCGGCGGCGGATACGGAAGAGATGCTGCTCGCCGCCCGGCGATTCAACGTGGTGCGGGTGACGCAACGCTGCGCGGATGGCACGACGGTGCCCCGGGAGGTCGTGGTCCACCCGGGCAGCGTGGTGGTCGTGCCGCTGGTCTCGCCGCACGAGGTGTGCCTCGTCGAGGCGGTGCGGGTGGCGGTCGGCGGCACGCTCCTCGAACTGCCCGCCGGCACCCTCGACCGCGAGGAGTCGCCGGCCGCGGCCGCCGCCCGCGAACTTGCCGAGGAGACGGGCTATCGGGCCGGGCGGATCGAGGCCGCCGGGGCCTTCTGGATGTCGCCGGGCATCCTCCGCGAGCGGATGCACCTCTTCGTGGCCCACGACCTCACGGCAGGCCCGCAAGCGCTCGAGCCCGGCGAGGAGTTGAAGACGCGGCGGGTGGCCTGGAGCGAGGCGGTCGCCATGTGCCTCGACGGCCGGATCGACGACGCAAAGACCATCGCCGGCATCCTCCTGCTCGACGCCCGCCGCCGCGCCGGCGAGCGGCCGTGAGCCGACTCAGGTCGGCGGTGCGGCCGTCGTGGCCGGGCGGCGGTCGAGGAGAAACAACACGCCGCCGACGAGTCCGGTGAGGATCGTCCCCAGGCCCCAGAGCAGGGCCACGGCCATCGCCAGGTCCCCGGGAACCCCGTACTTACCGAGCAGCACCTGCATCGCGCTCTCCCGCATCCCGAAGCCGCCGATGCTCAACGGCAGCACCGTCAGCAAGCCGATCAGTGGCACGACCGAGAACCAGACCACCAGCGGCAACTCCACCTGCAGCGTGCGGGCAATCAGCGCGACGACGATCGATCCCCCCATCTGCACGACGAAGCTCCAGCCGACGGCCTGGGTGATGAGCATCGGCCGCTGTTGGTACGGCAACAGCTGGGCGAGGAATGCCCGCGCCCGATTCCCCTCCGGCAGGGCGGAGATGATGCGATCGAGCGACTGGAGCCCCAACCAGAAGCCGCCCAACGCGAGGGCCAGCATCGCCAGGGCCACGCCCAGCGTCGCCGCCATGCTGAGTGCGTATTCGTTCGCCAACAGGGCCGTCACCGCCAGCACGCCGAGCGCGGCCAGGCCGGTGAGCCGGTCGGCGAGCACCGAGCAGCCGGCCAGCAGGCGTCGCGCCGTAGTGTCGCCGACGCGATAGGCCTTGACGACGTCGCCGCCGATCGCCGACGGGAGGCAGAGGCTGAAGAACATGCCCTCGAAGAACCGCCAGATGAAGAACCGTCGCGGCCGCTCGAAGCCCAGCGGCCTGGCCAGCGCCGCCCAGCGGACACCGCCGACCACCTGCACCAGCAGGCTCGCCCCCAGGCCGATCAGCCACCACGCCCAGTTCGCCTGCCGCAGGTGCCCGTCCAGGTCGGACCAGTTGACGCCGCGGAATGCGTAGGCCATCAGGCCCGCCGTCGCGGCCACCCGCAGCAGCGGGCTCAGCCATGGCGGCAGCCGCCTGCGCGACGGCGGCTCGGCGGCGGGCGGCGTGTCCATGGGCGCGGGTCTGCGATCCGGGGAAACCAGCGGTAACCTACACGAAATCCCCCGGCGACCCCAGTCACCATGCCACCATCGTCCACCCCCGCGCTGCACGTCTTCTTCCCCTGGGCGGAAACGGCGGCGATCCTCGCGGGCTTCGTGTGGGGGGCGATCCTGGGCAGCTTCCTCAACGTCGTCGTCCATCGCGTGCCGCGGGGCGAGTCGGTGGTCCACGGCCGGTCGCGATGCCCGCGCTGCGCCGCGGCCATCCGCCCGTGGGACAACCTGCCGGTGCTCGGCTGGTTCCTGCTCCGCGGCCGCTGCCGCGACTGCGCCGCCCCGATCGCCGTCCGGTATCCGCTCGTCGAGGCCGGCTGCGGACTGCTCGTGGCCGCCGTCGCCGCCGCCGACTTCGTCCACGGGGGGATCGACCGGGTGCTGCTCGAGCACGACTGGCTGCCGGTGGCACGGTTCGTCTTTCACGCCGCGGCGGTCGTGACGCTCGTCGCCTGGTCGCTGCTGGCGGCGGGCGGCACGGCGGTGTCGCGGCGCACGGTCTGGATCGCGGTGGCCGCGGTCGGCCTGTGGGTCGTCGCGCTGCCCACGACCCAGCCGATCGGTCTGCTGCCCGACGGCGGACGCTGGCCGGCGGACGGGCCGCGGGTGGCGGCGCTGGCGACGTGGCTGGCCGGCATCGCGGCCGCCGCCGCCGCCAGACTCGTCGTGCCACGGTCCTTTCACGCAACCCTCACACTGCTCGGCGCGGTCTTCGGGTGGCAGGCGGTGACGGTCGTCGCGGTCGTGACGGCGACGGCACTACTGGCGCAGCGCCCGCCCTGGCAGGGGGGACGCCGCCGCGACCCGCGCCGCGCGGGAAATCGTCGCGGCGAGGGTGTATGATCAATGGTGTGTGGGACGGCAAGCGAGCACGGTAGTGATGGGCGAGATCCAGTCGATCGTGAAGCAGGCGGTGCCGTGGAATCCGCCCACGGCCCCGGCGACGCATGATTTCGACGAACCCTTTCTCGCCGGCTGCCGCCGCAGGGCGGCGGCTTTCATGGCCGAGATGCGCGAGCCCGATCAGCGGTTCGCCTGGGCGGTGATCGCGGCGCTCACCGCCCTGCTGATCTACAGTTACTGGCCGGGGCTGCTCAACGCGCGGTCGAGCTGGGACAACCCCCAGTACTCGCACGGCTGGATCGTGCCTCTGTTCGCCGCCGGCCTGCTTTTCTGGTGGCGGCAGCCCGTGCAGCGGGTGACCTTCGACGCCCGGGCGGCCGGCCTGGCGATCCTGGTCGGCAGTTTCGGCCTCCGGCTCATCTGCGCCCGCTACCGGATCGTGACGGTCGACATGTACACCTTCGTGCCCGCGCTGGCCGGCGTGTTCCTCCTGGTCGGCGGCTGGAAGATGTTTCGCTGGGCCTGGGCCCCGATCGCGTTCCTGATCTTCATGTACCCACTTCCCGACGACGCCACCCGGTATCTCCTCGGTCCGCTGCAGACGCTGGCCACCATGGTCAGCACCTTCGCCCTGCAGACCTTCGGCTTCGATGCCTACCGCGACGGCAACGTGATTTTCCTGGGCGATCGCCGCCTGAACGTGGTCGATGCCTGTAGCGGCCTGCGGATGCTCACGATCTTCGTGGCCTTGTCGGTCGCCCTGGTGCTCTTGGGCAGTCGCGAGTGGTGGGAGAACGCCGTCGTGATCGGCAGCGCCGTGCCGATCGCCCTGATCGTGAACTCGATCCGGATCACCGTCACGGGCATCATGTACACCGTCGATCCGGAACTCGCGGAGAAGATTTTCCACGACTGGGCAGGCTATTTCATGATGCCGCTGGCGCTGGGCATGCTGTTTTTGGAACAGCAGGTCCTCTCCTGGCTGGTCGTAGCCGAGGAGGCCGCCCCGGCGGTGGTCACGGCCGGCCGCCCCCTGGACATGCCGGTCAACACCGGCGTTTTGCCCGCCCGAAAGCCCACCTCCTTCCCTTCCCTGGCCCGCCCGGGAACCGCCGAAAAAGTACGCTAGACTTACGTGAAGCCGGGAATAGGCGGGTCGGCAGGCCGCCGTCTGCGTATGGACATGAAGAGACGCCCGTGACATGAGCGATACCCATCCCGCCACCGAGGGAACCCGGACTCCGTCCGTCGAGGCCCAGGAAGCCTCGGTAGGAATGCTGGCCCCCGTGCGCGAAAACGGGCTGGCCACGGCATCCAACGAGTATTTTCCGCCGGCCTACGCGCCCTCGGCAGACCCGTTGGGCGGCGGAGTCGATTACGCGCGGGTCTGGCATGCGTTCCGCCGCCGCTGGTTGCCGGCCTTGGGACTCGGCCTGCTGACGGCGGTGGCCTGCGGCTTGCCGCTCTGGTTCTTCATGCCCCGGGGCTACGAGGCGACGGCCTGGCTCAAGGTCCGCGACAACACCGGCATGTTCGGCGGTGGCGGCCGCGACAGCGCGGAATACGAGTCCTACCGCAAAACCCAGGCGCAGCTCATCAAGAGCCCGTTCGTGCTCCTTTCCGCCCTGCGGCGACCGGGGATCGCGGAACTCAAGACCCTCAAGGAGCACGCCGACGACCAGGCCGGTTGGCTGGCCCGCAACATCCAGGTTTCCGCGCCGATGGAGTCGCAAGTGCTCCTCGTGAAGCTCCGCGGGGAGAACGCCGGCGAGATCACGCAGGTCGTCAACGCCGTCACCCAGGCCTACCTCAGCGACATCGTCAACAAGGAGAAGACGGACCGCCTGGAGCGCCGCGACACGATCGAGCGGCAGTACAAGCAGAACATGGGCGAGGTCCGCCGGCGGCTCCAGGAGTTCAACGACCTCGCCAAGACGCTCGGCACCCACGACAGCGTCGAAGTGGCCACCCAGCGGAGCTTGCTGCTCGACCACCTGAGCACGCTGCGGTCGCAGCTCACGTCCACGCAGCGGGACCTGTCGGTGCTCGACGCGGAATTGGCCGTCCTCGACGCCAAGGCCCGTGGTGACATCGCGGAGGTGGACGCCCTGCCCGACGAGATGCTCGACGCCATGCTCTCCCGCGACCCGATGATCGCCGAACTGCGGGACCGGCTGGCGGGCCTGGACGAGGCGATGACGTTCCAGGCCGAGCGGAGCGCCCGGGGCGCGAACGACCCGGCCGTCAAGCGGCTGGAGGCCCAGCGGCAGAGCCTGATGGCGAAGATCCGCCAGCGGGGCGAGGAACTGCGGCCGCAGATCATCGCCCAGATGTCGCTCGACGCCGCCAATCGCCGCGCGGGCGGGACGGACGGGCCGGCGGTGCTGCGGATGAGGCGGGAGATCATGGCCCGCGAACTCGCCGACAAGACGCGGGAGTTCGACAGGGTGTCGGCGGAGGTGCGGGCCCTCGGCCAGGCGAATGCCGACCTCTCGGCCCGCAAGGCGGAACTCGAGCAGTTGCAGAAGGTGACCGACCAGATGGGCATGCAGCTGCAGGCCTCGGAAGTGGACATCGCCATGCCGGGACGGGTGGAGCTGATCGAGGAGGCGGGCGTCCCCGAAGGCAACGACAACCTGATGCGGGCCATGCTGACGGCACTGTGCGCGGCGCTCGGTCTCGTCCTCGGTGCCGGCATCGTCGTCCTCTTCGAGTATCTGCGGGATCGGGTGAGCACGGTCGAGGAGATTTCGCGACGGGTCGGGCTGCGGGTGGTCGGAACGCTGCCCAAGGCGGCGCGGTTGCGGAAGCGGTCGAGCGACGCGGAGATGGCGGAGAGCGTCGACGGAGTGCGGGCGGTCGTCTCGCACACCGGCCGCGAGGTGCCCAAGGTGATCCTCGTGACCAGTGCCGTCGAACACGAGGGCAAGACGACGTTCGCCGCCCAGCTCGCCGCCAGCCTCGCCCGTTCGGACAAGCGGACGCTGCTCATCGACGGCGACCTCCGGCATCCGAACGTGCATCTGGCGCTCCAGCTCGACCTGCGGAGCGGCTTCCCGGAGCTGTTGCGGGGCGAGATCGGCAACGACGAGGCCGTGCAGCCGACGGCCATCGAGGGGCTGTTCGCCGTGACGGGCGGCACGTGCGATTACGCGGCGATTACCGCTTTGTCGCGGTCCGATCTGGCCAAGGTCATCAAGGGCTTCCGCGAGTCGTTCGACCAAGTCGTCATCGACGCCGGACCTGTGCTCGCGTTCGCCGACGCGCTCCTGCTCGGACAGCAGAGCGACGCGGT
>JBIPLS010000148.1:0-8318 GCA_044368305.1 Pirellulales bacterium
CCTGGGAGGCTTGGAACGCCCAGATGAAGGGCACCCTCCTCCCCCTCCAATCCGCGGCCGGGCACGAAGCGGGAAGTTGGACTGGGCCTGAAGGAGAGTTCGGCACCAGGTACGCCGGCCGGCTCTATGCGACGTCGCTGGCCACCATGATGCTCGAGGTCTACTACCGGCACATGTCGATCTACAGCGAGAAGTCCACGGGCGGCGAGTTCAAGGATTGACCGCTTGCGGGGGCGGCGGCCGTGTTTCCGACTGCCCGAGTCCCGGCGCGGGGGCGGCCCGGCCCCGGCGGCTCGAACCATGCCGACCCGCCCGCCAACCCGGGATCCCGACCGCCTCCCCGGGCGACCAGGCTGCCCGACCGGCAAAGTCCCCGCGGGCGTCCAGCGGCCCGCGGCGGATGCCGATGAGACCGGCATGGCAGAGCGGACCGATGCGCCGACGTGGATCCAGCGGACCGTCGCCAGCCGCGACGTGTGGGCGGGCTACACGAGCGCCGTCGCCCACGTGCTCGTCCTCATCGCCCTGGCGCAGTGGTGGACCGACGACCGCGACCCGCAACGCCCCCGGTCAGCGCCGATCGTCATCGCGATCGCGGAGGCGAACGAAGACGTCGATGCCGCGGTGGAAGCCATCCTGCCGAACCCGCCCGGCGCCGAGGCCGCCCCGCCGCTCGCGGCGGACGATGTCGAGGCACCGGCGGCCGCGCCGCCTCCCCCGGCCGCGGAGTTCGCGGCGGCCGTGCCGGAGCCGCTCGTCGAACCCGTCGCCGATGCGGCGACCGGCCTGGTCGCCCGGGCCGTGTCGTTGACCCGACCCCTGCCGGCGGCCTCCTTCGCCCGTCGCCAAGGCCGGGCCCGCGGCGTGGCCGTCCGCGACCGCGGCGGATCGGCGGCCAGCGAGGCGGCGGTGGAGCGGGGGCTGGCCTGGCTGGCGCGGCACCAGGCCGACGACGGCTCGTGGCGGTTCGACCTCTCCGGGTGCCGCTGCGACGGCGGTTGCCGCGACCCCGGCACCGTTTCCAGCACGACAGCCGCCACCGGCATCGCGCTGCTCCCCTTCCTCGGAGCCGGCCACACGCAGGCGGCCGGCGACTACCGCGAGACCGTGACCCGCGGCCTCTACTACCTCATGAGCCGCATCCAACCGACGCCCCGTGGCGGGGATCTCGCCGAGGGCACGATGTACGGCCAGGGCGTGGCCACGCTGGCGCTGGCCGAGGCGCTCGGCATGACGAAGGACGACATGCTCGTCCGCCCGGTGCGCGACGCCGTGCGGTTCATCGTCACGGCGCAGGACGCCCACGGCGGCGGCTGGCGCTACCTGCCCGGGCAGGCCGGTGACACGACCGTCACCGCCTGGCAGGTGGCGGCCCTCAAGAGCGCCGCCCTGGCGGGCATCGAGGTGCCGTCGCCCACGTTCGACGGCGTCTGCCGCTTCCTCGACCGCGTCGCGAGCCCCGACGGTGAGTCCTACGGCTACACCGGGCCACAGGCCGGCCAATCCTGCACCTCGGCGATCGGCCTCTTGTGCCGGATGTACACCGGCTGGGATCGGGAGGCCGCCCTCGACCGGGGGCTCGCGGCGCTCGCCAAGCCCGGGCCCGCGCCGCAGAACGTCTACCAGAACTTCTACCTCGCCCAGGCGCTCTTGCAGCGAGACCACCCGGCCTGGCCGCGGTGGAACGCCCGCAACCGCGACCTGCTGGTCGCCGCCCAGGCGCGGATCGGCCACGAGGAGGGCAGCTGGTCTTTCGCCGATCCCGACACGTCCTCCGGCGGTCGGCTGGGCCATACGGCGCTGGCGGTGCTCACGCTCGAGGTCTACTACCGCCTCCTGCCGATCTACGGCGAAGCGGCGGTCGGCGGCTTCTGACGAGCCGGCCGGGGGCGGGCGGGCTACAATCCCGAGCGAGGAGGCCTGCGGCATGCGGCCGGCGACCTATTCCTGGCTGGCGGTCGTGATCGCCGTCGCCTGTGCGGCGATCGGCTGGTTCGGGATCGCGGGCTGGCTGGCCGTCGTCGTGGCGGCGGCGAGCGTCGGCATGCACGTCGCCGGCAACGCCATCGGCACGCGGCTCCGCGACGCCACCGACGACGACCTGCGGCGGGGGCGGAGGCGGCCGATCGACCCGGCCCGACTGCCGGCGCCGGCCCCGTCGCTGCTCGAGCGGCGTGCCGACGTCGGCCGCCCGGCCCGCGTCGCCGCCGGGATCGGCGCCGCCTGCGGCGGCGCGGCCGGCACCGCCGCGCTGCTCCTGCTGACGGCGAGTTCGCCGGCGGGGGCCGCCTTGGGCGGCGTGTCGTCGGCCGTGATCGGTGGGCTGCTCGGCTTTCTCGCCGCGAGTTTCGTCGCGGTCGTCCGCACGAGCCTGCGGGAGGCGATCGCGGCCGAGCGTGGCCGTTGACCGCGGTGGAACGTCAGGTCCCGGCGTGGTACAAACGCGTGCTCGTGTTCCGCGACCCCGACCCAGGAGTGTCCCCATGGCGAAACCGCACCGCGGCCTGAAGAAGGCCAACCACGGCGCCCGTCCCGCGAACAGCAAGGCGCGCAAGGCGAAGCGCAAGCACATCCGCACCTGACGACAGGCCGGCGGATTCGGAGCCGCCGGCGCCGGTCTCGATCGACGGGGGAGCGAGCCCTCATGGCCCCGCGCGACTACATCATCCATCCCAGCGAATACGACCTCGACAAGGTCATCGCCGACATCCACGAGATCCGCCGCTGGAACATGCAGCGGTTCGAGATGGAGCAGCTCACGGCGATCGTCCACGAGGACCACTCCCGCGGCCTGTGCGTGGGCTACAAGGACGTCACCCGCGACGAGTTCTGGGTCCGCGGCCATTTCCCCGTGATGCCGCTCATGCCCGGCGTGCTGATGTGCGAGGCGGCGGCCCAACTCTCCAGCTATTACACCCAGAAGCACAACCTGCTCGACGCCAAGGTGATCGGCTTCGGCGGCATGGAGGATGTGCGGTTTCGCGAGCCGGTGGTGCCGGGCGACCGGCTGGTGATCGCGGTGGAGCGGGTTCGCGTGCGCCCCCGGGCGATGATCGTCTGCCGCTTCCAGGGCCTGGTCCGCGAGAGCATCGTGGTCGACGGCGTGATCAAGGGCGTGCCGCTGCCCGTGGACGCGCTGGCCCAGGCTGGCGGCTGAAGCCGACGGGTCCCGATCCATGCCCCGCCGCCCGCCCAAGAAGCCGGACCCCGCGCTCGATCTCTCCGCCCATCTGCTGTCCGTGCGCGACCTGCCCGCGGCCTGCGACCCCCGCGGGCTGTTCCCGCAACCACTGCCGGTGGAGCTCGAGGTGGGCAGCGGCAAGGGCCTGTTCCTCGCCACGGCCTCCGCCGCCCGGCCCGACCGCAACTTCCTCGGCGTCGAGATCGCCGCCGGCTACGCGCGGCTCGCCGCCGGCAAGCTCGCCGCCGCGAACGCGGCCAACGCCCGGATGCTCCACGGCGACGGCACGGCGCTCGTCCGCGACCTCTTTCCCGCCGCCTGCCTGGAGGCGGTGCACGTCTACTTCCCCGACCCGTGGTGGAAGGCTCGGCACCGCAAGCGGCGGGTGCTGTCGGAGGCGTTCCTGCGGCAGGTGGCCCGGGTGGTCGTACCGGGAGGCAGCCTCCACGTGTGGACCGACGTGGAGGAGTATTTCAACGAGACGCTCGAGCTGGCCGCCGCCACGGGGCTCTATGACCCGCCCGTCGAGGAGGCCACCAAGGCACCCGAGCACGACCTCGACTACCGCACCCACTTCGAGCGCCGCACCCGGCTCGCCGGGGCCCCCGTGTGGCGGGCGGCGCTCGTCGTCCGCGGGTGACGAGCAGCGCACGGCCGTGGCCTATGACACAGCCTCGTAGGTGCGGCCGGCGGCACCGCGGGCCGTCTGGCTGATGGCGATCTCGTAGAGCCGCTCGCCGGCGGGCGTGGGGTAGCGGCCCGTGAGGCAGGCCTCGCACAGGTCGGCCGAGTCGAAGCCGATCGACCGGGCCACCGCCTCGATGGGCAGGTAGCGGAGCGAGTCGGCGCCCAGCCGGGCCGCCATCCGGGCCTGGGCGGCCTCGGTCAGCGGGCCGCCGCCGAGGAACTCGGGGGCGAACAGCTCGTCGATCGTGGACATGTCGATGCCGTAGAAGCACGGGGCCACGATCGGCGGGCAGGCCACCCGCACGTGGATCTCCCGGGCCAGGCCCAACGACCGCATCCGGCCCAGCAGCACCTTCATCGTCGTGCTGCGGACGATCGAGTCCTCGACGAGGATCACCCGCTTGCCCTCGAGCACCTCGCGGAGCGGCGTGTATTTCGTCTCCGCCTTCGCCCGCCGGCTGGCGGCCCCGTCGATGAACGTGCGGCCCGTGTAGCGGTTGCGGATCAGGCCCTCCACCGACGGGATCCGTAGCCGGTAGGCCATGGAGTCGGCCGCGGCCTTGCTGGTGTCGGGCACGGGCACGACGACGGTGTCCTCGTCGATCGGCACCGTCTCCAGCCGGGCCAGCTCCTCGCCGAGCCGCTTCCGCGTCAGGTACACGCTCCGCTCGTCCATGGTGCTGGCGACGTTGGCGAAGTAGATCCACTCGAAGAAGCAGTGGGCCCGCCGCGGGCTGGCGGCGAACCGCTCGACGCGGATCGCCTCGCCGTCCACCACCAGGGCCGTGCCCGGCTCCAGCGAGCGGATCGACTCGGCGGGGAAGCCGAGGTTGAGCAGGGCCACGCTCTCGCTGGCGGCGGCCACGAGCGGCCCGAGCCGCGCGTATTCCATGGGCCGGATGCCGAGCGGGTCGCGGGCCACGATCAGCCGGCCGCAGGCGTCGAGCAGGGCGATGTTCCAGGCGCCGTCGAACCGCCGGGAGATGGCCGCGAGCAGTTCGACGGGCGACGGGTTGGCATCCCCCGCGAGCTCGCGGCCGATGGCGTGCATCAGCACCTCGGTGTCGTTGTCACGGGCGAGGTGGGTGTCGGCGGCGGCCAGGATCTCCGCCCGCAGTTCCGGATAGTTCGCCAGCTGCCCGTTGAATCCGAAGGCGAACCACTTCCGCTTCTGGATGTGCGGCCGCTCGAGCGGCTGGGCGTAGGACCGGTCGTCGGCCCCGCAGGTGGCGTAGCGGACGTGGCCGATGGCGGCGCGGCCGGCGTGCTGCTCCATCAGGCTCTCGTACTTGCCGCGGTGGCTCATGCGGAACACCTCGCTCACGCTGCCCACCTCCTTGTAGGTGGTCAGGAGGCTGCTGCGGCCCGGGTTCCACACGGTCATCCCCGCGGAGAGCTGGCCGCGGTTCTGGATGTCGAGGAGCATCCGCGGCACCAGCCGCGACACCTCCTCCTGCCCCTGGGCCGGCGCCAGCGGGCTCGGCTCCGCCGCCGGCAGGTGGTAGATGGCCGCCAGGCCACATTCGTGATGCAGGTCGCTCATGCGCGTGGCTCCGGCGGCTCGCCGGCCGCGATCGCGACCGACAGCCGAATATACGGCTCGACGGCGGCCCCGCTCAACCGTCCGCACCGCAGCCGCCGGTTTCGGAACCGCGGCGGTGGTCCGCGGCGCCGCGTCGAGGGTAGGATGTGCCGCCATCCGTTCCGCCGGCCGCGCGGCTCGCGCCGGTCAGCCCCCAGCCGCCACCATGACCGCTTCGGCCCGACTCGACCTCGCATCCGCGGCGCGGCTGATCGTGGTGAAGGTGGGCACCCGGGTGCTCACCGGCCCCGACGGCCTGCTCGACACCGCCCGCATCGAGTCGCTGGGCCGGCAATTCGACGCGGCGCTGGCGGCGGGCCGCCGGATCGTGCTCGTCAGCTCGGGCGCCGTGGGCGCGGGCATGGGCCGCATGGGCCTCGCGGCCAGGCCGCAGGAGCTCGCCAGCCTCCAGGCCGTGGCGGCCATCGGCCAGAGCTGCCTGATCGAGGCCTACGAGCGGGCCTTCCGCGACCGCGGCCGCCACGCCGCCCAGGTGCTGCTCGTCGCCGACGATCTCCAGGATCGCTCCCGCTACCTGAACATCCGCAACACGCTCCGGGCCCTCCTCGACTACGGCGCCATCCCGGTGATCAACGAGAACGACACGGTCAGCGTCGAGGAGCTGCGAACCTCGTTCGGCGACAACGACCGCCTGGCGGCGCTGGTCGCGACCCTGCTTGGGGCGCCGCTGCTGCTGCTGCTCTCCGACGTGGACGGCCTCTACGACCGCCATCCGGAGGAGCCGGGGTCCGCGATCATCGACCACGTGCCCCGCATCGACGCGGGCGTGGAGGCCCTGGCCCGCGACCGCCTCGGCGGACTCTCCAAGGGGGGCATGGCCAGCAAGATCGCCGCCGCGCGGATCGTCACCGAGGCGGGCGGCCACTGCATCATCGCCTCCGGCCGCGACGACCTCGTGCTCGACCGCGTCTGCCGCGGCGTTGCCGTGGGCACGCTGTTCACCAGCCGGGCCGCCGCCGCGGTGCCCGCCTGGAAGCGCTGGCTCGGCTGGTCGGCCGAGCCCCGCGGCAGCCTGGTCGTGGACGCGGGCGCCCGCGAGGCGGTCGTGGAGGGTGGCCGCAGCCTGCTCGCGGCCGGCGTCGTGGACGTGGCGGGCGGCTTCGCCGCCGGCGACGTCGTCGCGCTCGCCACTGCCAACGGCCGCCCCTTCGCCCGCGGCCTCGTCAACTATCCGGCCGACGAACTGCGCAGGATCGCCGGCCTCAAGACCGACCACATCGCGGCGGTGCTCGGCTCGGTGCCCTACGAGGAGGTGATCCACCGCGACAACCTCGCCATCGTCTCCCGCGAGGACGCGGCGTGCTGACGGAATTGCTCATCGTCCTGGCACTGATCCTCGCCAACGGCTTCTTTTCCGGCGCGGAGATGGCGATCGTGGCCAGCCGGCGGGGCCGCCTCCGGCAGCTCGCCGACCAGGGCGACGCCGCCGCCCGCTCGGCGCTCGACCTGGCCTCGAGCCCCGACCGCTTCCTCCCCACGGTGCAGATCGGCATCACGCTGGTGGGCACGCTGGCGGCGGCCTACGGCGGCGACCACCTGGTCGGCGACCTCGCCGGCTGGATCGAGCGGCACGCGCCGCCGGCCCTGGCCGGCGCGAGCCGCACGATCGCGCTGACTGTGTTCGTGATGCTGCTGTCGTTCGTCACGCTCCTGCTCGGCGAGCTCGTGCCCAAGCGGCTGGCCCTGCGCCAGGCCGAATCGTTCGCCCGGATCGCGGCCCCGATCATGCAGGTCTTCGCCCGTGTCGTCCGGCCACTCGTCTGGGGCATGAGCACGGCCACCTCGGCGGTGCTGTTTCTGCTCGGGGCCCACAAGCAGGAGGGACCCACCGTCTCCGTGGACGACATCGAGCACCTGCTCGAGGCGGGCCGGGCCGAGGGCGTGCTCGAGGCCGTGCAGCAGGCCGTGGCCGCCGAGGCGCTGCGGCTGGGGGAGCGGACCGTCCGCGACATCATGCGGCCGCGGATCGACCTCGACGCCCTCGACATCGACACGCCTCCGGGCGAGATCCTGGGCGCCATCGCCATGGCTGGCTACTCGCGGCTGCCCGTCTACGAAGGCTCGCTCGACCACATCCTCGGCTACATCGCCATCAAGGACGTGCTGCGGAACACCTTCCTCGGCTGGCCGATCGAGCTCCGGAAGATGATGCACCGGGCGCTGTTCGTGCCGGAGACGATGCCGCTCGACCGCCTGCTGGAGCTGTTCCAGAAGGAGAAGAACCAGCTGGCGATCGTGCTCGACGAGTATGGCGGCACGGAGGGGCTGGTGACGCTGGAGGACGTGCTCGAGGAGCTCGTCGGTGAGATCCACGACGAGCACCGGCGCGAAGAGCATCGTGAGTTCGTGCAGCGGGAGGACGGCTCCTGGCTGGTCGACGGTACCGCCGGCGTAGAGGAGCTCGCCAGGCGGCTCGACCTCAAGGTCGATGCGATGCCGCGGGAGTATTCGACGGTCTCGGGCCTGGTGCTGGCGGAGCTCCAGCGGATCCCCGTGGCCGGCGACGTGGTCCGCTGGCACGGCCTGGTCGTGGAGGTGATGGACATGGACGGCCGCCGCATCGACAAGCTGCTCGTCCGGCGCGGATAGCCGGTCGCGCGGATGCAGGCCGTGGCCTCACGAGCCCAAGCCGGCTCGCGGGCGGCGGGGGTTGAAAAGCGGGGTTCATCCGGGTTGTCCGCGGGTCCGCCGTCCCCGGGCTTGGCGCCCGGGGCTTCATGAATCGACACGTGGCCACGCCCTCATGAATCGGGGTAGGGAGGCCCGATTGGGTTCGGGCCCCCCTCCCGCCGAACCGTGCTGGCGGATCTCCCGCACACGGCTCTCCGGTTGATGGTTTTACCTCCG
>JBIPLS010000149.1:0-8299 GCA_044368305.1 Pirellulales bacterium
AGGCGGCGATCGAGAGAGTGGCCCGGCGGATGAACCTCCCGGGCTGCGAGCCCGAGCCGGGGGAGGCCGCTTTCTACGGGCCGAAGATCGACTTCGTGATCCACGACTCGCTGGGCCGCGAGTGGCAACTGGGCACCGTGCAGCTCGACTACAATCTGCCGAGTGCCGAGCGGTTCGACTGCGAGTACATCGGCGCCGACAACGCCAAGCACCGCCCCGTGATGATCCACCGGGCGCCGCTGGGGAGCCTGGAGCGGTTCGTGGGCGTGCTCATCGAGCACTTCGCCGGGGCGTTTCCGCTGTGGCTGGCGCCGGAGCAGGTCCGCGTCATCCCGGTGAGCGAGAAGAGCGCGGCCTATGCGAAGCAGGTGCAGGGGCGGCTCGAGGCCGCGGGTCTGCGGACGGGGATCGACCTGGCCGCGGAGAAGCTCGGCGCGAAGATCCGCACGGCGCAGCTCGAGCTCATCCCGATGATGGTGGTCTGCGGCCCGCGAGACGAGGCGGCCGGCACCGTGAGCCTCCGCGACCGCGTGGACGGCGACCTCGGCGCCATGACCCTGGAGGCGGCCGTCGAGCGGCTCCGCGACGAGAACGTCCGCCGCGCCGTCCGCCACAAGCCGAAACCGCTGACGGTGGCGGCCTCCGCCCCGCCGGCCGGCGACGGGTATTGAAGTGCCGCGGTTCGCGCTCCTCGAGCACACCGGCGCGCCCGACGATCCGGCGGGCCGCCACTACGACCTGCTCCTGGAGTCGGAGCAGGCCTGCCGCACCTGGCGGCTCGCCGACATCCCCGCGGCCGGCGGGCCGGCGGTCGCGGCCGTCGAGATCGCCGCCCACCGTCTCGCCTGGCTCGACCACGAGGCGGGGCCGGTCTCCGGCGGCCGCGGGTTCGCCCGGCGGATCGCCGCCGGCACGTACGACCCGCTCCCGCCCACGGCGGGCGACGCCGACCCGCGGGCGGCGATCGAGGTGACGCTGCGCGGCGACGTCGTTGGCGGCCAGCTCGAACTGTGCGGTCGAGACGGCCGCTGGCTGGCCCGACTGATCGCGGCGCACCCGGGGGGGTATCATGGGCCGACCCCGGAGGAAACCCGATGAAGCCGCGTGAGGTGCTCGCGCTGTGCCGCGAGAAGGAGGTCAAGGCGGTGGACCTGCGGTTCACCGACTTCCTCGGCGCCTGGCAGCACTTCACGATTCCCGTCACCAAGCTCGAGGAGGACACCTTCGAGGACGGTCTGGGCTTCGACGGGTCGAGCATCCGCGGCTGGCAGGCGGTCAACGAGAGCGACATGCTGCTCGTGCCGGTGCCGACGACGGCGTTCGTCGATCCCTTCGCCTCGATCCCGACGCTGGTGATGATCTGCATGGTGCAGGATCCGATCACGCGGGAGGACTACTCCCGCGATCCGCGGAACATCGCCCGCAAGGCCGTCCATTACCTGCAGGGCACCGGCATCGCCGACACCTGCTTCATCGGGCCCGAGGCCGAGTTCTTCGTGTTCGACGACGTCCGCTTCGACCAGACCGCCCACGCGGGCTACTTCCACATCGACTCCTCCGAGGCGGAGTGGAATCGGGGCCGGGCCGAGGGGCCGAACCTCGGCTACAAGCTGCGGCACAAGGAGGGCTACTTCCCCTGCCCGCCGGCCGATCAGCTCATGGACCTGCGGAACGAGATGATGCAGACGATGATCCATTGCGGGATCGACGTCGAGGCCCAGCACCACGAGGTGGCGACCGCGGGGCAGTGCGAGATCGACATGCGGTACCAGGAGCTCGTCCGCTCGGCCGACCAGATGTGCCTGTACAAGTACATCGTGCGGAACGTGGCCCGGCGGCACGGCAAGACCGCGACCTTCATGCCCAAGCCGATCTACGGCGACAACGGCTCCGGCATGCACACGCACCTGTCGCTCTGGAAGGACGGGCAGCCGCTGTTCGCCGGCACCGGCTATGCGGGCCTGTCGGAGATGGCCCTGCACGCCATCGGCGGCATCCTCCGTCACGCCCCGGCGATCCTCGCGATCACGAACCCGACGACCAACAGCTACAAGCGGCTCGTGCCGGGCTACGAGGCGCCGGTGAACCTCGCCTACTCGCAGCGGAACCGCTCCGCCAGCTGCCGGATCCCGATGTACTCGGCGAGCCCCAAGGCGAAGCGCGTCGAGTTCCGCTGTCCCGACCCCACGTGCAATCCCTACCTGGCGTTCGCCGCGATCCTGCTGGCGGCGATCGACGGCATCCAGAACAAGCTCCACCCCGGCGAGCCCCTGGACCGGGACATCTACGACATGCCGCCGGAGGAACTGGCGAACGTGCCCAAGGCCCCGGGCTCGCTCGACGAGGCGCTCGCCGCCCTGGAGCGGGACGGCGACTTCCTCCTGCGCGGCGACGTGTTCACTGAGGACGTGATCGACACCTGGCTGAAGTGGAAGCGGGAGCGGGAGCTCGAGCCGATGCGGCTGCGGCCGCACCCCTATGAATTCTGCATGTATTTCGACGCCTGACGCCGCCGCGCCGGGCGGCGACGCCGGCCGTCCTTGACGCCGCTCCCGTGGTCGGCCAACGTGGGGGCATGTCCGAGCGTCTGCCACGCGTCGTCATCGACCTGGAAAAACTCCGGCACATCAACTGCGGGCTGGGCCGGTTCGCCTTCCATCTGGCCCACGAGCTGGTCGCCGTGGCGGCCGGCCGGTTTCGGCCGGTCTTGTTCCTGCCCGCGGGGAGCGAGCGGCATCTGCCCGCCGGGGGCTTCGATCGGCTGGAGGTGGCGTTCTGGAAAAAAGAGGGGCTGACGCGGCTCCTGCGGCCGGTGGTCCGGCCCTTCCTGCCGCCCGCCGACGTCGCGCTGTGGCACGTCACCAATCAGACCTCGAAATACCTGCCCCTCGATCCGCGGGTGCCGGTCGTGCTCACGATCCACGACCTCAGCTTCCTGCACGAGGCTCCGCGGGACGGCCGGGACCGCGAGATCTCCCGGAAGCTGGCCGCGATCCGTCGCAAGGTGGAGCGGGCGGCGGCGATCGTGACCGATTCTGAGTGGGTCGCCGACGACGTCCGCCGTCACGTGCCGCTCGGCGGCCGGCCCGTGCACGTGGTGCCGTTGGGAATCGGGCCGCCGCCCCCGGCGGCGGCCGCGCGGCCGGCGTTCGTTCCGCCGGGCCCGTTCCTGTTGACCGTCGGCAACAGCCTGCCCCACAAGAACTTCCACGTCCTCCTCGATCTCGTCGAGCGACTCCCCGACGCGCGGCTGGTGATCGCCGGCAAGAAGGCGACGCCCTACGGCGAGTTCCTCGACCGCGAGGTGGCCCGCCGCGGCCTCGGCGATCGGGTCGTCATGCCCGGCGAAGTGACCGACGGCGACCGGCAGTGGCTTTACGAGCACTGCGAGGGCTTCCTCTTTCCCTCGCTTACCGAGGGCTTCGGCCTGCCGGTGCTCGAGGCGATGCAGTGCGGCCGGCCGGTGTTTCTCTCCCGGGGCACGAGCCTGCCCGAGGTGGCCGGCAGCCAGGGCTTCTATTTCGACTCGTATGCGCCCGCGGAGATGGCCGCGGTGATCCGCGCGGGCCTGGAGCGCTTCCATGCCGACCGCGACGCGGGCGACCGTCTCCGGCGGCACGCCGCCGGTTTCTCCTGGCAGGCCACGGCCGCCGGCTACGCCCGCGTGTACGAGCGGGTCTTGGGGCGGGGATAGCGGGCGTTTCTCCGGCCGGCGCGGCCGCCGGAACTGGCCTTTTCTTGGACCCGCCCGGCAAGTAGGCTACCCCCTCGCAAGTGGTAATTGCGGCCATGGCTGGTCGGCCGCGTCCCCGGAGAGAAGCGATGGCCGGATCGTCCCGCTGGCCCTGGAATCGCCGCGGTTGGGAATCGTGCCCGGCCGGGGCGCCGCCGATCAGGCCCGGCCATTTTCGCCGGACGCACCCGCGGCTCTTCCGCCGCTGGGTTCCTTGGCGGCGGGTCGAAGGGGTGGGACTCGTCTCCCAGCTGTGTCGTCATGCCACGCTCGACTCGCGGACGTTTCGCCACTGGATCGCCCGGCTGGGCGATGTCTGGGAAGCCCACCGCAAGCAATGGGAGCTGGCCTACATCTGTCAGGCGCTCCACGAGCGGGGCCTGCTCGCCCCCGGCTCCCGCGGGCTCGGCTTCGCCGTCGGGGCCGAGAAGCTGCCGGCGATGCTGGCGTCTTTCGGCTGTTCGATCACCGCCACCGACCTGCCGGCCGAGGACGAGCGGAATCGCGCCTGGGCGGCGACGGGACAGTGGGTGGGGAACCTCGCGGCGCTCAACGCGCACGGCCTCTGCCCGGAGGCGGAGTTCCGCCGCCGCGTGACCTATCGGCCGGTCGACATGAACGACATCCCGGACGACCTCCGCGGCTACGACTTCTCCTGGTCCACGTGTTCCTTCGAGCACTGCGGCAGCCTCGCGCTCGGGATGGAGTTCCTGGAGCGGCAGATGGCGTGCCTGCGGCCGGGGGGTGTCGCCGTGCACACCACCGAGTTCAATCTGTCGTCGAATGACGAGACCGTCGCGGCGGGGTCGTTCGTGATTTTCCGGCTCCGCGACATCGAAGCCATGTGCCGCCGGCTCACGGACGCGGGCCACCAGGTCGAGCCGCTCGACCTCGATCCGGGCGCCGACCCACTCGACCGATTCGTCGACCCGCCTCCGTACTACGCGTCGGCCGCGGAGCCGCACGGCAGGATCAAGCACCTGCGGCTGAATCTCGCCGGCTACGCCTCGACGTCGATCGGCCTCATCATTCGGAAGGCGGCATGACTCCCCCCGCCCCGCCCTTCCCGGACATCGGGCCTGGCGCGCCGGCCGCGGTCGGTGCATCCCGCACGTTCCTCGTCGATCTCCGGGTCGTCCAATACAACGGCGACCGGGGCATCCCCGCCTATTGCCGCAGCCTGGTGCGGCAGCTCTGCCTTGATCACCCCGGGCACCGCTACCGATTCCTGTGGGATCCCCGCCTGCCGCAGCCCGGTTGGGCCGGCGAGTTCGCGCGGCTCGGTCGCTGGGTGCTCGAGGACGACGTCGCCGCGGGCCGTCACGGCCGCATCGACGTGCTGCTGACGGGATGTTTTTTTCTGCCGCTCTGGGGCCGGGGCCGCGACTACCTCTCCCCGGCGTGGCTGCGACCGCACCAGCCGCTTTGCCTGGGGATCGTCTACGACCTGATCCCCTACCTGTTTCCGGAGCGGTATCTGGCCACGGACGAGGCCCGGCGGTCGTATCTCCACGGCCTGCGGCTCATGCGCCGCTACGACCGGCTGTTCGCGATCAGCCAGGCGACGCGAACCGACACGATCCGCCTGGCCGGCGTGCCGCCGGACAAGGTGACCTGCGTGTACGGCGACATCGACCATCGCAAGCGGCTGCTCATCGACCGCGGCGGCGGAGGGGATCCGGCGGCGCTCGCCCGCCACGGCCTGCGGCCTCCCTATTGCCTGTACGTGGGCGGCGACGACTGGCGCAAGAACATCGACGGCATGATCGCCGCCTTCGCCCGGTTCCATGCCCGGCATCCGGATCGCCAGCTGGCGGTCGTCTGCAAGATGGACCCGGAGCGCGTCGCGCACCACCGCCTGCGGGTCGCGGCCGAGGGCATCCCGCCCGGCGCGGTCGTGTTCACGGGCTACGTGTCCGACGAGGATCTGGTGGCCATCACGCGGCGGGCCGAGATGATGGCCTTTCCGTCGCTCTACGAGGGGCTGGGACTGCCGGTGCTCGAGGCCTACGGATGCGGCGTGCCGGTCGCGGGCTCCGACACGTCCTCCATCGCCGAGCTCCTGATCCCGGAATTGGCCTGCGATCCGCGGCGGCCCGACGACCTGGCAGCCGCCATGGCGCGGCTGGTCCGCGAGCCGGGGCTCCGCGCCGCGGCGCTTGCCCACGGTCGCCGGGTGCTCGCGGGCCTGGGCTGGCGGCCGGCCGCGGCGGCGGTGATGGCGACGCTGGAGAGGCCCGGCCGGGCGGCCGCCGCCGGCGAACTGGCGGTGGTCGCCGCGCTGCCCCCCGCCCGCACCGCGATCGCCTCGTACACCCTCGCGTTCCTGCAATCCCGGTCGTGGCGGACCGATTTCTTCGCGGTGCCGCCGGGGGCGGCGTCCGCGGCGACGCGGTCGCTGCTCCCGGGCAACCGGCTGTTTCCCGCGGAGGCCCTGGCCGCAGCCCTCGGCCGCGGCCGGCACGACACCGTGCTCTTCGTGCTCGGCAACTCGGATCATCACCGCGCGGTCCTCGAGGCGGCCCTGCAGACGCGGCTCGGCTGCCGGCAGCGGCGGCTGGCGTACCTCCACGAGGCGAATCTCGCCGCGCTGCTACGGTCCCATCTCGGCGCGGAGTTCGAGGCCCTGCCCTTCTCGCGGCCGGCGGCCGGCGGGCCGCGCTGGATCCGCCGCACGCTCGAGGCGCTGCCGGAGATCGGCCGGGGGCTGCGGTTCCTGGCCGACGTCGCCGACCTCGACGGCCTGATCGTCAATTCGCACGCCTGCCGCGACCTGATCCGCTACGGCCTGGGGCCGGCGGCGGACCGCTGGACGATCGACGTGGCATTCCTGCCGATCGTCGCCGATCTGGCCGGATGGCGGCCGGGCAGCACGGGCTGCACGGACGAGTTGCACGTCGGTGCCTTCGGCACCGGCGGCGACAGCAAGCGGCTCGACCTCGTGGCCCGGGCACTGGCCCTGCTGGCCCGTGACCGGCCCGTGCGGCTTTCGGTCGTCGGCTGGGGGGCGGGCAGTCAGTGCCGCCGCACGGGCATCGACGCCCTGCCGTTCGTCGAGGTGCACGACTCGCCCGACGACCGCCGGCTCGACGAGCTGATGCGCGGGGTGGACGTCGCCGTCCAGTTGCGGGTGCCGACGCACGGCGAGTCGTCGGGCGCGGTGGCCCTGCTGCTGGGGCTCGGCAAGCAGGTGGTGGTCACCGGCGAGGGCAGCTTCGCCGAACTGCCCCGGGCGCTCGCCACGTGCGTGCCCGCCGATTGCACGGCCGCCCGCCTGGCCGAGGCGATCGCCGCCGCGGCGGCCCGCCGGCTCTCCCGGGCCGACGTCGCCCGGGCGATCGACCCGTTTTCATCGCCGGCCTTCGACCGCCGGATGGCCGAGGTGCTCGGTCGTCCCGGGCACGCGGCGGCGCGGCGTGCCGCCTGACCGCGGCCGGCACGGCGTCACGCGGCGGCGCGGCCCGCGGCCCCGCGAACCATCAGCCGCACGCCGTGCTCGTAATACCAGCGAAAATGGCCGCGAACGCTGATGCACAAGGTGCCCGCCTCGGCCCGGTAGTCCTCCAGGCTCCGCCGGCCGCCGCCGGTGTTGATGTGCTCGAGCCGGGCGGCGGGCCGGATACCGAACTCCCGGCACACCGCCGTCAGCCCCGACTCGAGCGCCTCGAAGTCGATGAGCCGCGTGCGGGGCCAGGCCGGGCCGCCGACGTCGAAGAACTCCTCGTAGGTCGGCATCTCCTTCTGCACGACGGCCATCCAGGCGAAGTCGCGGAACGTGCCGTTGCGGGCCGCGTCGATGAACGGCGGCACCTCCATGTCGGCCGGGGTCTTCTTCCAAAACTCGTACAACGAGACGAGCATCTCGAACGGCTCGCGGACCACACCGATGATCCGCAGGCCCGTGTCCGCGGCGTGCCGCCGCCAGGGAAGTTGCCATGCGCCGGAAGCGAGCCGGCGCCAGTTGGGCCGGGCCAACGGCGGTTCGCCGACCCCCAAGTGCCGCAGGCTGCGGCGCACGTTCATGTGCGGCCGCTCGGGATCGAGGTGCATGGCGTCGGGGAAGACCGTCGTGAACCACTGGAACATCGAGCACCCGGCCGTCTTCGGGTAATGGGCGAAGGCGACACGGTGCGCGGCGCTGAAGAGCATGTATGGGCCTCCATGCACGATCCCTCCCAAAGAGGGGGGCGCGAGTGTATCGGCTGCGGGGCGGTCGCCGCTGCGGCGTTTTTCGACGATTTCCATACCGCGGCGGGGCAAGGCGGGGCGTCTGGGACGGCCTGACGAGCGTGGCAAGCCGGGTCCTGGGCCGCGAATGCCGGCCGGTTTGCCCAGGCCGGCCGCCGGCGGTGGGTGCGGCTGGTGCCGGCGTGCGGCTCGTGCCGATTCCATATCTCGGGTGGCATCGGGTCACGGCCTGCCCGATCCGCCCGCGAGGGCCGCCATGATCGTCTCCACCGCATCCCCGCGACCGCTCCACCCGCCGACCCGGCCGCTGCGGGTCGTACTCGACCTGGAGAAGCTGCGGCACGCCAACTGCGGGCTCGGGCGCTTCTGTCGGCATCT
>JBIPLS010000025.1:0-25037 GCA_044368305.1 Pirellulales bacterium
CGCGCGTGCTCGTCGGGCAGGAACAGCCGCCCCTGGAACGTGCGGAGCTGTTCGGTGACGGTGGCCCCGAGCACGAAGCCGGCGTCGCCGACCGGAAGCGTGAGTTCGCCGCGCGGCACGACCCGCCGGTCGATCCATGCGATCTCACCCATCATGGCGGGTGGTGCCTGGATGGCGAGCTCTCGAACAAGGCCTGCCGGGGCCATGGATGTCACGGACCACCCGACCGCTCGCCTGGACGGCGAGCTCTCGAACAAGGCCTGCCGGGGCCATGGATGTCACGGACCACCCGACCGCTCGCCTGGATGGCGAGCTCTCGAACAAGGCCTGCCGGGGCCATGGATGGCCCGGCAGGCCTACAGTGGAGGATAGGGGATTCGAACCCCTGACCTTCTGGCTGCCAGCCAGACGCTCTCCCAATTGAGCTAATCCCCCGTGCATTGCGAGACTCGCGGGGCCGAGCCGACACCCGGAAACTATCGCCCTCGACGGAGCGTGTCAACGCGGCCGGGCCGGCGGCGCGTGCGGGACGGGAAATCCACCGCTGGCAGCGTCCGGTCCCGGCAATCACACTCACGTCACCGCCCCACATCCTCCTCCTCGCGGTCTCGGCATCCATGCCCGTCCGACGCTCGCCGCCGTCCCCGCCGCTCTCCGACGCCGTGAAGGCCGGCGTCACGGTGGCACTGGCGGTGTACCTGTTCGGACTCCTGCTCACCATCCTCGGCAACTCCGCGAGCGGATCGTCGGCCCTCGTGCGGACGATCAAGGGCCGGCTGTATGCGGCCTGGCTCGTGCCGGCCTGGCTCGACCTCGGGTTCGAGCATCCGTTCACGCATGGACTGCCCGAAGACGCCGACCACACGCTGGAGATCCGCGGCACGGAGGGACCGCGGGACGACCGAGCGGTCGTGCGGCTTCCGGGTGCCGCCGGCGGCGAACGCGCGGCCCGCTGGCGGCGGCTCGCGCGGGCGATCGCGACCGGCGGGGCGGGAGATCCCGCCGGGTTGGCGGCCGGCGTGGGCCGCGGGGCGTTCGCCGACCTGGGCTCGGAGGACGTCACGATCCGAGTGCTGCGGCGGCCGTTGCCGGAACGGGACGCCCCGGCCGGCGGCGAACCGCCGCGGCAGGCGTACGCATCCCGCGTGCGGCGGGTCGCAGGCGACGTCCAACTGATCCCCGTCGAGCCGCGCGGCGAGCTCGCGCCGCTCGTGCAGCCGCGGGAGTCGGTGCCATGAGCGTCTCGGATGGCGACGGGCGAAGCGCCGGCGTCGCCGACCGCTGGCTCGCCTTCTGGTTCACGCCCGCGGACCCGCGGCCGCTGGCCGTGGTGCGGATCTTGGCGGCCGGGCTCGGCCTGGTGCTGCTCTGGAGTTACGCCGCCGACATGCAGCACTGGTTCGGACCGGAGGGGATGATCGACGTGGCGACGGCCACCGCGTGGCGGTCGCCGTTCGGCTTCTCGCTCTACGATTTCGCCGGTTCGGCGGCCGCGGTGCGGCTCGTGTTCGGGGCCACGGCGGTCGTGTTTCTGCTGCTGCTCGTCGGCTGCGGCACCCCGCTGGTGTCGCTGCTGGCGCCGATGCTCTGGGCATCGCTGCTGCACCGCGGGCCGATGCTCGCCGGCGCGGCCGACGACTGCCTGGCGGTGCTGCTGTGGTGCCTCGCGATCGGCCGTGGCGGCCGCGCGCTCTCCGTGGATCGCCTGCTCGCCGACCGCACCGGCCGCGCGGCCTCCGGCCCGTCGGTGCGCTGCCGGATCGCGGAGGGGCTGTTGCTCGTGCACGCCGCGGCGATCGCGGTGGCCGCGGCCCTGGCCCAGCTCAAGGGGGACGTGTGGTGGAACGGCACGGCGGCCTGGTGGCTGGCCGTGCGGCAGGACGCGCCGCTGCTCGACATGCGGGCCGCCCTGGCCGCGTCGGAGTACCTCACGAACCTGGTGACGCATGCGATCCCGCTCGGCGAGATCGCCTTCGCCGTCGGCCTCTGGCCGGCCGCCACGCGGACGGCCTGTGCCCGGGCGGGCCTGGTCGCCTGGCCGCTCCTCGGCATCCTCGCCGGCGAGCCGGCATGGGGCCTGGCGGTGGCGACGATGGGCGTGCCGGCGGCGCTGCGGCCTGGGCCGACCCTGCGGCCTGCGGCGGCGCTCCGGCCCGACCCGGACGCCGGCGCCTGAGCCGCGTCAAGGCCGTCGCGGCCCGACTCCGATGGTGATCGAGGGTCGGCAGTCGATGCCGGCCGCGAGATCCCCGGGAGATCCAGCCATGACGCTCGACAGCCAGCCACCCGCTTCCCCAGCCGCCCGCGCGGCGGCCGCCGCCGACAGGCAGGATCTGGACCGGCTGTCGGCCCGCGTCGTGCGGGTCGAGGACGACGCCGCCCGAGACCGCGTCGCCGCGCGATCCGTGGTCTGGATGGCCGGCGTCGCGGCCGTGCTCGGGTTCGTGGCCACGAGCCTGACCTGGCGGCTGGGCGACAAGGCGGCGGTGATCGACGGCGGTCTGCGGGCCGCCACCGCGCTGTTGGAGCGGTCGAGCGCCGGGGCGCGGGCCGGCTTCGAGCGGGTCGACGGCGCGCTGGCCGTGCAGTCGAAGGCCGTCGCCGAACTGGCGACCACGCTCGCGACCGTGGAGGCCGCCGGCCGGCAGACGCAGGCCGCGGTGGCTGCCCTCGAGCGGCTCGCGGCCCGCGATGCCGAGGTCGTCGGGCTGCATGGCCGCCAACTCACCGAGCTGGCGCTCGAGTTCGCGCACTTCCGCCGCGACACCGAGACCCGGCTGGCGAAGCACCACGACGCCCTGCTCGCCGGCCGCGGCGAACTGCTCGACGCCCTCACCAAGTCGATCGCGGGCATCGAGGGCGTGATGCTGCGCCAGGCCGAGGAGTTGCGGACGCAGCGGGAGGACATGAACGCCACCGCCATCCAGATGCGGGCCCGGCAGCAGCGGCTGCTCGGCGAGGCCACGGCGGCGATCGCCGGGCAACTCGACGGCCTGCGGCAGATCGTCGCCTGCCTGCGCGAGGACGCCGCTCACGAGGGATCTCCGGCCGCGGCCGACGCGGTCACCGCGGCCGACGCGACCGCCGACGCGGCGCCGGCCCCCGCCGACCCCGTGGGCGACGATGGGGCAGCGCCCGCCGGTGCCACGCCGGCCGCCGAGGTGGCCGCCGAACCGGCGGTCACGGTCACCGAGTGACCCCGGCCGGCCCGCGGCCCAGCAGCCGCTCGAAGGCCGCCTCGTCGATGACGGGCACGCCGAGCTTCGTGGCCTTGTCGAGCTTGCTGCCAGCCTCGGCGCCGGCGACCAGGTAGTCGGTCTTCTTGGAAACGCTCGCCGCCGCCCGGCCGCCCGCCTGGCGGATCGCCTCCTCCGCCTCCTGCCGCGAGAACCGCGCCAGCGTGCCGGTGACCACGAGCGTCTTGCCGGCGAGCGGGCCGCCGTCCGCGATCCGCTCCGCCGCCGGCACGTCGAGCCGCACGCCCGCGGCCCGCAGGCCGGCGATCGTCCGCCGGCCGTACCCGCCGGCCAGCCACTCGTGGACGCTGGCGGCGATCACGTCGCCGATGTCCGGCACCGCCGACAGCTCCTCGACCGTGGCGGCCGCGAGCTGCTCGATCGTGGGGAAGCGGCCGCAAAGCAGGGCGGCGACCCGCGGGCCGACGTGCCGGATGCCGAGCGCATTGAGGACGCGGACGAGCCCGCGGTCGCGGCTGGCGGCGATCTGCGCGACGAGCGCCGCGGCCGACTTCTCCCCCATCCTTTCCAGCCGCTCGAGCTGGCCGGCCTCGAGCCCGTAGAGGTCGGCGTACTCCCTCACGAGACCCGTGGAGACGAGCTGCTCGACGAGCTTGTCGCCGAGCCCCTCGATGTCCATGGCACCTCGGGAGCAGAAGAACTTGATGCGTTCGCGGCAACGGGCCGGGCAGTCGATGTTCGGGCAGCGGATGTACACGCCCTCCGCATCCCGCTCCAATGGCGTGCTGCATTCGGGGCAGGCGGCGGGAAACTTCCACTTCGGCAGGTGCCGGTCCCGCAGGTGCTTCTCCACGCGGACCACGTGCGGAATCACCTTGCCGGCCTTCTCCACGACGAGCACGTCGCCGATCCGCACGTCCTTGCGGGCGATCTCGTCGGCGTTGTGCAGGCTCGCCCGGCGGACGATCGTGCCCGCGAGTTCCACCGGCTCGAGGTCCGCCACGGGCGTGATCGTGCCGCCGCGGCCGACCTGCACGCGGATGCCCGCCAGTCGCGTCGTGGCCTCGAACTTCTCGAACTTCCAGGCGATGGCCCAGCGGGGGCTCTTGGCCGTGGCCCCGAGGAGTCGCTGGTGGTCGAAGCGGTTCACCTTGACGACGAACCCGTCCACCTCGAAGTCGAGGCCGTGGAGCTCCTCGATCAGTTCCGTGCCCCGCTCCACGAGCGGGTCGAGGGAGCCGAAGACCTGCGTGCCGGGGGCCACCGGCAGCCCGGCCCCAACGGCCCAGGCGAGCAGGGCGGTCTGCGACTCGGCGCCCAGCCCCGTGGCGTCGCCGACGCCGTGGCAGAAGAACCGCAGCCGCCGCTTCGCGCACTCCCGCGGGTCGAGAAGGCGGATGCTGCCGGCGGCCACGTTTCGCGTGTTGGCGAAGGGCGGCAGCCCCGCCTCGGCCTGCGCCTCGTTGAGGGCCACGAGGTCGGAGTTCGTCATGTAGACCTCGCCGCGGATCTCGATCGCCGTGGGTGGGACGGCGAGGTCGAGCGCCAGCGGCACGCCGGGGATCGTGCGGACGTTGTGGGTCACGTCGTCTCCGGTGACGCCGTTGCCCCGCGTGGCGGCCATCTTCAGCACGCCGTCGTCGTACGTGATCGACATCGCCACGCCGTCGATCTTCAGTTCCAGCACCCACTCCACCGGATCGGTCGCGCCCGCCTCGGCGAGCAGCTTCTCCACCCGCCGGCCCCAGGCGGCGAGGTCGGCGGCGGAATAGGTGTTGTCGATCGACATCATCGGCACGCGGTGCCGCACCGGCCGCAGGGCCGGCACCGGCTCGTCGCCCACCCGCTGCGTCGGGCTGTCGGCGGTCACGAGTTCCGGATGGGAAGTCTCCAGGTCGCGCAGTTCCGCGACGAGCCGGTCGTAGTCGCGGTCGGAGATCTCGGGGGCCGCCTCGACGTAATACTTCCGGTCGTGGTGGCGGATCTGCTCGCGGAGTCGGGCGATGCGGGTGGCGGCCGAGGCGGTCACGGGTCAACGGCCCCCGTCGCGCTGGTCGAGGGCGACGGCGCCGACCGTGGCGATCGCCAGGACGACGAGTTCGCCGACGAGGATCGCCGTCCCGTGCCGATCCATCAGCGTCAGCAGGCCGGTGCGGGCCATCCGCGACGTCTCCGGCCGCACGCCGCGCAGCACCGCCAGGCAGTAGCTGGTGGCGGTGAGCGTGAACGCCAGGCCGGCGAGGCCGAGCAGGACATAGAACGGATTGCGGCGGCGGCGGGGCATGGGCGAGGGGTGGGGGCCGACGGTGGTGGAAACGGCATGTCGTGGCATCAACCCGACTCGTTGCCGACGGGGCCAACGAGCCGAACCCGGCTCGCGGGCGGCACGAGTTCGCTCGCTGACACGCTCGCGATCCTCACGCCGACCCGCTCGCCTGCCCGCTGCGGCGACGACGACGCGGGGCGGGATGGCTGACGGGAGGAGAGTATAGGCGTGCCGTCAGGCCGCCTGGGCGCGGGCGAGCAACGCGTCGGCCGCGGCGGCGACGTCGTCGACGCCGATGCCCGCCATCGATGCCGTGTCGTGCTTGCGGTCGTCCCATTTCGGCCGCAGCGCCGCGGGCGGCTCGAGGCACACGTGCCCGGGGCCGTACGGGCCGTTGCGGGCGGCGGGGACGGGGCCGAAGAGACCGACGCAGGGCGTGCCCACCGCGGCCGCAAGGTGCAGGGGACCGGTGTCGGACGAAATGAAGAGCGCCGCCAGGCGGGCGAGCTCGCCGAGGTCTTGGAGGCTCGTGTCGGGGGCCACGACGGCCGCGCCGCACGACTCGGCGGCGATCCGCTCGGCGGCGGCCCGCTCCGCGGCCCCGCCCCAGACGACGACGACCGGCTGCCCGTGGCGGCGCTGCAGCCCGCGGGCCACGGCGGCGAACCGCTCCACCGGCCAGAGCTTCGAGGCCCAGCCGGCGCCGGGGTTGATGATCACCGGCGGTCGCGGCAGCCGCAGCGACGCGATCCACTGCGCCATCCGCAGCCGGCTCACGGGCCAGTGGGGCATGTCGAAGGCGGCGTGGGCGACGTGGACGCCGAGGGCCGCGAGCAGGTCGCAGTTGCGATCGACGACGTGCGTGGCGGTCGGCCTGATCGGATGCGTGTAGGCCAGCCAGGCCTGTTCGCGGGCCACCGGCTTCGCGAAGCCGATCCGCATGGCGGCGCCCGAGAGCCAGGTGGCGAAGCCGCTCTTGAGCAGGCCCTGCATGTCGATGGCGACGTCGGGCCGGAAGTCGCGCAGCCGCCGGCGCAGTGCGAGCACCGTGCGCGGGGATTTCAGCCAGCCCCGCGGCAGGCGGAAGAGATGGTCGATGGCGGGATGGCCGGCGAGCGCGTCGGCCGCCCGACCCTCCACTGCCCAGCCGATCCGCGCGGCGGGAAACGCCCGCTTGAGGGCCACCGCCGCCGGCACGCCGTGCAGCACGTCGCCGATGGCGGAGAGCTTGACGATGACGATCGACCGCGGGTCGCTCATGGCCGTGACATCCCTGTCGAGCGAAAGAGGGTGGCGGCCCGGCCGGCTGCTGGCAAGGCCAGTTTCCGGGTCCGGTGGCGGCCGCGCGGGCACGCTCATCTTCCGCTCATGGTCGGGCCGCCGCCGCGGGCCGGCCTCCGCGGCGGGGGTCCATGGGGTGGGGACGCGGGGTATACTGCCCGCTTTTCCGGGAACGGGTTCTCATTTCCCCGGCCGACTGGAGCGATTTTCACCATGAGCCAGGCAGAGGAACTCTCGCCTCCCCGCGTCCACGCCGGCCGTCCCGCGGCCCCGCAGGCGGTGCTGCCGCCGCTGCGGCTCGACGAACTGTCGCCCCAGAACCTGTACGACAAGTGCATGGCCCTGGCCCGCAATTTGTGGTGGAGTTGGCACCCGGAGGTGACCAACATGTTCCGGGAGCTCGACCCGATTCGCTGGCGGCAGCTCGACCACAACCCGATCGCCCTGTTGGCGGAGTTCACCCCGGAGCGGCTCGAGGCCCGGGCGGCGGAACTCGTGCTCTACAGCCGGATCAACCAGGCCCATCGGCGGATGAAGGAGTATCTGGCCGCGGAGTCGACCTGGTGCAGCGTGCACGCCGGGGTGCTGGGGTCGAAGCCGGTCGTCTATTTCTCGGCCGAGTTCGGCATCCACGAGTCGGTGCCGATCTACTCGGGCGGCCTGGGCGTGCTTGCCGGCGACCACATCAAGAGCGCCAGCGGGCTGGGCATTCCGCTCCTGGCCGTGGGCCTGTTCTACGACCAGGGCTACTTCCGCCAGCAGCTCGACATCGACGGCTACCAGCACGAGGAATACCTGCAATCCCGCGTCGAGTCGCTGCCGATCGAGCCGGCGATGGGCGTCGACGGGAAGCCGGTCACGGTGCAGGTCGACACCCGGGGCGGCCCGCTGTTCGCCAAGGTGTGGAAGATGGCGGTGGGCCGGGTCACGCTCTACCTCCTCGACTCCGACGTCGAGGGCAACTCGCCCGAGGACCGCGAGCTGACCAGCCGCCTGTACGGCGGCGACACGCGGACCCGGATCCGCCAGGAGGTGATCCTGGGCATCGGCGGCGTGAAGGCGATCCGGGCGATGGGGATCGTGCCCGGCGTCTACCATCTGAACGAGGGCCACTCCGTGTTCGCCACCCTGGAGGCCGTCCGCGGCCGGATGGAGCGGGACGGCCATTCGTTCGAGGACGCCATGCGGCGGGTGGCCCGGCAGACGGTGTTCACCACCCACACGCCCGTGCCCGCCGGCCACGACCGGTTCGACAACCACCTCATCGAGGACCATCTCGGCCCCACCCGCGACGCCCTCGGCATCTCGCACGACCAGCTCATGGGCCTGGGCCGGGTCGAGCCCCACAACCCCGGCGAGATGTTCTGCATGACCGTGCTGGGCCTGAAGATGTCGCGGCGGGCCAACGCCGTCAGCGCCCTGCACGGCCACGTCAGCCGCCGCATGTGGTCCGGCCTGTGGCCGTATCGGGTGGAGGAGGAGGTGCCGATCGGCCACATCACCAACGGCGTCCACGTGCCGAGCTGGCTCTCCTGGCAGATGCTCCAGCTCTACGACCGCATCTTCCCGGCCAACTGGTTCCGCCGCATGGCGGAGCCCGATATCTGGCAGAAGATCTACGAATGCGACCCCGGAGAGCTCTGGGAGACGCACTACGCCCTCAAGAACCTGCTCCTCCAGTTCGTGCGCCGGCGGCTCGCGCGGCAGTGCCGGCGGCGCGGGGAATGCGACGAGTCGGTGGAACTCGCCCGCTCGGTCCTCGACCCCAACATCCTCACCATCGGCTTCGCCCGCCGGTTCGCCACCTACAAGCGGGCCGACCTGCTGGTGTCGGATCTCGATCGGCTGCACGCCCTGACGAGCGACCCGGACAGGCCGATCCAGGTGATCTACGCCGGCAAGGCCCATCCCGCCGACGAGCCGGGCAAGGCGCTGATCCGCAAGATCGCCAACCTGCGGAACGACCTGCGGTTCGCCGGCCGCGTGGTCTTCGTCGAGGACTACGACATCAACGTGGCGCGGCACCTCGTGCAGGGCGTGGACGTGTGGCTCAACAATCCGCGGCGGCCGCTGGAGGCCTCGGGAACGAGCGGCCAGAAGGTGGTGCTCAACGGCGGCCTCAACTGTTCGATCCTCGACGGCTGGTGGGCCGAGGCCTTCGACGGCCGCAACGGCTTCGCGATCGGCCGCGGGGAGACGCACGCCAATCCCGAGATCACCGACGACCGCGACGGCGCGGCGCTGACCTCGGTCCTGGAGCGGGAGGTGATTCCGCTGTTCTACGACCGCGACTCCGATGGCCTGCCGCGGGCCTGGATTCGCATGATGATGAACTCCATCGCCTCGCTGGCCTGGCGGTTCAGCTCCCACCGCATGGTGATGGACTACGCCCGCGCCTGTTACGTGCCCGCCGCCGGCGGCGTGTCCTGCGACATGACGAATCGGTAGGGGAGGGGCCGCGGCACGGCCCCCGCGGCCGGCGTTGCCGGGCCGGCGGCCGGGATTTCGCCGGGCTCGACCGCTCCTGGGGCGGTCTTCACCGGGCGGGACCGCGGTTCACCCACGGCGTGTCGCCGTGGTACCCTTCCCCCGGCCCGCAGGCGCGGGCAGCCGTGAGGGAGCCCCGCCGATGCAGCGTCGCCGACCATCCGTCGTCTCGTCACTCCGCTTGGCCGCCGTGCTGGCCGCGGGCCTGGGGCTCGCCGCCGCCCGGGCCGAGGACGCCGTGGTCGTGAACATCACCGGCCCGCTGTCGGGCAAGGTCGGCGACCGGGTCACCTACGACGTCGAGCTGATCAACAACTCCGGCCGCAACCTGGAGAAGCTGCGGGTCGTCGATTACTTCGACGCCGGCTTCCATCACGACGCGTCCACGAGCCCCATCGAGCAGAAGGGCACGATCGACCTCCCGGCGAACACGAAGCGTTGGGTGAAACTCGATTTCCTGCTCGACGAGCCCGGCCGGCAGTGCCATCGCGTGGAAATCCTCGACGAGCGACGGGCCTTCCTCGGCGGCGCCACCGAGTGCTGCCAGGTGGCGGCGAATCCCGCGTTCGTGCCCCCGCAGGCACCGGCGGCCGTCACGGGCACGGTCGCGCCGCCGTTGGCCGCGCCGGCGCCGGTGGCGGTGCCGCCGACGGCCACGACGACGGCGGCCGCAGCGACGCCTCCGGCCGTGCCCCTCGTCGCGCCCGCCGCGCCGGCGATCGCGCTCGACCTGATCGGCCCCGTGGACGCCGTGTCGGGCACCGTGACCGAGTTCGTGGCCACGGTCCGCAACACCGGCAACGCGCCCTCGCCGCCCGGGGTGCTCGAGTTTTCGTGGGACGACGGCTTGACGCCGCAGGAGGCCTCGGAGGGCTACAGCCTCGCCGCCTCCCGCGTGTCGTGGAACCTGCCCGCCGTCGCGCCCGGGAAGGTGGAAAAGCGGCAGATCAATCTCCGGGCCCAGAGTCCCGCGGGGGCGTACTCCGATTCGCCGCCGCTGCGGGCCTGCGTCCGCGCGGAGTTGACCACCGCGGGCATCGGCCCCATCGGCGACCACGAGTGCCTGCAGGTCCGCTCCACGACGCCGCGGCCGCGGCTGCGGACGCCCGCCGAGGCGGGGCTGCGACTCTCGCTGGCCGACCTCGACGATCCGGTCCGCGCGGGCGACGCCACCACCCTGGTGTGCACCGTCGTCAACGACGGCTCCACCCCGTCGGGGCCGCTGAACGTCGTCATCGATCTGCCCCGCGGCGGCCGTCTGGTGGGCGACGCCCGCGTGCGGGTGGACGACGGGCGGGTATCTTTCGATCCCTTCGACCTCGGCCCCGGCCGGCAACGGTCGTTCGAGATCAGCTACAAGGTGGCCGAGGCCGGGAAGGCGACGGCCGCGGCCACGCTGTCGGGCACGATGCTCGACGGCCGCCTGGAGCGGAGCTGCCCGACCGAGTTCTTCGGTCCCTGACCCCGTCGGCGCATCCCGCACCAACGGCACCGGCCGGCCGGCGCCGCGCGGCGGCCGCCCCGCCTGTCGATGACAGGCCGGAGGTCGATGCATGCTGGTGGTCAGCGCGAACTGGGCGATCGCCGACGGCACGCTGGTGTCACATCCGCGTCGCCTGCAGGCGGAGTGGCTGGCGGCGGTGAGCCGGGCCGCGGTTCGCGGCGGGTTCCGCCGGGACGGCCGCTACGCGGCCATCGACCGCCTCGACGTCGTGCTCGCCGGGGACACGTTCGACGCGCTGACGACCACCGCCTGGCTGGGCGGCGTTCGCCCGTGGCACGAGGGCTGCCGCGCCGCGGGCGTGGCGGGCAGGGTGCTGACGGCGGCCGCGGCCCGGGGCCGCCGACTGCTGGCGGGGCTGGCCGCATGGGCGCGAAGCGGGGTGGAGGTGCCCGCCGCCGATCGCCGCGGTCGGCCCGACGCCGCGCGGCGGATCCGCGTGCCGGTGCGGGTGGCCATCCTGCCTGGCGATCGCGACCGCTGGCTCGCGGGTGCCGCGGCCCGTTTCGCCCGGCGGGGCATCGCGGTGGCGCCTTCATGGTCGGTGGACGGCGTGTCGGTGGTGCACGGCGCGGAACTCGACCCGTTCTGCTGCCCGGCCGCCGACGCCGACGTCGGCCGGCCGACGTTGGGAGCGAGCCTGGCGGTCGATCTGGTCGCCCGGTTCGGCGCCGCGGTGCGGTCGCTTCCGGGACTGTGGCCCGAATGCCGTCCGCTGGTCGGTCGGCTGGCCGCTTCGCGGCCGCTCGACCTGCCGCTGGTCGTGGGCGAGTGGCTGGCCCGGCTGCCGGTGGCGGCGATCAGTGAGCAATGGCGGGCGAGCGTCGCCGCCTGGCGGCGCCAGGCGCGGCTCGTCGACCCGATCGGCGACGTGGGCTTCGACGCCATCGACGCGGTCGCGGCCTGGATGGACGACCTCGACCCGCAACGCTGCGCACCCGGCGGGGTTGCCGATCTCGGCGGCCTGCTTGCCGAGCCCGCGCCGGTCGCGGCCGCCGCCGGCGTGGTCGTGCTCGGCCATCGCGGGCCATCGGTCGATGCCACGGTCGTGGGACTGGGATCGCCGGCCTGGCGGATCGCGGCCGAGCCCTGCGCCGGCGTTCGCGTGGCCTGCGTGGCGGCTGCCGGGCCGTGCGGCGGGCCGGCGCACGCCGTGTGCCTCGATCCGGCTCGGCCGACCTGGCTGCCGCTCGGCATCGACGCCGCCGCGGCCCCGGCCATCGGCGGCTGGTCGCGACCGGCGGCGCCGACGCATCCGATCGTCGAGGCCGCGTAGACTGCCGTCATGGGCACGCCCGCTCCCGCCGCCACGGTCGTCGAGATCCGCACCACGTTTCCGGGCCGCGCTGCGGCGGAGGCCTGCGTGCGCCGCGTCGTCGCCGCCCGGCTGGCGGCGTGCGGGCAGATCGACGGCCCCGTGGGCAGCGTCTACCGTTGGCGGGACGCGGTGGAGACGGCCGAGGAGTGGCGGTGCACGTTCAAGACGACCCCCGATGGCGCCGCGGCCTGCGCGGCGGCGATCGTGGCCGGCCATCCGTACGAACTTCCCGAGGTGCTGCTCGCGACGGTCGTGGCCGCGGAGCCGTATGCGGCCTGGGTGCGGCACGAGGTCGTGGTGCCGTGAGCCCGGCCGCCGCGGTTGGAGCGAACTGATGCCCGGCGACCTGCTGGCGTTCGACATCACGCTCCACGCTCGGGCCGTGGACGCTGTCCCCGGTGGCAGCCACACCGACGCCTGGGGCGTGTGGCCGGTGCTCGCGGTGCCGCGGGCGTCGTGGGCCGTGCCGCTGGCGATCTCCTTCGACGACGCGATCGCCCGGCTCGGGGCGATCGAGCGGCTGTACGCCGAGCCCGACGGCTCGTTCGTGTGGACGAGCCCGCGGGATGGGCTGGCATGGCAGGTGGACGGCAACGCTTGGGAGCGGGACGGACGCCTGCTGCTGGTCGATCTCAAGGGCAGCTGCCCGGAGCCCGCCTTCGACCGCCTGCTGGGAGCCTGCGGCTGGCCCGCACAGCCCGTGATCATGCAGCTGGTTCGCGCGGCCGTCTTCCTCGACGAGCCCACCTTCCGGCGGCATGCCCTGGCGCGGGCGGAAGCGGGTGACGGGAACCGGCTCCGGCCCGCGTGACGGGCGGGTCGTGCCGGTTATGCGGCCGGGCGGCCCGGGGCGGCGGGCGGGCGGGCGTCCCGGTCCGATATGATGCTTCGGGTCGGGAAGTTCGGGAACGCGGAGACACCGCATGGGTTCGCACCGCTGCCGCAGGATGGGGGCCAAGGTCCGCGTGGCGGCTGCGTTGGTCGGCGCCGGGCTCGCCGCCTGGGCGGTCCCCGGGCGGGCCGGGCAGACGACGATCGAAAGCCTGCCGTTGGCGGCCGCCTACGGCGACGGCGTGCATGCGTATTTCGCGGGCGACTTCGACCGTGCGTACGAGGATCTCACGCAGGCGATCGAGGCGGGCACGAACGATCCCCGGGCCTACTACTTCCGCGGACTGGCGGCGCTGCGGCAGGGCCGCAGCGACGAGGCGGAGGCGGATTTCACCGCCGGCGCAGACCGCGAGTCGGAGGGTGTCGGCGCGTGGCCGGTGGCACGATCGCTGGAACGGATCCAGGGTCCGGACCGGCTCCGGCTGGAGCGGCATCGCACCCGGGCCCGGGTCGCGCTCCTGCAACGGCAACGGGATGCGGCGGCCGCCCGATACTCGCAGATCGAGGAGGCGCAGCCCGACGTGCTGCGCCGCCGGCGGCCGGTCGGCCCGCGGGTCGAGGCCGAGGACGGCGCGAGCCCGTTCCGGGAAAACGTTCCGCCGCGCGGATCGCCGACGCCCGCCCCGCCCGAGCCGATGCCCGCGCCCGTCGAACCACCCGCGCCGGTGGAGGAGCCCGCGCCGCCGGCGGAGCAGCCTGCCGAGGATCCGTTCGGCGACGCCGGTGCGAAGACCCCCTGACGGCTGGTGCCGGCCATCAACGCCCGCCGGTCCCTGCAGCCCCGACGTGAGCCGGGGGAATCCGCCGCACCGTCAGCCCGTCGTGCGCCAGCCGGCCCAGGCCAGGGCGATCCAGCCCGCGATCAGCAGCACGCCGCCGATCGGCACGACCGCACCGAGCACCTTCACGCCCGTCAAGGCGAGGGCGAACAGGCAGCCGCTGAAGACCACGGTCCCCAGCAGGAAACACCACCCTGCCGTCCGCAGCGCGGCGGTCGGCCGCACCGCGGCCAGCCCGCCGACGGCCACCAGCGCCAGCGCATGGCAGAGCGCGTAGCGGGCCGCGGTTTCCCAATTGGCCGCCTGGCCGTGGGCCTCGAGGAACGCCTTCAGGCCGTGGGCGCCGAAGGCGCCGGTGGCGACTGCCAGCCCGCCGATCAGCCCGCCGCCGGTGAGGAACAGCCGGCTCACGGACGGCTCTCGCCCAGGAGCCTCTCCTCCTCCTCCTCCTGGATGATGATCCGCGGCGTGACCATCAGCATCAGGCTGTCGGTGGTCCGGCCCAGGCCGACGTTCTTGAAGAGGCGATTGACGTAGGGAATCTTCGAGAGGATCGGCACGCCGAACTCGTTACGGCCCTCGCGGAGCCGCTTGATGCCGCCGAGCAGCACGGTGCCCCCGTCGGGCACGCTGACCGTCGTCGTGACGGTGGTGAAGATGAACTCGGGCAGCTGGATCGTGGTGCCGTTCGACTGCACCTGGAGCTCGTTGGCCGTCGCCTGGCCGGTGGCCAGGCCGATGGGCATCGGGGTGTTGAGGATCGGCAGGCCCACGCCCCCCTCCGCGCCGGATCGCTCGTCGCTGCTCTTGGCCTTGGTGGATCGCGATCCCTCGAACTGGAACTCCTCGACGCGGCCGATCTGCGAGAAGAAGGGCACGAGCGTGAGCCGCACGAACCGCCGGTCGTTCGACACGACCGCCTCCACGTTCACGGCGGTGCCCTCGTTGAGCACCGTGATCACCGGCTGCTGGGCCGCCGAAAAGTCCCCCACGACGGGCACCACGGACGACACGAAGGGCCGCTGGCGGGTGTCGGAGACGAAGGCGTTCTGGCCGTTGAAGAGCGTGACCTTGGGCGCCTGGAGGATGTTCGACCGCGTGTTGCCCTGGGCGGCCTGGATGAGGAAGTATGCCTCGATGTCGGAGAGGATCGCGAAGCCGAACTCGGCGGCCGACGTGGTCGGGTCGGGCAGGCCGGGAAACTGCGGCACCTTGGCGGCCCCGAAGCTGTTCTGCCGGAAGGGGATCGAGAAGAAATTGTTGCCCGCGATGGCGTTGCCGAAGTTCGTGCCCGTGGCGCCGGTCGCGCCCGGGCCCAGCGCCACGCCGGGATTCCGCGAGTTGTCGAGGCCCACAAGCTGCGACCGGCCGCCGGGGTTCGCGGTGATGCCGAAAACGGCGGGGTTGTTGGAGCCGTTGCTCTCGGTCGGCACGGCCGTCATGTTGAGCGGCTGGTTGACGTTGGTCTGGATGTTGAAGTCGAAGTCCACGCCGATCCGCTCGAAGAAGGTGTCGTTCAAGGAGATGAACCGCACCTCGATCGTGACCTGCAGGTCCTGCAGCCGGCGGAGCTGCTCGAGCAGGTCGGCGATCTCCTCGTGCACCTCCTGCGTCTGGCTGACGACGATCGAGAGGTTCGTGTCGAACTGGCGGATGGCCCCGTTGCCACCGCCGTCCTGCCAGGCAGCCTGCCCGCCGACGGTGTTCGTGATCAGGTCGATGAGGGCCTGGAAGTCGGCCTGGCCGCCGCCCAGCGGCGGCGGCCCGAAGGGCACCACGGGGAGGGCGCCGGTGGCCGGGCCGGTGCCGCGGCCCTGCAGCTGCGCGAGCGAGCCGGCATCCACGCCCGCGGGGGACCCGCTCCGGGCGGCCCGGTTGAGGGCCTCGTTCGGCGGCTCGACCTGCACCGAGAGGGTGTTCCGCAGGGCGAGCGAATAGCCCTTGCTCAGAGCCCCTTCGATGCCGAGACCATCGGAGGAAAAGTTGGGGATCGGCTTGACGAGGTCGGCCACCTGGTAGGTGACGTTGTAGTAGACCCCCTTCACGAGGCGGGGGCTCGTCACCTTGAGCACCTCGTCCTGGACGATGGACCGCAGATGGAGCGGCTCGAGCAGCAGCTTGAGCGCGCTCTTCAGCGAGATCGGCTGGTCGAGCGAGAGCGTGACCGGCGTGTCGCTGCTCACGGCCTCCTGCTCCAGTCCGACGAGGTCGAGATGGATCGGCACGTCCGCCTGCTTGGCCAGCTTGTCGAGCACGACGGCCAGCGGCTCGTCGCGGAATGCCGTCTTCACCCGGGTGTCGAGCTTGCGGTGGATCGCCATTTCCGCGGGCGTCGATCGGGACCGCCCCTCGGCCAGCCGCTGCGAGCGGTTTTTCGTCAGGTCCTGCCACTCCCGCGTTTCCGGGAACTCGATCGGGCCGGTGAACGGCGCCGAGGACCGGCCCACGTCGTCCGCCGCCTCGAGGAAGCCTTCCTGTTGGCTGCCGGCGATCGTCCGCTGCGTCTCGATCCGGCGAATCACGCGGCTCTGGGAGAGCAGCTGCCGGACCACGGCATTGTCGGGCGCGAGCTGCCCCGCCTTCTTGGCGACGGCCTCCGCCTCGGCGAATCGCCGCTGTTCGATGAGCGTGTTGTATTCGTCGACCAGCAGGGCGATCCGCTGGTCGACCTCCACCCTGCGGGCCCGCTCGCGGTCGATCCGGCCCTCGACCTCGGCGTTCCGCTTCTCCAGCGCCAGTTCGGCGCGGCGCTTTCCCGTGGCCTCCTCGATGTCGCGTCGCGTCCGCTCGATCCGCCGCAGCAGCTGATCCCGCTTGTCGGCGGGGATCGGCTGGGCCGACACCCTGTCTGCGGCTTCGTCGAGCAGGGCCATGGCTTCGGCCGGCGACTTTTGGCCGAGCCGCTTGGCCTCCAGCTGGCGGGCGGCCACCTCGGCGGAAATCTTGGCCAGGAGCAGGTCGGGAGCGACCTCGCCGGCATCGGCCGTCGCCCCGCGATTCTCCGTCGGGCGGGCTTCCGCCCGGCCGAGTGCCTCGTCGATGACCCGCCGCGCGGCGGCGGCATCCTCCGCCCCTGTCGGCGCCGGCAGATCCTCGGCGTGGGAGGCGGCGGACCAGCCGGCGAGGAGGACCAGGACCCAGCAGCCTGCGGTGAGCCGGCGGTGATGACCACCGCCGCGGGTCGTCGCGCGGGCCCGGATTCGTGAGCTGGCCATGGTGCTGCTTCCTGTGCGAGAGCTTCCGTCGGGGCGGGAGGAGTACCGGCCCGGTGGAAGGCGGGTCAAGGGCAGGTCGCGTCGCCACGCGCCTTGCCCAGATTGCCGCGCCGCCGGCTTCAGGCCGGTGGACTGCCCGGGGCGGCGGCGATGCCCTGCGGCTGCCGCCGCTGCACGGCCTTCTCGACCGTGTCGAGCAGCTGGTCGATGCGGAAGGGCTTGAAGAGCACGAGGTCGATCCCGGCCTGGCGGGCCTTGACGATCGAGTGGCCGGGGTCGTACCCGAAGCCGGTCATCAGCACCAGCGGCACCGGCTCGACGATCTCGCGGAGATTGAGGAGCAACTGGTACCCGCTCATGTCGGGCAGGCGGATGTCGGCGATGATCACGTCGTAGCCGTCGCTGCCGACGCCGCGGACCATCGAGGCCGCCTCCGCGCCGTCGCGGGCGGTCTCGACGGTGCAGCCGGACCGCTCCAGCAGGGCGTGGGCCGCGGCCCGCACCTGCTCGTCCGAATCGACGACGAGGATGCGGCGGCCGACGAGTCCGACGCGGCGGTCGGCGTTGCGGCGCTGGGCGTGGGCCACGCTGGGGGCCATCTTCTCGCCCACCTTCTGGATCACCTGCTTGATGTCGCGGGCGTTTCGCAGGATCCGCTGCAGCCGCTCGACCACGTCCGCGTCGTGGCCGATGTACCGCTCCATCACGCCGACGGCGTCGTTGAGGATGTCGTCCACCGGCAGCGCCACGGCCCCGTGGATCGCCTCGATGCTCTCGGCGGCCGTCGAAGCCTTCTCCGCCACCAGCAGTTCGAGCGTGTTGAGGGCCACGGCGACGTCGCGGGAGAAGATCTCCAGGAACTGCATGTCCGTGGCGGTGAAGCCGTTCGGCTCCGGGCTCTCCACGTTGAACGTGCCGATCACCTGGTCGTGGAGCAGCAGGGGCACGGTCAGGGAGCTCTTCGCCCCCTTGCAGCCTTCGAGGTAGAGCGGATCCTTGGTGGTGTCGCTGCACCAGTAACTCCGCCCGGTGGCCGCCACGTAGCCGGTGACGCCGTTGTGCTCCGGCCGGGCGTAGAGGATGCGGGCCTCGGCCTCGGGCTGCATGCCCTCGGCCAGCACCGGCTCGAGCCGGCCCGTCTGCCGGTCGAGGAGTCGAATCTCGACGACGTCGAACTGCAGCAGATCCTTCGAGTAATGGAGAATGTTGCTCTTCAGCAGCTCGATCCGCTCGGCGACCGTCATGTCGGCGAGTTCGGCGGGCGACAGGTCCGCGAGCTTCTGCCCGGCGGCGTGGATCGCGGCCCGCTTCTGCTGCTCGAGGATGGTGTGGGTCACGTCCCGCACGGCGACCACCGCCCGCCGATCGACGCCCGGTGGGGCACCGGCGGAAAATCCGGCCGAGGCCTGGAGGTCGAAGAAGCGGCCGTCAGCCGCTCGCAGCGTGCCGCTGGCGGGCAGCCCGGCCGCGACGGCGGCGCGGAACCGGGCCGTCTCGTCGTCGTCGGACCGCGTCACGGCCAGGGCGTCGAGCAGCGGACGGCCGAGGATGCCGCCACCGGCGCACCAGTTCGAGAGCCGCGGGTTCGCCCAGCGAACCTGGCCAGCCGCGTCGATCACGGCGATGCCGTCGGGCAGTTGGGCGACGATCTGCCCATCCTGCACAGGGTCCGGCGCCATAGCGGCGGATTCGTCCGCGGGTTCCGCCACCGATCGCGTCTCCTCGTCCCCGGCTCGCGGCCAAAGCTCCAGTATAAAAACGCGGCGTCCGCACGCCAAATGCCCCGCCGGCGTTGTCGCGGCCGCCTTCCTTTCTATACTCCCTCGGATCGACCGCGACGGCCGCAGGCTCCGCTCCGCGGAGATCTCGAACCGCGAGGCTTCTGGTGACCGACTCCAATCCGTCGTTCCTCTCCCGGAACCAGTTCCTCATCTACCGGCTGTTCTCGCTGTCCGGCCTGATCCCCGTCGGTGCCTTCCTCGTCGTCCACCTACTCACCAACGCCTCGGTGCTCGGGGGCACGGCGGCCTTCCAGTCGCGGGTGGACATGATCCACGGCCTGGGGCCGCTGCTGGTGCCCGTGGAGTGGGCGTTCATCTTCCTGCCCATGCTGTTTCACGCGGTCGTGGGCTTCGTGATCATCGCCAACGGTCTGCCGAACGTCGGCTCCTATCCCTACGTGGGCAACGTCCGCTACACGCTCCAGCGGGCGACCGGCATGATCGCGTTCGTGTTCATCGTCGGCCACGTCATCCATCTGCACTGGATGGGCGAGCCGCTCGGCGGCGGCAAGTTCAGGCCGGAAGAGGCCACGAGCTCGGCCGCCACGGCGATCCATCACCTCCTGCCCAGCATCCTCTACGCGATCGGGGTGCTGTCCGCGGTGTTCCACTTCGCCAACGGTCTGTGGACGCTGGGCATCACCTGGGGCATCTGGACGAGCCCGGCGGCCATGCGGCGGGCGAACGCCGTGAGCGTCGCGGTGGGCGTCCTGCTCGCGGCGGCCGGGCTCGGCGCCATCGGCAAGCTGCGGGACATCGGCGGCAACGAGGCGAAGCTCGGTCAGGCCCGCCAGGTCGAGGCCGTGCTGAAGGACGAGCGGGAGGAGCGGGAGCGCAGGCTCGAGGGCAAGCAGCCGTCGCGGCCCGTGGCCCCCGCGGTGCGGATCGACGAACCCGGCGCCGCGCGGCCCGTGTCGGCCACCGGCCAGGCAGGAGGGTGACGACATGGCGCAGCCCAGGGTTCTCGTCGTGGGGGGCGGATTGGCGGGGCTGGCCGCGTCCATGCGGCTGGCCGAGCTGGGGGTGATGGTCGATCTCGTCAGCCTCGTGCCGGTGAAGCGGTCGCACAGCGTCTGCGCCCAGGGCGGGATCAACAGCGTCAACTCCCTGACGCGGCAGCAGGGCGACAGCGAGTGGAAGCATTTCGACGACACCGTCTACGGCGGCGACTTCCTCCAGCACCAGCCGCCCGTCAAGGAGATGGCCGACTGGGGGCCGCGGATCGTCGATCTCATGGACCGGCTCGGCGTGCCCTTCAACCGCACGCCGGAGGGCTTCCGCGACCAGCGGCGGTTCGGCGGCACGCTCTACAAGCGGACGGCGTTCGCCGGCGCCACCACCGGTCAGCAGCTGCTCTACGCCCTCGACGAGCAGGTGCGGCGGCGCGAGGTGGAGGGGCGGATCAAGAAGTGGGAGTTTTGGGACTTCCTCGCGCCCGTTCTCGACGACGCCGGCCGCTGCCGGGGCGCCGTCTGCCAGGATCTCGTGACCATGGAGTTCCGGGCCTTTCCGGCCGACGCCGTGGTGCTGGCGACCGGCGGCAACGGCCTGGTCTACGGACGGTCCACGATGTCGATGGTCTGCAACGGCAGCGCCGTGAGCCGGGCCTACCGGGCCGGCGCCTGGTACGGCAACGGCGAGTTCATCCAGGTGCACCCCACCGCCATCCCCGGCGCCGACAAGCTGCGGCTGATGAGCGAGAGCGCCCGGGGCGAGGGGGGGCGGGTGTGGGTGCCGCGGAAGCCGCAGGATCCGCGCGATCCGCGGGAGATCCCCGAGGCCGAGCGGTGCTACTTCCTCGAGGAGCGGTATCCGAAATACGGCAACCTCGTGCCGCGGGACATCGCCACGCGGGAGATCTTCGACGTCTGCACGACCGACGGCCTGTCGGTGGAGAAGGATCGGCTGTGCGTGTACCTCGACCTCACGCACATCCCCCGCGAGACCCTCGACCGCAAGCTCGGCGGCATCCTGGAGATCTACGAGAAGTTCCAGGGCGTCGATCCGCGGGCGGCGCCGATGAAGATCTTCCCCGCCGTGCACTATTCGATGGGCGGCCTGTGGGTGGACTACGAGCGCAGCGGCTCCGGCGGCATGGTCGAGGGCGCGGCGCGGAACCAGCAGACGAGCATTCCGGGCCTGTACGCGATCGGCGAATGCGACTACCAGTACCACGGCGCCAACCGGCTGGGGGCGAACTCGCTCCTGTCGTGCATCTTCAGCGGACTGTTCGTCGCCCCCACCCTGGCGGCCGCCTGCTCCGGCCAGGCGGCGGCCGACAAGCGGCTGTTCGACGCCGTGCTGCTGCGGGAGGAGGATCGGCACCGGGCGCTGCTGGCCCGCCCGGCCGGCGGCGAGAACCCCTACGGCCTCCACCAGGAACTCGGCAACCTCATGACCCGCGTGGCCACGGTGGTGCGGCGGAACGAGCAGCTCGCGGCCGCCTACGGGGAGGTCTGCGAGATGGAGGCCCGCTGGCGGCGGTGCGGCCTCTCCGACACCGGCAACTGGACGAACCAAAACGTCGTCTTCACCAAGGCCCTCGGCGACATGTTCCCGGTCGCGAAACTGATCCTCAAGGGCGCCCTGCTGCGGGACGAGTGCCGCGGCGCCCACTTCAAGCCCGACTTCGCCATGCCGGGGCTCGCGGCGACCGACCCGGCCGGCAAGCGGCGCGAGGCGGAGCAGTGGTGCGATCGGTTCGCGGAGAACACGAGTCGGTGGCTCAAGTCGACGATCGCGAAGTGCGACGCCGAAGGCAATCCGCAGATTTCCTACCAGAACGTCGACACCTCGCTGATCCCGCCGCGGCCGCGGCTCTACGGCCTGGTGGGGGCGGAGTCGATCGAGGAGGTGTGGAAGGAGCGGCAGGCGGAGGGCCGGCCGACGGCTGCGGCCGTCGGGGCGGGGGCGTGACGGCGCGGGCTTTCTCCCGGAGGGTGCGACGATGATCCAGGCGGTCGATGGCCACGAGCACGGTGAGGACGGGACGCACGGCGGCGGCCGCCGGGTGCGGGTGCGGGTGCTGCGGCAGGACGTGGCGGGCGGCGAGAGCTACTGGGAACGGTTCGAGGTGCCGCACGAGCCGAACATGAACGTGATCAGCGTCCTGCAGAAGATCGCAGCCCAGGCCCGGTCGCAGGACGGCCGCCGGGTCGCCCCCGTGGCCTGGGATTGCTCCTGCCTCGAGGAGGTCTGCGGTTCGTGCACCATGCTCATCAACGGCCGCACCCGCATGGCCTGCTCGGCGCTGGTCGATCGGCTGCTGGAGGAGGATGCGGAGATCGAACTGCGGCCGATGTCGAAGTTCCCGGTGGTCCGCGACCTCGTGGTGGATCGGCGCCGGCTGTTCCGCTCGTTGGAGCGGGTGCAAGCCTGGGTGCCGGTGGACGATTCCTACGACCACGGCCCGGGCCCGCGGATCTCGCCGGAGGAGCAGGAGGAGGCCTATCCGCTGGCGGAGTGCATCAGCTGCGGCTGCTGCCTGGAGGCCTGCCCGCAGTTCACCAAGATCGAGGTCGCCCGTCGCGACGACGAATCGGCGGAGGAGTTCGAGAAGCGGCGGCGGGCGGCGTTCGACCGAGCCTTCGTCGGCCCGCACGCGATCAGCCAGGCGATGCTCTTCAACTCCCATCCCACCGGCCGGATGATCGCCGAGGAGCGGCTCGAGTCGTTGACGGCCGAGGGCGGGATCCAGGTGTGCGGCAACGCCCAGAACTGCGTGGCGGTGTGCCCGAAGAAGATCCCGCTCACGCGATCGATCGCCCGTGCCGGACGGGCCGCCACGGTGTGGGCGATCAAGAAGTTATTCGATCGCTGACGACGGCCTCCATGCCCGGCGTCAGCTAGGCGCGGCCGAGTCGGTCGGGGGTCCGCGCAGAAGCCGGTGAACCGTGTCTCCGCCGCATGATCGTCCATGCCCATGGGGCTGGACGTCGACAAAGTCCGCCGGCGCCAGCCCGCAGGATCCGTGGAGCGGGCGCGGGTCACCGCCGGCTCCGAATGGGCGTTGAATCACGGCGGATTTGCCGGGCGGGTGGCGGCGTGGTAGGGTTTGACGGTCGAAGGGGTGGCCTTCTCAGCGCCGCCCACCAAGTGGTTCGCCGCGCGGGCAACAGGATGCCCGCTGGCCGGAGCGAACCCGGACGCGCGAGGAAGGACAGAGACACCAGAGTGTTCGTCGAAAAAAGGGCACGCCGCCCGATGGAGTCGGGCAGGTCGGCTGAAACGATTGACAGGGCCGCCGAGGGCGTCCGAACGGATCGGCAACGGGAAGAGGGCGAGATGGCGGCGCGGACCGCGACGCCGCGGCCGGCCCCCAACGGGCAGCCGCAGCGGGCGGGCACACCGCAGGCGGCAAACGCCGAGGCGGTGGGCGGCCAGCCGGGCAGCAGCTTCCGCACGCTCGGCCTGTCGCCGGAAACGCTCGCCGCGGTCGATCAGGCGGGCTACACGGTGCCGACGCCCGTGCAGGCGGGATTGATCCCGCGGGCCCTGGCCGGCGTGGACGTCCTCGGCCAGGCGCGGACGGGCACCGGCAAGACGGCGGCCTTCGTGCTCCCGATCCTGGAGCGGATGCGGCAGCCGGGCCGCGGCGGCGGGCCCCGAGCGCTCGTGCTCGTCCCCACCCGCGAACTCGCGGTCCAGGTCAAGGACGAGTTCGAGAAACTCGCCCAGGGATCGCGCATCCACTGCGTCGCGGTCTACGGCGGCAAACCCATCAAGGGCCAGATCGACAAGCTGGCCAAGCACCCGGCCGTCGTGGTCGGCACCCCCGGCCGGATCCTCGACCACATGAGCCGGGGCACGATCACGCTCTCGGCGCTCGACATCGTCACCCTCGACGAGGCCGATCGCATGCTCGACATCGGCTTCCGGCCCGACATCGAGAAGATCCTGCGGCGCTGCCCGGAGAGCCGGCAGACGCTGCTCCTCTCGGCGACCGTGCCGCCGCCGGTGCAGAAGCTGGCCACGCGGTACATGCGCGACCCCGAGATCATGGACTTCTCCACCAACGAACTGGCCGTGGAGACGATCGAGCAGCGGTATTTCACCGTCGATCCGACGCGGAAGTTCGATCTCCTGGAGAAGCTCCTGGAGCGGGAGCAGCCCCGGCAGGCGATCGTCTTCTGCCGCACGAAACGCGGCACGGACAAGGTCCACGACAAGCTCGCCCGGCGCCGGTCGCGGCGGCCGGACGAGGTGGCCTGCATCCACGGCGATCTCGCGCAGAACGTCCGCGACCGCGTGATGAAGGCCTTCCGCGAGGGCACGGTCAAGATCCTCGTGGCCACCGACGTGGTGGGCCGGGGGATCGACGTCTCCAGCGTTTCGCACATCGTCAACTACGACGTGCCCGAGTTCTGCGACGACTACGTCCATCGCGTGGGCCGCACGGGCCGCATGGGCCGCGAGGGGATCGCCTTCACGTTCGTCGCCCCCGAGGAGGGGCCGCAACTGACGCGGATCGAGATGCGGATCGAGAGGCTGCTCGCACGGGACGAGATCGCCGGCTTCGAGGCCTTCGACCAGCGGCCGAAGCCGGCGCCGGTCGAGATGCTGCCCACCGGCGGCTTCGGCCGCGGCGCGGCTCCGGCCGCTCCCGAGGCCGAGCCGGCCAAGAAGCCGCCCGCGGCCGCGCTCCTCGGCAAGGGCCGGGGCCCGAAGCGGCACAGGCGGGCGCTGTGAGCCGGCGGGGGTCGGCCGTCGGCCGGCCGGTGCCGCGACACGCATGGATGAACGAGCGGCGAGGGCGTTGCGGCAACGGCTCGAGAGCCTGGCCGATGCGGGCGTGACCGTGCTGCCGAGGCCGGGCCGCGCTGCGGTCGCCGCGGCGACCGTCGCACCGCCGCCGGCCGATCCGGCGCCGGCGTCCGGGCCGGCCGGCGACGCGGCGGCCCGATCGCTGGCCGTCCTGCGGCAGGAGGTGGCCGACTGCACCCGGTGCGTGGAGCTCGCCGGCACGCGGACGCAGACCGTGTTCGGCTCCGGGTCGCCCGCCGCGCGGCTGTGCTTCCTGGGCGAGGCTCCCGGGGCCGACGAAGACGCCTCCGGCGCGCCGTTCGTGGGCCGCGCCGGGCAGCTGCTCACGAAGATCATCGAGGCTTGCACGCTGAGCCGCGACGAGGTCTACATCCTCAACGTCCTCAAGTGCCGCCCGCCCGGCAACCGCGTGCCGGCGGCCGACGAGGTGGCCAATTGCCGCGGGTTTTTCGAGCGGCAACTCGCGGCCATCGCCCCCGAGTTCATCTGCTGCCTGGGCACCACCGCGGCCCAGGCCCTGCTGCAGACGGCAGAGCCGATCGGCCGGCTGCGACGCCG
>JBIPLS010000150.1:0-8244 GCA_044368305.1 Pirellulales bacterium
CTTGACCGCCCGCGGGTCGGTGTCGAGCATCCGCGGCGCGAAGGTGCAGATCACGAAGCCGGGACCGTCGAAGGTCTGGTGAACCGGCGGCGGCTGGTGGATCCTGCCGGTGATCGGCTCGAAGTCGTCGGCGTTGAAGGCGAAGGGATAGACCATGCCATCCCAGCCCACGACGTCGAAGGGGTGATGGGGCACGACGTACCGCACGAGCCGCAAGCCGTCGCGAACGAGGATCGTGTGCCGGCCCTCGGCGTCGATCGGCCGCAGCTCGTCGGGACCGCGGATGTCCCGCTCGCAGAAGGGCGCGCCGAGGCGGAACTGGCCGTCGGCGTTGAGGTAGCGTTTGGGAAAGCGAACGGAGCCGTGCGCCTCGACGACGAGCAGATCCACGGCGGCGGGATCGTCGAAGTCCATCCGGTAGGTGGTGCACTTCGGGATCACGACGTAGTCGTAGGTACGGAAGCGAAGTGTGCCGAACATGGTCTCGAGCCGCCCCGCCCCGGCGTGCACGAAGAACACCTCGTCGTCCTGGGCGTTGCGGTAGAGCTCGCGCTGCTGCACCGCCGGGCGGCAGCGGGCGATGGTGACCTCGGCGTTGAAGAACATCGGCACCCGGCCGTCCACGACGTCGCCGGCGCGGGCGAGCGGGGCCGTCTTCAGATGCACGTGTCGCAGCGGCAGATCGGCCGCCGCCGGCGCAGGCAGCGGCGGCAGCGGCTCGATGCCGGTGACGCGGGTCGCCGGCCGCAGGTGGTAGAGTGTGCTGTAGCCCCGCGAGAAGCCCTCGGTCGAGACGACCTCCTCGTAGTGGATCCCCTCGCCGCGAAACCCCGGCGACCGGGGCAGCTCGGTGTGCCGCTTGGGCGGGATCGTTCCACGCTGCATGTAGTGGGGCATGCCGCCGGTCTCCGGGGGTCAGGGCCGCGGCCGCGCCACGGCGTTCTCGAGCCTGCCGAGCCGCTCGATCGACAGGGCGACCACGTCGCCGGGCCGGAGCCAGCCGCCCACGGCCTCCGGCCCGAGCTCGAGGATGCAGCCGCCGCCGACGGTGCCCGAGCCGATCACGTCGCCGGGCACGAGCGTGGCGTCGCGGCTGGCATGGGCGAGGATCTGCGGCCAGGTCCAGTGCATCGTGCCCGCGTCCCCCCGCGACACGACCTTGCCGTTCACCGCGGCCTCCATGCGGAGGTGGAGCCGGCCGTCGGCGTAGCGGTCGGCGAGCTCCACCAGCGGCACGACCTGGGGCCCCAGGGCGTTGGCGAAGTCCTTGCCCTTGGAGGGCCCGAGCCCCACGGCCATTTCCTGCCGCTGCAGGTCGCGGGCCGACCAGTCGTTGTAGATCGTGAAGCCCAGCAGGCAGTCGAGGGCCCGGTCGTCGGCCGGCAGGTCGCGGGCCTCGCGGCCGACCACGGCCGCGATCTCCAGCTCGAAGTCGAGCTCGCGGGTCGCCGCCGGCGGCACCACCTGCTCGCCGTGGCCGATCACGGCATTGGGGTTCGTGAAGTAGAAGACGGGGATCTCGTACCACTGCGGCGGCACCTCGAGCCCGCGGTGCCGCCGGCAGGTCCGCACGTGCTCCTCGAAGGCGTAGAAGTCGCGGATCGTCCGCACCGGCGGCAGCGGCAGGCCCATCAGAGGGTTCCCCGAAGCGATTGCTCCCGCTCGATGGCCTCGAACAGGGCCTTGAAGTTGCCCTTGCCGAAGCTCTTCGACCCCTCCCGCTGGATGATCTCGAAAAACAGCGTGGGCCGGTCCTGCACCGGCTTGGTGAAGATCTGGAGCATGTAGCCCTCGTCGTCGCGATCGACGAGGATCCCCAGGTCGGCCAGTTCGGCGATGTCCTCCTTGATGGGGCCGACGCGGTCGAGGAGGGTGTCGTAGTAGGTCCGCGGCACCCGGAGGAACGAGACGTCGTTGGCCCGCAGGGCGAGGACGGTCTGGACGATGTCGTTGGTCGCCAGGGCGATGTGCTGGACGCCGGCCCCCCCGTAGAAATCGACGTATTCCTCGATCTGGCTGCGCCGCCGGCCCTGGGCCGGCTCGTTGATCGGGAACTTGATCCGCCCCCGGCCCCCCTGCACGACCTTCGACATCAGCGCCGAGTACTCGGTGGAGATGTCCTTGTCGTCGAAGGAGACCAGCTGTTCGAAGCCGAGAACCGTGCGGTAGAAGTCCACCCACTCGTTCATCCGCCCCTCCTCCACGTTGCCGACGATGTGGTCGATCGCCAGCAGGCCGGTGGGGTGGTAGGTGGCCGCGCTGTACCGCTCGGGGTCGATGGCGACGTAGCCGGGTGCGAAGGGGCCGTGGTAGCGGTCGCGGTTGACGAACGTGTGGGTGGTGTCGCCGTAGGCCCGGATGGTCGCGTACTCGTAGACGCCGTGCTCGTCCTCCAGCGCCCGCGGCCCGAGCACGCCCACGGCGCCGCGTTCCACGGCGAGGTTGTAGGCCAGGCGAACGTCGTCCACGGCCAGGGCGATGTCGGCGACGCCGTCGCCGTGGAGGATGAGCCGCGACGCCTCGGGGTGGTTCGGCCGCAGCGGCGACTGGAGCACGAACGTGATGCCCCCCTGGCGGAGCACGTAGCCGGCCTCGTTGCGGACCTTCGTCTCCAGGCCGGCATAGGCGACGACCTCGAAGCCGTAGGCGTTGCGGTAGAAGAACGCCGACTGGCGGGCGTTGCCCACGAAGAACCGGACGTGGTCGATCTTGCGGAGGGGAATGTCCCGCGTCGTCATCGTCGCCCGCTCCCTGGGTGATCCCGGGGGTCTCGCCGCCCATCCGTTGACACGCGGGATTATAGCGACCCCCGCGGCCTGACGGCCGCCCGACCGCCGTCAGGCCATGAGTTCCGCGATGTGAAAGCTGCCGTAGGTGTGCACCCGGTCGAGCGGATGGAGACGGGCGGCCAGGTCGCGGTCGTAGGCGAGGATCTCGCGCGTTCCGCGGGAGCGGCCCGCGATCGTCACCCGCACGTCGTCGAGGAAGTCGGTGTTGAAGCCGCCGCTCCGCCAGATGAGCCGCGCGCCCGGCGCCGCCTTGTCCACGATCGCCTGCCACTCCGCCTCCAGCAACGGAAAGAACCGGTCGCTGAGCCAGTCCATGTGGTCGAGAAGCACGAACCGCGTCACCGGCTGGTCGTGCCGCTCCAGGAACGCCTGCACGGAGTCGGTGTGCGTGGTGACGCGGTCCACGAGGCCCGCCTTGAGCCGGGCAAAATTCTCCGGCACGAGATACTCGGGGCAGCAGCCGCGGGTGTAGGAGCCGGTCATGTACAGCCGCCAGAAGTAGTTGTCCTTCATCGGCAGCTGCACGAACACTCCCTCCAGGCAGTCCTGCACGAACTGCGCCAGGTCGCCGTCGTAGGTGGCCTCGATCTGCCGCCGCTGGGCCCGCGGCACGCCGAGCATCGCCATCGTCGTGTCGCGATTGAGCGCGAACCGCAGCGCCTTGCCGAACTTGTCGCGGATGTGGCCGTCGTAGATCCGCCTCTGCTCCGCGAGACTCTCCGCCTCCAGCAGCCGGTCGAGGTGCGGCCGGACCTTGATGATCTTGTCCGTGTAGACCTTCGCCAGCTTGGCGAAGAAGCCCGACGTGCCCCGGAAGTAGAACGACCGCTTCGGGTCGTCGAACCACTTGATGTTGGCGTCCCAGAACGTCCGCGACCAGGCCGGCAGCCCGGCCCGCAGCTTCTGCTCGTAGACCCGACGCACGCCCGGCAGCCGACCCGCGCCGAACATGTGAAAGAAGTCGTCGAAATCCAGCCCGCGGATGCCGGCCTTCTTCAGGTCGAGCAGCGCGTTCTGCCGCGGGTTCATGTCCACGGCGTGCACGTGCCGCGGGCCGCAGAGCGCGTAGTCGAGGGCGTTGCAGCCGGCCGACGTGATGACCACGATCTCGTCGTCGGGGCCGATCCGTAGGGCCTCGCGGTCCAGCCGGGGATCCTCCCAGCAGGTGTTGTAGACCAGGTTGTTGCGGTGCACCGCGTTGAAGACGCGGCGGCTGATCCAGTCGAAGATGGGCATGATGGGCGGGAACGCGGTCGCTGCTTGGTATGGACGCCGGCTGCGGGGCGGCAAAAGTCTCGTCGCGGAGGGCCGCGGCGGCCCGACGCTCCTCGAGCGTTCGCCGACCCCTCGCCTCCCCGTTCAGAAACGTCGAAAGAACGCTCGCGTGGTGCCGCAGGCGTTCCGGATGACTCGGGCAGGATAGCCGAGCCCCGTGCGAGTTCGCAAACGCGTTCACGTCCCGCAGAAGGTGCGGTAGGGGCCGCAGCCGGGAGGCGGGCCGGAGCGGTAGGGCTCGTTCGCGGGTGTCTCCTCGAACGGCGACCGCAGGGCGGCGAGGAGCCGATGCAGGGGGGCGAGGTCGCCGGACTCGGCCGCGACGAGCGTCTCCTCGACCCGGTGGTTGCGGGGAATGACCACGGGGTTCACCAGCCGCATGCGGGCGGCCGCGGCCGCCGGCGATCCAGGCTGCCGCGCGACGCGAGCCCGCCAGGCCGGCAGCCAGTCGCCGAGCGGATGCGGGCCGCCGCGCTCGCCGGCAGCGTGCGACTCCGCCTGGCGGGCGAGATCGGCGAACGTCGCCGTGAAGTCGGCCCGCGTCTCGTGCATCCGATCGAGCAGGGCGGCGACGAGGTCGGCATCGCCCGGCTCCTCGTTGGCGAGCCCCAGCTTGGCCCGCGCGTGCCGCAGGTGGCCGGCGGCGTACCGCTCCGGAAACGTCGCCAGCACGCCGCGAAGCGTCTCCACCGCCGCGGCCTCGGCGCCGGGCACCAGCGGCAGCAGGCTCTCGGCGAGCCGGGCCAGGTTCCAGTGGGCGATCGCCGGCTGGTTGGCGTAGGCGTAGCGGCCGTCGCGGTCGATGGAACTGAACACCGTGGCGGGATCGTAGGCGTCGAGAAAGGCGCAGGGGCCGTAGTCGATCGTCTCACCGGAGATCGCCATGTTGTCGGTGTTCATCACGCCGTGGACGAACCCGACGAGCATCCAGCGGGCGACGAGGTCGGCCTGCCGCGCGACGACCGCGTCGAGGAAGGCCGCCGCGCGATCCGCGGCGTCGGCCGCGGCGCAGGCCGGGTCGTGCCGTGCGATCGCGTGCGCGACCAGGGCGACGGGAAGCCGCGGATCGCCGACGGCCGCGGCGAATTGGAAGGTCCCGACGCGGATGTGGCTGGCGGCCACGCGCACGAGCACGGCCCCCGGCAACGGCGCGGCCCGCAGCACCGCCTCGCCCGTGGCGGCCACGGCCAGGCTGCGGGTCGTGGGGATCCCGAGGGCGTGCATCGCCTCGCTGATCACATATTCGCGGAGCATCGGCCCGAGAGCCGCGCGGCCGTCGCCGCCGCGGGAGTAGCGGGTCCGCCCCGCGCCCTTGAGCTGGATGTCGTGCCGGCTGCCGTCCGGTGCGAGCTGCTCGCCGAGGAGGATCGCCCGGCCGTCGCCCAGATTCGTGAAGTGGCCGAACTGGTGGCCGGCGTAGGCCTGGGCGATCGGCTCGGCGCCGGGCGGCAGCGCGTTGCCGGCGCACACGGCGGCGCCCTGCTCGCGGAGGAGGCCCGGGTCGAGGCCGAGGTCGGCCGCGAGCGGCTCGTTCACGATCACGAGCGCGGGTGCCCGCACCGCCACGGGCACGGCCGGCGCGTGAAGCGGCTCGGGCAGCCGCGCGTACGAGTTGTCCAACCGCCAGCCCGCGTCCGCGATCGATCCGTGCATGGGGCGAGCATTCCGCGAGCGGGAGGGCCGGGCCGCTGGCCGGCGCCGATCCAATGTAGGCGGTGGCCGGCCGATTGTCCCTTTGGTCCATCAGGGATTTCCGTGGGCCATGACGTGGAATACGCCACCCAAGTGACCTGGGCGGGTTCGCGCAAAAGCCCTGCGGACCCCCCGCCGCGCGCCGTGGGCTTCATGGGGGCGTGGCCACGTGCCGGTTCATGAAGCCCCGGGCGCCAAGCCCGGGGACGGCGGACCTAAGAAAAAACCCGGATAAACCATCCTTTCTCCAAGGCTTCTGCAGGGCGGATTGCCCTTTCTGGGCCCGAACGGCTGCGGCTACCTTCCCCGTTCCGCCTGGTTCCGCGACTGCCTCGGAGGACGATGGCCGTGCCGACGCCGTGCCCACCGTCATGGATCGTCGCCCTTGCGACGCTGTCGTGCTGCTGCCTGGTCACGGCACCGGGTGCGGCCGCGGAGCACGATGTCTCACCGGAGCCGCTGCGGGTCGCGGCCCTGCCGCCCGTGGAGTTCAACCTCGAGGAAGGGCTGTTCGCCGGCGAGCCGATCGCCGACGCCGATCCCGATCCGCGGCCCGCGGCCCCCGCGCGGCGCGGCGGTGGTCCGTTCGGCGCCGCCGCGCCGGTGTCGCTCGGCGGCTTCTGGGCCGCCCCGACCGACGTGGTCGGCCAGCCGGCCACACTCGGCATGAACGCCCAGTTCGCGCGGGTGGCTGCGCCGCTCGTGCCGCCGGAGGAAGGCGAACCGCTGTGGATCGGCATCGGCCGCTTCGGTCGGCTCGAACTGGCGACCGCGGCCGTCCTGCCCGACTCCGGGCAGCCGGTGCCCGAACAGCTGTGGCTGGTGGAGACGGGACTGACGCACGTCCGGCCCCTGGACCGCGGCGGCACCGCCGGGGGCACCTTCCTCTTCGGCTCGGCGAGCGACCGTCCCTTCGCCGCGGGCCGCGACCTCACGCTGATGGCGATCGCCTTCTGGAACACGCCCGCGAAGAACGAGCGGGACGAGTGGAACATGAGCCTCTTCTACTCCCCCACGTCGCAGCTTCCCTATCCGCTCCCCGGGCTCGCCTACGCCTGGCGGCCCAGCGACGCCTTCGAGGCCAAGCTCGGCGTACCCGCCTCGCTCGAATGGCGGCCCGACGCCGACTGGACGATCTCGGCGGCCTACTTTCCGCTCGTGAACGTGAACGTGGAGGCCCGGCGGCGACTCGGCGACGCCTGGAGCTTCGTGGCCTTCTACCGCACCGACACGCAGATCTACTTCCTCGCCGACCGGATCCTCGACCAGGAGCGGCTCTACGTCTTCGACCAGCGGGCGGCCGTCGGCCTGGAGCGGTCCCTCGGCGGCGGCTTCACGCTCGAGGCCCTCGCCTCCTGGCTCTTCGACCGCGAACTCTTCCAGGGCACGAACTTCACATCGGGCCGCACCGACGTGGTCGAGTTCGACCCCGGCCTCGGACTTTCGCTGCAGCTGCTGTGGCGACGGTGAGGCCACGCGGCACGACGGTCAGAGACCGCCGCTACAGTTCAGGTACGACCGTCACGTCCCTGAATGCTCCCAGGCATCGAGGAGCAGCGCGAAACCCAGCAGGAGCCGCACGGCTCCGCCCTGGTTGACCGGGTTTTTGTAGGCCGTGCGCGCGTCCGACCCCGGCAGCACCGCGGCCAGGACCTGCGGATCGAGGTGGCGATGCAGCAGCGGCCGCAGCGGCTCGACCTCCCGCCGCACCGCCCGCCAGCGCGGATGATCGACGTTGAAGAGCCGCTCGTAACGCCGCGGATCGTGCCGCCGGATGGTCTTCCAATAGAGGCGGCGCAGCCGCGTCCGCAGCGACGCCGCGAGCCGGCCGCGGCCCGTCCGGACGGAATCCGCGGGCTCGAAGCGAAACGAGTTCGTGTCGAGCGGCACCGCGGCGAGATCGGGCCGGATCGCGTGCAGGACGTCGTGCTCCAGAACGCGACCGGCGTACACCGCCGGTGGCAGGCCGAAGACCGCCTCGATGAACCGCCGGTCGGTCGCCGGCAGCAGCGGCCACGAATGGAACGAGATCCGGTGCACGACGCTGGCCAGGTGATTGCGGATCCGCTGGTCCCAACGCACCTGACTGGCCTCGAATTCCGGCCGCTCGGGTCCTCGCAGGCAGGCGGCCCGCAGTTCGTCGAGGACCGCGGCGTGCAATGCCGTACCGTCGCTCCCCAGCAGGCCGGGGAGCATCCGCGGCTCCACACCCCAGCGGTTCATGTAGGCCACGAACCCGGCGAAGCTCCACGCGCCGGTCGCCAGGTCGTAGCCCTCGGCATACGACACCGGCTCGTAGATCCAGTCATATGCGATGCCCGACCACAGAAAACGACCGGCCGATCGGGCCGCGGCCGTGCCTTCTGCGAAGTCGTCGGCCCCCGGCGCGGCGGCGAGGTGGCCGAAGCGGGCCGCCCGCCGCGCGCGTGCGGGAAACTCCGCGTCGAACGCTTCCGTGGAGACGACCTCGAGCGGGATCTCGAGCCGC
>JBIPLS010000026.1:0-24711 GCA_044368305.1 Pirellulales bacterium
GCAGGGCCGGCAGCACCACCGGGCCATGGGCCTCCAGCGTCGCCGAAACCTGATCGAAGGCGTTTCCTGCCGGGGATTTCACGAGCGTGCAACAGGGCGATCGGCTCGGGGCTGCCTTGCCCCGCGGCCGTTTCGCGAAGTCTACCACGATGGCCCACAACCCGCCCGTCTCGAGCGGACGTCGCCAGCCGCAAATCGTTGCCGGCGATGGACTTGCGACGCCTCGAGCCTCCGTCTACCGGTGGCCGAGCAGCCAGGCCAGCAGGCCCTTCTGCACGTGCATCCGGTTCGCGGCCTCCTCCACGACCACGCTCTGCGGGCCGTCGATTACCTCGTCGGTGACCTCCTCGCCGCGGCGCGCCGGCAGGCAGTGCATGAACAGGGCATCGGGACAATGACTCATCAGGGCGGCGTTGACCTGGTACGGGGCGAAGGCCCGGAGGCGGGCGGCCCGCTCCTGCTCCTGGCCCATGCTCGCCCACACGTCGGTATAGACCACCGCGGCGTCGGCGACGGCCGCCACCGGATCCTCGGTTTCCACGACCTCGGCCTGCGGCAGGATGGCGGCCAGGTGGCGGCGGAAGCCGGGGTCGAACTGGTAGGCCGCGGGCGCCGCCAGCACGAACCGCATGCCCAGCTGCCCGCACAGGATCGCCAGCGAGCGGGCCACGTTGTTGCCGTCGCCCACGAAGGCGAGCGTCAGCCCGGCCACGCGGCCCACCCGCCGCCGCAGCGTGTAGATGTCGGCCAGCGCCTGGCACGGGTGGCAGTAGTCGGAAAGGCCGTTGATCACCGGCACGCTCGACACCGCCGCGAGCTGCACGATCGTGTCGTGCGCCTTCGAGCGGCAGACGATCGCGTCCACGTACTCGCTGAGCACGCGGCCGAAGTCGGCGATGCCCTCGCGAGACGACGCGAAGCCGGAATCGGCGCCCATGAACAGGCTCGTGCCGCCGAGGTGGGCCATCGCGGCCTGGAAGCTGACCCGCGTCCGCAGACTGGGCTTCTCGAAGACCAGCGCCAGCACCCGGCCGGGCAGCAGGGCGTCGCGGCGGCCCGCCTCGTGCTTGGCCTGCAGGTCGCCGGCGACGGCGAACACCGCCTCGATGTCGGACGGCGTGAGATCCTCGGGGACGATGACGTGCCGCATGGTCTCAGCTCCGCGCCGCCACCTCGGTGATAGCCGCGCAGAGCCGGTCGCAGCCCTCGTCCACCTCGGCCGCGGAGATCGTCATCGCCGGCAGGAGGCGGATCACGCGGCCCTGCGTCGCGTTCACCAGCAGGTTGCGGTCGAGGCACGCCTGGACCACCGCGGCTCCGTCGATCGTGAGCTCGACGCCGATCATCATGCCGATCACGCGGACGTCGCGAACGACGTCGCAGCCCGACTGGAAGTCGGCGAGCCGCTGGCGAAAGCGGGCCGCCGCGGCGTCCACGTGGGCCAGCAGCCGCTGCTGCTCGATCATCTCGATGGCGGCGATGCCCGCCGCGGCGGCGAGCGGGTTGCCGCCGAACGTGGCGGCATGCATGCCGGGACGGAGGTGCTTGGCCAGTTCGGCCGTCGTCAGCATCGCGCCGCCGGCGACGCCGGCGCAGAGGCTCTTGGCGAGCGTGATCACGTCGGGCGTGACGCCGAAGTGCTGGTAGCCGAACCACTTGCCGGTGCGGCCGCAGCCGCACTGCACCTCGTCGAACACCAGCAGCAAGTCGCGCTCGTCGCAGATCCGCCGCAGGCCCTCCAGGAATCCGGCGGGGGCCGGCACGACGCCCCCTTCCCCGAGGATCGGCTCCACGAGGATGGCGCCGGTCTGATCGTCGATGACCTTCTCGACGGCCTCCAGGTCGCCGTGCGGCGCGTACTGGAAACCGGCCAGCATCGGCCCCAGGCCCTCGTGGTACTTGGGCTGGGCCGTGGCCGTGACGCTGCCCATCGTGCGGCCGTGGAAGCCGCCGCGAAAGGTGACGATCTTGTACCGCTTGCCGTCGGTCCGCAGCCGCACGAGCTTGATGGCCGCCTCGTTGGCCTCGGTGCCCGAGTTGCAGAAGAAAGCCTGGCCGCCGAACGACCGCTCGGAGAGCAGGCGGGCCCATTCCCCCTGGGGCTCGGTGTACCAGGTGTTCGGCACGTGGATCAGCTTCGCGACCTGCTCCTGCACGGCGCGGACGACCGGCTCCGGGCAGTGGCCGAGGAGGTTGCAGCCCCAACCGGGGAACAGGTCCAGATACTCGTTGCCCTCGGCGTCCCAGACCCGCGAGCCCGCGCCGCGAACCAGGCACACGGGGAACCGCCGATAGTTCGGCACCACGTAGCGGGCGAACGTGTCGATGACGGCCTGCGTCTTGGCGCCGATGGCGGGCGTCGTGGAATCGATGGTGGCCATGATCGGGACTCCCTGGGGATGCGGTGCCGGTGGTCAGCGGCCGGCGGCCGCCGGGGCGGTCGCGCGGGAGGCGGAGGCGACGGCGTCGTCGCGGACGAGTTCCGTGCCCACGCCGCTGGTCGTGTAGATCTCGAGCAGGAGCGAGTGCCGCAGGCGGCCGTCGATGATGTGGATCTTCCGCACGCCCTGCTCGAGCGTCGCCAGGCAGCCCTCGATCTTGGGAATCATGCCCGCGGCGATCGTCCCGTCGGCGATCAGCCGCCGGGCCTCGGCGGCGGTCAGCGAGTGGATCAGGCTTTCCGGGTCGTTCACGTCGCGGAGCACGCCGGGGATGTCGCTGAGCACCACGAGCTTTTCGGCGCCGATCGCGGCGGCCACGGCCGTCGCGGCCGTATCGGCGTTGACGTTCAGCTTCTCGCCGGCGTCCGTGAGGGCCATGGACGGGATCACGGGCACCTGGCCGGCGTAGGTGAGGTTGTCGATCGTGAGCCGATCCACGCGGGTCACCTCGCCGACGCTTCCCAGGTCGATGGGCCCGTCGGGGCCGTCGAGAAGGAGCTTCTCGCCGAAGAGCACGTTCGTGGAAAGGAAATTGAGCGACATCGCCCGACCGCCGAACTCCTCGATCCGGGCCACCAGATCATGGTTCAACTCCGTGGCCAGGACCCGCTCCACGATGGCGAGCGTGGCCGGGTCGGTGTACCGCCGGCCCTGCACGAATCGCGGCACGATGCCCGCGGCGTCCATGGCCCGGCTGATCGCCTTGCCACCGCCATGGACCACGACGATCCGCATGCCGAGCGTGGACAGGAAGACGATGTCGATGAGCAGGTGGCGGAGGGAATCCGGGTGCTCGACGACGCTGCCGCCGAGTTTGATGACGGTCGTCGTGTCGCGGAACTTGCGGATCCAGCCGAGGGCCTCGATGAGCGTGTCGGCCTTCTGGATGGCCTTTTGCTGGGCCTTGCTGACGGAAGGGGAACTGGGCACGTCGCGACCGGCGCTCCGGGGGAAATGGCAGGGTCGAAGGGGGGCAGTCTACCAGCCGCCGGGTCCGGCGACACGGCCCGCCCGGCCCCGTCTACACTTCCGGCATGCGGATCCTCCTCACCGGGGCGACGGGCTACGTGGGCGGCGTGCTGCTGGGCGAACTCCAGCGGCAGGGCCGATCCGTCCGCTGCCTGGCCCGCCGCCCCGAGAAACTCGCCGGCCGCACCGGGCCCGCCACCGAAGTGCTCGCCGGCGACGCCTCGAACCCCGCCGATCTCGCCCGGGCCTGCGCCGGCATGGACGTCGCCTACTGGCTCGTCCACTCGATGGAGGGCGGCGTCGACTTCGAGCGGGCCGATCGCCTGGCCGCGGAGCGGTTCGCGGCCGCGGCCCGCGCGGCCGGGGTGCGGCGACTGATCTACCTGGGCGGTCTGGGCGCCGACGACGACCGGCTGTCGGCCCACCTCCGCAGCCGCCACGAAGTGGGGGCGATCCTCCGCGCGGGCGGCGGCGACGTCGTCGAGTTTCGGGCCTCGATCGTCGTCGGCGCGGGCAGTTTCTCGTTCGACCTCGTGCGGACGCTGGTGGAGCGGCTCCCGGTGATGATCTGCCCCGCCTGGCTCGCCACGCCCACGCAGCCGATCGCCATCGGCGACGTCGTGGCCTATCTGGCGGCCGCGATCGACCTGCCGCCGGGGCCGCCGCGGATCTTCGAAATCGGCGGGCCGGACAGAGTGTCCTACGGCGCTATCATGCAGGAGTATGCCCGGCAGCGGGGCCTACGGAGGCTGATGATCCCCGTGCCGGTGCTCACGCCACGGCTCTCGAGCCTGTGGCTCAAGCTCGTGACACCGCGATATTCGAAGGTGGGCCGGAAGTTGATCGACGGACTGAAAAACCCGACGGTCGTGACCAGCGACGCGGCCCGGCGCGAGTTTTCGATCCGCCCGCGCGACCTGCGGTCTGCCGTCCGTGACGCGATCACGAACGAAGACACCGAGTTCGCCGGCAAGCGTTGGGCCGACCTTGCCGACGTCGAGGACCTGCCGCGGCGCTACGGCGGAAAAACGGAGGGCACGCGGCTCGTCGATCATCGCCACGCCGTCGTGACCGTCGCCCCCGAGCGAGCGTTCGCCGCCATCGAGCGGATCGGCGGACCCAACGGCTGGTATGCCTGCGACTGGTTGTGGCAGGTGCGCGGCTGGATGGACCGGATGATCGGCGGCCCCGGCATGGCGCGTGGCCGCCGCGATCCCGATCGGCTCGTCACCGGCGATACGCTCGACTGCTGGCGGGTTGAGGCCTGCGAACCGCCCCGCCGGCTGCGGCTGGCCGCGGAAATGAGGATGCCGGGCCGGGGCTGGCTCGAGTTCGAGGTGGTGCCCCGGGACGGCGACGTCACCATCCACCAGACGGCCGTGTTCGATCCCAAGGGACTCGGCGGCCTGGCCTATTGGTACGCGATCTGGCCGCTCCACGAACTCGTCTTCCGCCGCATGCTCGCCGGCATCGTCCGCCGCGCCGTCAGCGGCTGACCGTGCCGGTCAGAGGGTGTCGGCCGGCCGTTGGGGGCAGCGATCGGCCCCCGCCTCGTCCTCGATCTGCAACGTGACGTGGGCCACATGGAAGGTGGTTCGCACGAGGTCGCCGGCCGCGGCGAGCACGCGGCCGTGCGCGACGGCGTCGGGCACCACGAGGTGGGCCGTGAGCGAGGTCTCCGAGGTGCTCGCGCCCCAGACGTGGAGATCGTGCACCTCGGCCACGCCGGGGATCGCGGCCAGGGCCGCGGCGATCGCCTCCGGCTCGAAACCCCTCGGCACCGCGTCGAGCGCCAGTTCGAGGCCCTCGCGGAACAGGCCCCAGGCGCCCCACAGGATCGCGAACGTGACGAGCATGCTCACGGCCGGGTCGATCCACGACAGGCCCGTGGCCTGGATGGCGATCCCCGCGAGCACGACGCCGGCCGAGACGGCGGCGTCGGCCGCCATGTGGAGGAAGGCGGCGCGGACGTTCGCGTCGCGGCGGCCGCCGGCCAGGAGCAGCGCCGTGAGCGTGTTGACCACGACGCCGAGGGCCGCGACCGCGATCACCGTGGTGCCGGCCACGGGCGACGGATCCCGAAGCCGATGGGCGGCCTCCCAGAGGATCGCGCCGCAGGCCGCGAACATGAGCACGGCGTTGCCGAGGGCGGCGTAGATCGTCGCCCGCCGCAGGCCCCAGGTGAACCGCCGCGACGGCGGCCGGCGGGCCAGCCAGTGCGCCCCCCAAGCCAAGAGCAGGCCGACCACGTCGCCCGCGTTGTGCCCGGCATCCGCGAGCAGGGCCAGCGACGATGCCCAGACGCCGGCCGCGAACTCGGCCGCGACGAAGACGAGATTCAGGGCCACGCCCCAGAGCAACCGTCGGTCGAGACCGGCCGCGAGCGGCGCGTGCAGGTGCCCGTGCCCGCCTGCTGCGCCGTGCCGGTGACCGTGCCCGTCGTCCGTCATCGGGGTACGATCATACTCATGTCGCTCCTCTCCGCCGCGGTCCTCCTGTTCTTCGTGATGGACCCCATCGGCAACATTCCCCTCTTCCTCACCGCCCTCCAGGGCGTCGATCCCGCCCGGCGACTCCGCGTCGTGGGCCGCGAACTCGTGATCGCCTACGCGATCATGGTGGCCTTCCTGTTCGTCGGCCGCCCGCTGCTCGCGGTGCTGCACATCTCCGAGCCGGCCCTGACGATCGCGGGCGGCATCGTCCTGTTCATCATCGCCCTGCGGATGGTGTTTCCAGCCGCCCATGGCCCGCTCGCCGAACAGGTCGAGGGGGAGCCGTTCGTCGTGCCGCTGGCGATTCCCTACGTCGCCGGACCGTCCGCGCTGGCGACCGTGCTGCTGATGACGAGCCGCGAGCCCGAGCGACACGCCGCCTGGCTGCTGGCGATCACGGCGGCCTGGGCCGCGTCGGCGGCGATCCTCCTCCTCGGGGCGAGCCTCACCCGCTTTCTCGGCGACAAGGGAATCACGGCGATCGAGCGGCTCATGGGCATGGTGCTCGTGGCCGCCGCCGTGCAGATGTTCCTCGACGGCGCGCGGCAGTGCGTCGGCGTGACAGGAGGCTGAAGCATGGAACCGCTCACGGTGGCGGCGATCGGGCGGACGGGCCGCGGCGACTGGGGCCACGCGATCGACGAGATCTGGGAAGACGTGCCCGGAACCCGCCTCGTCGCGGTGGCCGACGAGGCGGAGGCGGGACTGGCCAAGGCGGTCGCACGGCACGCACTGCCGGCAGCCGCGGGCTTCCGCGACTGGCGCACGATGCTCGCCGAGGTGCAGCCCGACGTCGTGGCCATCTGCATGCGCGACATCGACTGCCACGCGGAGATGGCGATCGCCGCCGCGGCCGCGGGGGCCAAGGGCATCCTCCTGGAGAAGCCCTTCGTCCCCACCCGGGCGGCCGCCGACGCCGTCATCGCCGCCTGCACGCGGTCCAACACCAAGCTCGCGGTCGCCTTCGTCAACCGCCACTCACCCGCCTACGCCACCGCCCGCGACCTGATCGAGGCGGGGCGGATCGGCAAGGTCCTGGAGCTTCGCGGCCGCGGCAAGGAGGACGCGCGGGGCGGCGGCCAGGATCTGTGGGTGCTCGGCTGTCACGTCCTCGACATGATGGCCGACATCGGCGGCGCACCGCAGTGGTGCGAGGCGGCGGTGAGCCTCGGCGGCCGGCCAATCACGCAGGCCGACGCGGCCGAGGGGCCGGAGGGCATCGGGCTGATCGCGGGCGACGCGGTGGCGGCGATGTTCGGCCTGGCCGACGGGCCGATCGGGTATTTCGCGAGCGTTCGCGATGCGGGGCTCAAGCAGCCGAACTTCGGGCTCACCATCGTGGGCAGCGGCGGCGCGATCCACATCCGCCCCGATCACGTGCCCCACGCCTACCTTCGCGAGGCGCCCTTGTGGCGGGTGGACAAGGATTTTCCCTGGCGGCCGATCGGCCCCGAGGGCCTCGACCCGCCTGCCGCGGCGATCACACCCGAGCAGCGAACGGCCGAACGGATGGCCTGGGGCCGCCGCGCCGCGGCCGACCTCGTGGATGCGATCCGCGAGGATCGCGAGCCGGAGACGGGCATGTACGCCGGCCGAACGACCGTCGAGATGACGGCGGCCGTGTTCGCCTCGGCGTTGGCCGGCCGGCGGGTCATGCTGCCGCTCGAGCAGGCGGGAAACCCGTTGGCCGCGAGGTAGGAAGGCGTCGTCCCGGCCTGGTTTTCGGCCTCTCGACGGCCGCTTGCCATTTTCAACGCACCCGTTAGACTGCCGATCGTGGGTTGAAAGCCCTATTTGATTGCCAAAAGCAATTAAATCGTGGGTTTTGATCCCTAAAAGCAACGGATTGTCCGCTCTGCCCGCCTCGGGCCGTGCGGCAGGCCCCGCGGAGGCGGGTGGACGTGCGTGACGCGAAACACGACTGGCATGGCCGTTGCCGACCTTCTGATCGGCGAGTTCGTCCGCTCGCTCGACGATCGGTTTCGCCTGGCGATCCCGCCGGAGTTGCTCGACCCGCTGCTTGCCGCCGGGCCGCGACTGGTGCTCGCGAAGGAGCGGGCCGGCTGTCTCTCGCTCTGGCCCGCCGCGGTCTGGAAGCCCCGCCTGGACGCGGCCGTCGATGTGGTCCGCAGCAAGTTGCAGGCTGGCCTCCTGACGCAGCGGGTCGCCGAACTTCAAGGCCTCGGCCGGCTCCTTTCCACGCGGCACACGGTGGTGTCGCTCGCGGGGCGCGGCCGGCTGGTCGTGCCGGAGGGCTTCCGCGAGTTTCTCGCGGTGGAGCCGGGGGCCGACCTGTTCGTGGTGGGTGCCGCGGTGTGCGTGGAACTCTGGCAGCCCGCCGCCTGGACGACGTTCGTGACGGGCGAGATGCCCGGATTTCGCCAGCGGATCGACGACCTGACCGCCTGAAGGAGCCACCGCGCGAACTTTTGGCCATGCCCGGATGAGAGGAAACGGTTTCTGCCTGTCGGTCTCATCCGGCCGAGAAACACGATAGCCACGGAACGGGCCCCACCAGCACGGATGCTGCCGCGGGACCTCCTCCGGGCATGGCCTCTATCTTTACGTGGGCAAAGCCATCCATGGCCTTTGCCCACTTGGTCGATCGGCGCAAACGCCAAGGGTTTGCTCGATCGACGCCGCGTCGCTTCCGGCGACGACTTTACGTGGGCAAAGCCATCCATGGCCTTTGCCCACTTGGTCGATCGGCGCAAACGCCAAGGGTTTGCTCGATCGACGCCGCGTCGCTTCCGGCGACGCAGGGCGAAGGAAGCAGGCCTATCGGCCGCAGCCTTGGCAGCCACCGGAGCAGTTTCCGTTGCAGGAGGCCGCGTCGCCCATCTCCTTCTTGTAGGCCTTCTGGGCGGCGGCCTCCTTCGAGAGCTTGAACTCCGGCCCGGCAGGGAAGTACTGGATGTCGTCCTGCAGGTAATAGGCGCTGGGCAGCGTCTGACCGCCGACATCCACCTGGCAGCCGGTCAACGAGATACCGCCCAGGGCGGCGGCTAGCAGAGCGAAGCAAACTCCGCGGCGATCGGGGCGGCTGGTCGAGCGGGATGCAGTCATGGCTCTCGTCCGGAATGCGGGTGCGGGAACGGACCTGAGAGGGTTATCGACCGTCACGACCGGCAAACTTTGAACGACCACTGCGACCGGACCCCGCACCAGGCCGGCGACGCCCACCCACTCCCCCCAAATCGCCAACCGGTGGTGCCCCCCTGGTCTCGGGCGAAGGTGTACAACATGGATCCATGGCCCCGCATCCAGCCGGTTACCGCGGCCTCCCGCTCGCGGTGGCCCTCGCCTCCGCCCTCCTGCTCGCCGCCTCCGCCCAGGTGGTGCTCCCTCCCGGACTCGGCCAGCCGCTAGACGCCCAGACGGTGCCGACCGCCGGCTACGATCTTGCGTTCCAAGCCCTCGCCGAGGGTGATTACTCGGGTGGCCTCGAGATCGCCACGAAGGAATATCGAGGCGGCGTGCGAATCGGCGCCCTGCGGTGGATCGACTCGGTCGCTTCGGCCGCCGCCGTGGGCGAATGCCGGTACGAGCTCGGCAACTTCCGCGAGGCGATCACGGCCTACGAGGAGGCCTTGCTGCTCGCCGCGGCCAATCCCGACTGGCTGATGGCCGTCCAATGGCCCCAGCAGCCCCTCCGACCGCAAGCCGGCGGAAGGGTCGCCACCTGGGGACGCAGTCTCCGCAACGCATCGCCTGCGGCCCTGCCGGAGGTCGTCTCGATCCGCCGCGGCGGCGAAGACCCGCAGGAGGTGCTGAAGCGGGGCGGCGTGCTGGCCGCCCCGGTGGACTACCCGATCAGGCCGCAGGAGATCCTGCGGTCCCTCGTGATCGCGATCTACCGCCACCGGGAGATCCTCGGCGAGCTCGCCCGCACGAGTCCGGCGATCGACACCGCCACGAAAACGCTCGCGCGGCGGTCGGCACCGCCGAACCACTACTCGCAGTCCTGGATCGACGTCGCCTTGGGCACGGCCCATTGGGTGCAGGGCAAGCCGGAACTCGCCCTGCCGCTGCTCAATCGCGGGCTGCTCATCGGCGAACGGCTCGACCATCCCCTCACCGCCTGGGGCCTGATCGTGCTCGGCCGGATCGCGTTGGATTCCGACCGCCCGGCCGACGCCGTGAAACTCTTCGAGGAGGCGACGTTCACGGCCGCCGACCACGGCGATGCGCGGGCCCTCGAGGAGGCGTTCCGGTTCGCGTTCACCGCCCACATGGTGGCGGGCACCCGCGGCGTGCCGCCGGCGATCGCGGGGGCATGCGACTGGGCCCGGCCGAATCTCCCCGTGCTGCGGGCGAGCCTCCTCGCCATGCAGGCGCAGAGCCTCGTGACGGCGGGCGAGGTGCGGGCGGCCGCCGCGTCCCTGGGTGCCATCGACGGCCGCTGGCTCCGGGGCGAACCGGGCCGCGGCCGCCCCGGCGCGATGGCCGCATTCGCCGCGGCCACCGTCGAGCACGCCACGGGCGACACCACGGCGGCCGAGGCCTCGCTCGACCAGGCGCTGGCCATCGAGCGCGGCCGCGCGCCCCGGATCTTCCAGACGCTGCGACTCGTCGAGCTGACGCTCGCGGGCAGGAGCCCGTTCTCAGACCGCGATGCGTCCGGACTGTTCGCCCGCCTGCTCGGCGACCCGACGGCCCACGAGCTCGCGGCCGACCCGCTCGCCGCCCTGGCGACGATCACGTCGCCGCGCGGCGATGCCTTCGAGGCATGGCTCGGGGTGGCCGGCCGCATCAACAACGAGGCCGCGCTCGAGGTGGCGGAGGCGGCGGCCCGCAACCGCTGGATGGAGTCGCAGCGGCTCGGGGGGCGGGGCATCGCGATCCAGCGGCTGCTCGGCACGGATCCCGGGAACCTGCCGCCGGCCGCGGCCGCCTGCCGCGCGGCCCTGCTCGCCGGCCATCCTGAACTCGCCGCCGTGCTCGACAACCTGACGCGGGTGCGGGCCACGCTCACCGCCGCCGTGAACGCCGCCGCCGGCCGGCCCGGAGACGAGGGGGGCAAGCTGGGACCGCCGGGCGCGGCCGCCGACTGGGAGGCCTATCACGCGCTGGCGTCGCGGCTCCGGCAGTTCGTCGCCCGCATCGCCGCCGGCCGCGACTTCACGCCGCTCGAATTCCCGCCGCTGACCGCCAGCGCGGAAATTCGCCGCCGGCTCGCGGCCCGCCAACTGCTGCTGTCGTTCCACTGGACGCAATCCGGACTGTTCGGCGTGCTCGAGTCGCGCGACCGCGCCGCCTTCTGGCAGGTTCGCCAGGTCGCCGCGCTGCCGCGGGCGATGGAGGACCTCGCCAGGGCGCTGTGCCTCTTCGATCCCGTGGCGCCGGTGCCGACGGATCGGCTGGAGGAGAGCGATTGGCGCGGCGCGGCGGCCCAGGTGGAGCGGATTCTCTTCGAGAACTCGAGGATCACGCTGGCCGAAGGGATCGACGAACTGGTGATCGTACCCGACGGGCTGCTCTGGTATCTGCCCTTCGAACTGCTGCCCGTGGCCTCGAATCGGGCCGGGGAGGCGGCCGCAGGGGAGCCGCGGCTGCTCCGGGACACGTGCCGCGTCCGCTACGCCCCCACCCGCAGCCTGGCCGTGCTCCGGTACCCACCGCGGCAGCCGGGCGGGCCGATCGGCATCCACGCGGGTCGGATGTTCCGCGGGGACACCGCCGACGACGTCGCCGCCGTGATGACGGCGGCGACGGCCGCCGTCGCCCGGAGCCAGCCGCTGGTGATGCCGACCGGCGGCCCACCACCGGCGCTCGTCGCCGCGCTCTACGAGGAAGTGATGAACTTCGAGGAACTCGGCGGCGCGGGGCCGATGGCCGCCCGACCTCTCGTCCAGCCCGGCATGGGCACGGCCGCCATGACCTTCGCCGATTGGCTGGAGCCGCCGCTGAAACGGACACGGCGAATCCTCCTGCCCGGGCTGCAGACGGCGATGGCGGGAGGCCTGGCGAAACTTCCCGAGCGGCCCGGCAACGATGTCTTCATCGCCGCCACCGACTTGATCGCGGCCGGCAGCGAGACGGCGGTCGTGAGCCGCTGGAGGATGGGAGGCAAGACGGCGGCCGACCTGATGGTGGAGTTCCTCAGGGACGTCACGACGGCCGGGCCGGACGGCACCCTGCCCGACACCTCGGCCAGTTGGCAGCGAGCGGTGGACCTGGTCATCGCGGAGCGGCCCGACCCCGTCCGCGAGCCCCGGCTCAAGGCGAACGCGAAAGCGGTGCTGGCCGACGCCACGCACCCCTTCCTGTGGGCCAGCTACATGCTGCTCGATTGCGGTTCAGGCTTCCACGCAGATCCGCCTCCCGCGCCGGCCGTCCGCCAGCCGGCGCGATGAGGCTCCACCGGCGCACGCATGCACCTGCTCGCCCACATCGACGACTTCCGGGGCTTCGCCCTGCTCGCCGGCGCCGCGCTCCTGGCCGGCGCCGTCAACTCGTTCGCCGGCGGCGGTACGATCCTCACCTTCCCCGTTCTGGCCGCGATCCTCCCCGACCTGCCCGGCCGCCTGGTGATCGCCAACGTCACCAGCACGATCGGCCTGTTGCCCGGGTCCGCCGCTGCGGCCTGGGCCTATCGCGGCGACCGCGGCGGCATGCCGACCTGGGCCCGCTGGCTCGTCGTGCCGAGCGTGGCCGGCGCGATCGTCGGCACCTGGCTGCTGCTCGCGCTGCCGCCGCGGCTGTTCGACGCCCTCGTGCCGTGGCTGATCCTGGCCGCGGCGGTGCTGTTCGCGATGCAACCCCGGCTGGCGGCGGTCGCCCGCGGCCCGGACCGGCCCGTTTCGCCGGCCGCAGCCGCGGTCCAACTGCGACCATCGGCCATGCCTCCCACCCGCGTCGCAACCGCCTGGGGACTGCAGTTCCTGGCGGGCGTGTACGGCGGCTACTTCGGCGCTGGTCTCGGGATCCTCATGCTCGCCTTGCTCGGCACGCTCGGCCTGGGCGACATCCACCGTCTCAACGGTGTGAAGAACTCGCTGGCGATGCTGATCAACGGCGTCGCGGCGGGAGTGTGCGCCTTGGGCGCGCTGGCCGGATGGCAGGTGGTCTCCTGGCCCCACGCGGGCGTGATGGCGGCGGCCTCGATCGCCGGCAGCATCGCCGCATCCCACGTCGCGCGCCGCCTGCCGGCCCGCATCGTGCGCCGCTGCGTGGCCCTCATCGGCTTCGTCCTCGCGGCCTACTATTTCTTGCGTCGATGACGCCCTGACCCGTGATCCCGAAACCCATGCTCGTCCGCACGGCTGATCTCACGAAGCGGTATCGGGGCTTCACCGCCCTCGAAGGCTGCTCGCTGGGCATCGCCGCGGGACAGATCTACGGCCTGCTTGGCCCCAACGGCGCCGGCAAGACGACGCTGCTGCGACTGCTGCTGGGCTACATCCGCCCGACGTCGGGCACGGCGACCGTCTGCGGCCGCGACGTCGTCGCCGACCCGCTCGGCGCCCGCGACAACGTCGCCTACCTGCCCGGCGAGGCCCGGCTCTTCCGCCGCATGGACGGCCATGGGGTGCTCGACTTCTTCGCCGCCCTGCGGCCCGCCTGCAGCCGGGCGCTGGCGGCCCGGATCGCGGACCGACTGGGCCTCGACTGCGGGCGACAGGTCGGTCGCATGAGCACCGGCATGCGGCAGAAGCTCGCCCTCGCGGCCGTGCTCGCCACCGACGCGCCGCTGGTGATCCTCGACGAGCCGACCGCGAACCTCGACCCCACCGCCCGGGCCGAGGTGCTCGACCTCGTCCGCGAGGCGCGGGCCGCCGGCCGCACGGTGATCTTCTCCTCGCACGTGCTCTCCGAGGTGGAGGAGACCTGCGATCGCGTGGCGATCCTCCGTGCCGGGCGGCTCGTCCACGAGCAGCCGCTCGAGCAGCTCCGCCGCCGCCATCGGATCCGCGCCCGTCTCGCCGGGCCGTTCGCCGGCGTGCCACCGGCGCTCGCCCGGCACGTCGCGGTGGCGGGCGCCGACGGTGGCCGCATCGTGCTCGAGGCCACGGATTCCCTGGCCCCGCTGCTCGGCTGGCTGGCCACGCTGCCTCTGGAGGAGATGCAGGTGGAGCCCGTCGGCCTGGCCGCCGTCTACGACCGCTTCCACCGTGGAGCCGACGCATGATCTGGAACACCGCCATCTGGAAGAAGACCTGGGGCGACCAGCGACTCCTGTTCCTGGCGTTGGCGGTGCTGTGGGCCGCCTTCCCCTGGCTCTACCTCTGGCTCTCGTCGCAGATCCCCATGCCGGCCTTCCAGGACGTGCTGCTGCGGGCGATCCCCGCCGACTGGCAGAAGCTCTCCGGCGTGCCGTTCGCGGAGGTGGCCACGCATGCCGGCCGCGTGGCGTTGGCATTCGTCGATCCGGTGGTCGTGCTCGCGGCCACCGTGTGGGGCATCACGAGGGGCAGCGACGCCGTTTCCGGGCCGCTGGAGCGCGGCACGCTGGAGATGGTGCTGGCGGCGCCGCTGCGCCGTTCGGCGCTGTTCGCGACCCAGGCCCTGGCGACGACGGCCGCCGCCGCCATCCTCTGCGGCGTGCTGCTGGCGGCCGTCTGGTCGGCCGTGGCCTGCGGGCCGTGGGCGGGAAAGGTCGACCCACTGCGGTTCGCGCCCGCGGTGGCGAACGTCTTCGGCCTCATGGTGTGCATGGCCGGGATCGCGGCCGCCGTCTCGGCGGCCGACAGCCACCGCTGGCGCACGGTGGGGATTCTGTGCGGTTTCTACGTGTTCTCGATCCTGGCCAAGCTCGTGGGCCGACTCAGCGGTCCGCTGGAGTGGGTCGGGTACCTCTCGATCCTCAACGCCTACGAGCCGCAGCGACTGGTGGGCGGCACGGCCGAGTCCTGGCGGCTGCTGGCCGGGTACGACGCCGTCCTCCTGGGCCTCGGCCTCGCGGCCTACCTGGTCGGGGCCGTGGTCTTCTCGCGCCGCGATCTGCCGGCGCCGCTGTAGCGAACGGCCGACGCAAGTCTCATACTATGTCGATGGAGAGGGTTGCCATGTCCACCATCCGCCCGGTCGCTTTCCGGCCCGCCGTCTGGATCCTCTGCGGCTGCCTGCTGCCGGGGGCCGCGATCGGCGTTGCCGCCGACGATAACCCCGGCCAGCCCGACCTCGACGCGGCGATCGAGGCGAAAGTGTCCGTTTCCCAGCTCGACGACTATTCCCGCGTGCTCGACCTGTGCCGGAAGGCGGTGGCCAAAGGCCTGGACGAGGACGGCAAGAAGTTCGCCGAGGAACTCTACACGGGAACGCTCGTCGATCGGGCCGCGATGCTCGTCGATGCGATCTTCAACGCCACCGGGCCCCGCGAGCAGCTGCCGCGCATGCGGGCGTTCGCGCTCCGCGATCTGAGCGAGGTCGTGGATCGCGATGCGAACAACGGCCAGGCGCACCTGATGATCGCCCGCCTCGAGGCGCTCCCGGGCGGCCAACGGGGGCGGGCTGCAGCCTCCGCCGCCAAGGCCCTGGAGCTCTTGGGCAACGACCGGCTCCAGCAGGCCCAGGCCCACGTCGTGCTCGGGTCGGTCGCGGACGACGAGCAGCAGCGGCTCGAGGAACTCGGCAAGGCGGTCGACTTGGCGCCCCGCGACGCCGACGTCCGTCGCGCCCGCGGGCTCGCGCTGCTGGTTGCCGACCAGTTCGACAAGGCCCGCGAGGACCTGCTGGTGGCCACCGAGGAGGAGCGCGACGATCCCACGCTGTTCGAGGCCCTGGGCATGGCATGCATGATGGGCGAGCGGCTCGAAGAGGCGGAGCAGGCGTTCGACCGGGCGTTGGCCATCGACCCGGAAGGAGGCGACGTGCTCCTGCAGCGGGCCCGGCTGCTGGCCGTCCGTGGTGCGAAGGATCGGGCGCTCGCCGACATCGGCAAGGTGCTCGACCTCAGGCCCGAAGACACGTCGGCCCGCGTGCTCCGAGCCCGCATCCTCCAGCAGGCCGGCAACGTGGACGAGGCCCTGGCCGACCTCGAGCAGGTGCTGCGGGACGAGGCCAACATGCCCGCGGCCCTCGAGCTACGCGGCCTGATTGCCGCCGAGCGCGGCGACTACGATGCCGCGATCCAGGATTTTCGCCGGCTTCTCGCCCACAACGCGGACGATACGGTGCTCATCGCCCAGCTCGGCACGCTGTACCTGGCCGCCAAGCGGCCGCGGGAGGCGATCAAGCGGTTCTCGCGGGCCCTGGAAATCGACGCGGAGAACTTCCCTTGCCGCCGCGGTCGCAGCGATGCGGAGATCATGATCGGCGACCACGCGGCCGCCGTCGCCGACCTGGGCAAGGCCTTGGAGCTGCGGCCCGACGATGCGGGCGTGCTCAATAACCTCGCCTGGCTCCTGGCCACGTCGCCCGACGCCGCCCTGCGGGACGGCAAGCGGGCGATCGAACTGGCCCACAAGGCCTGCGAGCAAACCGAATGGAAGCAGGCCCACATCGTCAGCACGCTGGCCGCCGGCCACGCCGAGGCCGGCGACTTCGAGACGGCGCGGAAGTTCGGCAACCAGGCGGTGGAGCTCAGCGACGCCGACGACGGCGTGGAGGATCAACTGCGGGCCGAACTGGCGAGCTACGAGGCGGGCAAGCCGTGGCGGGAGCGGCAGGAGGTGCCGGAAGCGGATGCCGCGCCGGGGTCCGTGGGCGACGACCCACGTCCGGCCGTCCGCGAGCCGCGGCCGCCGCGCCGGCCGTTCGACGAGTGATGCGTCGCACCCTGGCACTGCCGCTCTGGCTCCTCGCCGCGGTGGCGGCGTCCGCTGGGGAACGCCCGGCGATGCGGGAACTGCCGGCGACGGCGCTCGACAGCCCGCCGTCGCAGCGCGAGCTCGTCGACGCCCGTGCGGAACTGCAGCGCCGGTTTCAAGGGCCGCTCTCCCGGACGAACACTGCCGGCGGCGCGAACCAGGCCGCGGAACTGTTGCTCGACGCCGCGATCGCGGAGCCCGATCGCAGCCTCAAGTGGGCGATGCTCGCCGAGGCGCGGCGGCTGGCCGTGGCCGCGGGCAACGCCCTCGTGGTGGACCAGGCGATCGTCCTGGCGTCGGCCAGCTACCAGTTCGACGAGATCGCGACCGAACTCAAGGCGTTGGCGGAGATCCCGCTGCGGGCGCTCGATCCGCCCCGGGCGACCTCCCTGGCCGCGGTGGCGGAGCGGCTGGCGACGCGGGCCGAGACCGACCGCCGCCTCGCCGACGCAGTGGCCGCCCAGGCGCTCGCCATCCGGGCCTGGCAGCGTGCGGGCAACAAGCAGGCGGCGCAGCGGGCCGCGGCACGGCACGACGCGCTCGAGGCGGCCCGGGTCGGCACGCGGTAACGCCGCCGGGGATCGCCGGTCAGATGTAGTACATCGCTTCCGCGGTCGGACGGCAGCGGTCGAGCAGGTCGGCCAGCGTCACCGCGCGGAGGGCCTCGGCCTCGGCCAGGGCCGCCCCGTCCCAGGCCCCGGCCAGGGCGGCGGCGGCCCGCGAGCGGGCCGCGAGTTCCGCGGTCACCGGCGCGGCGGTGTCGGCGTCGCCCTCGATCGCACCGCGGATGTCCGCCAGCGTGATCTCCGCCGGCGGCCGGGCGAGCCGATAGCCGCCCGCCGCACCCCGCGTGCTCGTCACGATCCCCGCCGCCTTCAGCTGCAGGAGGATCTGCACGAGGAACCGCTCCGGCACCCGCTGGCCCTGGGAGATAGCCCGCAGCCGCACCGGGTCGGTGGCGTCGCGGCAGCGGGCCAACTCGAGGGCCGCGATGGCGGCGTATTCCGTCTTGGCGGAGATCCGCATCGCTCGCCTCCGGTCGTCAGCCATCCTTGGAATGGAGGCCGCATTCGGTCTTCGCGGTGCCGCTCCAGCGGCCGGCCCGCTCGTCCTCGCCGGCGGTGATCGCCCGCGTGCAGGGCGCGCAGCCGATGCTCACGTAGCCGCGGTCGTGGAGCGGATTGTAGGGCACCCGCTCGCGGACGATCGCGTCCCAGACCTTCGCCTTCGTCCAGTTGGCCAGCGGCGACACCTTGACGACGCCGAACTTGTGGTCCCAGCCGACGATCGGCGCGGCCGCCCGGTCCGGGCTCTGATCGCGGCGAATCGCGGTCATCCAGGCATCGAAGCCCGCCAGCACCCGCTTCACCACGGCGATCTTGCGTTCCCGGCAGCAGCGGTCGGGATCCGTCCGGTAGAGCGGCCCGCCGTGCGTCCGCTCGTAATCGGCGACGCTCGTCTCGGGCCGTTCGAGCGCGACCTCGATGCCGTAGCGGCGGGCGAGCCGGTCGCGAAGGTCGAGCGTCTCCGGGAACTGGTACCCCGTGTCGAGGTTGAAGACGTGCGTCGCCGGCGCGATCGCGGCCAGCCAATGGATGATCAGGCAGCCTTCGGGGCCGAAGGCGGTGGCCATCGTCAACCGCGGGCCGAAGCGATCCACCGCCCAGCGGATGATCTCCGGGGGTTCGGCCGTCTCCAGGCCGCGACTCTCCCGCGCGAGATCCTCCCGCAGGGCGGCGGAGGGCTCCCCGGCCACGGCGGCGGAGGGGACCGGAGACAAAGCAGCGCCCGAACCCGTCATGTCGAATCCTTACCAGATTCGTCAAGTATCGAAAGAATCAACCTGCTTGGCAATACTATCGTCCGCTCTCCGGCGTCCGACCGGACGCCGGCGCCCGCGACGTCAGGGTTGCCGCCGTTTGCCCGGCTTGGGCACGGGCGGGCAGAAAACCTGGCGTCCGTGGCTGCGAGGAGTCGCATCAATGGCCCGACAGGTGGCACTGGCCGTGGATCTCGGGGCTTCCGGGGGCCGGGTCGTCTCCGGGACGCTCGCCGACGGCCGCCTGGACATCGAGGATCTGCATCGCTTCGACAACGGACCGGTCGCCATGGGAGGCGAGCTGGTGTGGGACCTGCCTCGCCTCTGGCAGGAGGTCGTGGCCGGCCTGCGGGCCGCGGCCGCGCGGCACGGCCGCGATGTGGCGACGGTCGGGGTCGATGCGTGGGGCGTGGACTTCGGGCTGCTCGCCGGCGACTCGCTGCTCGGCAATCCGGTGTGCTATCGAGACCCCCGCACCAGGGGCATGCTCTCCGTGGCCGAAGCCATCGTGGCCCGCGCGGAGATCTTCGCGGCCACCGGCCTGCAGTTCATGGAGATCAACTCGCTCTACCAGTTGCTGGCCCTGCAACGCCGGCGGGCCGCCGCCCTCGATGCGGCCGAGCGGCTGCTCATGATCCCCGACATCTTCCACTGGCTGCTCGCCGGCCGGCGTTCGAACGAGCGGACCAATGCCACGACGACGCAGTGCTTCGACCCGGTCGCAAACGACTGGGCCCGCGGCATGCTCGATCGCTTCGGGCTGCCGCAGCGGATCTTCGGGCCGGTCAGCGAGCCGGGCACGGATCTCGGCCCGCTGCGGCCGCAGGTCGCCGCGGAGACGGGCCTCGACGCGACCCACGTCGTGGTGCCCGGCACGCACGACACCGCCAGCGCCGTGGCCGCCGTGCCGGCGGCCGCGGCGCCGAGCGGCCGCCCCGACTGGTGCTACGTGAGCCTCGGCACTTGGGCCCTGGTCGGAGCGGAGATCGACCGGCCGCTGATCACCCCAGAGTGCCAGGCGCTCAACTTCACCAACGAGGGCGGCGTCGGCGGCACCACGCGACTGTTGAAGAACGTCTGCGGGCTCTGGCTGGTGCAGCAGTGCCGGGCCGCCTGGCGGCGGCAGGGCCACGATTGGACCTGGGACCAGCTCGCCGAAATGGCGGCAGGGGCGCCCCCCCTGGCGACCCTCGTCGATGCGGATGACCCGACGCTCCTCGCTCCCGCCGACATGCCCGAGGCGATTCGGGCACTGGCTCGGACGACCGGCGAGCCGGTGCCCGAGTCGCCGGCCGCCGTCACCCGGGCGGCGCTGGAGAGCGTGGCAGCCGGGATCCGCCGGCGGATCCACGAGCTCGACCGGTTGCTCGGCGGAAGCATCGGCCGCGTGCACGTCGTCGGCGGCGGCGTGCGGAACCGGCTCCTCTGCCAGATGATCGCCGACGCGACGGGCCGCCCCGTCGTGGCCGGCCCCGTGGAGGCCACCGCGATCGGCAACCTGCTCGTCCAACTGGCCGCCCGGGAGGAGAACATCGACCTTCCTGCCATGCGGGAGATCGTGCGCCGGAGCTTCGCGACCGAGTCGTTCGCTCCGCGGGCCCCGGCCGCCTGGGACGCGCGGGTCGCCCGCTGAGACCCCGGCGGTGTTTGGCCGTTTTTGCCGGCGAAGCCGCCCTTGAGCCCGGCGGGCGGCCGCACTACCCTCCTCCGTCGCCTCGTCGGGTTGGGCGGGGAAATCTGCCCATCCTGCCGCAGCGTCGCCAATCTGCCCCCGCGTCCGTTCGCGCCGGGCGGCTGGGCGACGGTCGGGCGGCGGGCCGATGGAAAGCACCACGGACGACGGTGTGGGTCCGGCTTCAGGGAAACGTTCATGTATTACTTCCTCCGGGCGCTGCGTGAGGCGGCCAAGAGCTGGCCGTTGCTCGCGGCGGCGGTCCTCTGCTCCGCCGGCGTCGCCGCCCTGTGGGGCGCGAACATCGCCGCCCTGTTCCCGATCATCGAGGTCACGCTCCAGGGGGAGTCGCTGCAGTCGTGGAACGAGCGCCGCGGCACCGAGGCCCGGGCGCGGATCGCCGCGGCCGAGCAGGAGCGGTCCGACCTGGAGGCCCAAATCGCCGCGGGCGGCGTCGACGCAGCCGCGGCCCGCGCGGCCCGCAACCGTATCGACACGCTCGCGCTCAGGAGTCGGGGAGAAGAGGCGATCGTCGCCTCGGCGGAGCGGCTCGGACCGTGGCTGGCACGCTGCCTGCCGACGGATCCCTTCCGGACCGTGCTCGTGGTCGTCGGCTTCGTCGTCGCCAGCACGTTCTTCAAGCACGTGCTGCTGATGGCCTCCACGCTGCTGGTCGCCTGGGTGGCGATGGGCATCAGCCGCAACATCCGCCTCAAGATCTTCGACAAGGCGATGGAGCTGGACCGGGCCCAGTTCATGCGCTGGGGATCCGCCGGCTTCATGGCCCAGGTGACGAGCACCGCCGACATGCTCGCCAGCGGGATCACCAGCGTCTACGGCGGCGCCGTCACCGAGCCGCTGAAGATCATGGCCTGCCTCGGCGGCGCCTTTTGCATCTCCTGGCGGCTGACGCTCGCCTGCCTGACGCTGGCGCCGCTGGTGGGCTTCCTGATGGTCTGGCTCAACCGCCGGATCCGGGCCATCTCCACGAACGTGCTCTCCCGCTCCCGCGGCTTCCATCACGTCCTGCTCGAGGCGCTCAACAACGTGCTCACCGTCCAGGCCTACACGATGGAGAACTTCGAGCGGCAGCGGTTCCGCGACTGCACCAGCGACATGATGCGAACCGGCCTGTGGCACACCTTCTATTTCGCGCTCGCCAACCCGATCACCGAGATCCTCGGCATCGGCATGGTCGCCACCTCGATCGCGGTGGGTGCCTGGCTGGTGATCAACCAGGAAACCCGGATGTTCGGCATCACGATGACCGACCAGCCAATGACGGTGCCGGGCATCATGCTGTTCTTCGGCTTCCTCATCGGGGCCAGCGACCCGGTCCGCAAGCTCTCCGGCGTGATCACCGGGCTCAACGTGGGGATCGTCGGCGCGCAGGGCCTCTACCCCCTGCTCGACACCCCGTCGAAGCTCCGGGAGGCGGCGACGCCCGTCACGCTGCCCGCGCCGCACCGCGAGATCCGTCTCGAGGGCGTGAGCTTCAGCTACGACGGGATCGACACCGTCCTCGACGGCGTCGATCTGACGATCGCCCGCGGGGAGCGGGTGGCGATCGTGGGCCCCAACGGCGGCGGCAAGAGCACGCTCGTGAACCTCATCTGCCGGTTCTACGACCCCACCCGGGGCCGCGTCCTGCTCGACGGCACCCCGCTCACCGAAATCGCCCTCCACGACCTGCGGCGCCGGATCGCGCTGGTGACCCAGCAAACGGAACTCTTCAACGAGTCGATCTTCTACAACATCAAGTACGGTCGCTGGGACGCCACCGAGGAGGAGATCGAGGCGGCCGCCCGCAAGGCCCACGCCCACGAGTTCATCGCGGAGTTTCCCGAGGGCTACCGGACGATGGTCGGCCCCAACGGCTTCCGGCTCTCGGGCGGGCAACGGCAGCGGATCGCCCTGGCGCGGGCGTTCCTCCGCGACGCCGAGATCCTCGTGCTCGACGAGGCCACCAGCCAGATCGACGTGGACAGCGAGCGACTGATCCACCAGGCGCTGGAGCATTACGTCGAGGGTCGGACGGTGATCATGATCACCCACCGCGCGAGCACGCTGGCGCTCGCCGACGCGATCATCGAGGTCGAGCACGGCAAGGTGCGGAAGCAGCCCGCCCGGCAGCACCGGGCCGCCTGACCAGCGCCCTCCCGACCTCGACGGCCATGACCGACACGATCCAGTGCATCTGCGGCTATCGCGGGCCGAGCGTCCCCGACGGGGCGTTTCGGGTCTGCCCGATCTGCCGTGGCCGCGCGACCGGCGGCCCCGCACCGGCGGCGGCGCGGCCGCCCCAGCCCGACGACGACCAACGGCCGGCGGGGCCGACGATCTTCCGCATTCCGTGTCCCGCGGGCCACGTGCTCAAGGCCCGGGAAGACATGCTCGGGCAGCAGGTGTGCTGCCCCCAGTGCAATGCGTTCTTCGTGCTCCGCGCCGTGGACAGCGTCGAGTTTCGCCAGGAGCAGGCGCGGCTGCGGGCCGAGGCCGAGGAGCAGGCCGCACAGAAGTGGCTGCGCCGGGCGTTCTGGCTGGCCGTGTTCGTCGGCCTGTCGTTCATCGTCATGCTGGTGATCGGCTTGCTGTGGGGCGCGGGCCACGACTGAATCAGCGCCGCCCCAGCCGCAGCTCGGCCGCGAGCACGGTGTTGCACAGCAGCACGGCCACCGTGAGCGGGCCGACGCCGCCGGGCACCGGCGAGATCCAGCCGGCCACGGCGCGGACGGCGTCGAAATCAACGTCCCCCACCAGCTTCCCGGCCACGCGGTTGATCCCCACGTCCACCACCGCGGCCCCGGGCTTCACCATGTCGGCCGTCACCAGGCCCGGCCGGCCGACGGCAGCCACGAGGATGTCGGCCTGTCGCGTGATCGCGGGCAGGTCGGTCGAACGGCTGTGGCAGATCGTGACCGTGGCGTCGCCGCCGTTGGCGCCCGCCGGCGACCGGGCCGCCAGCAGGAGGGCCAGCGGCTTCCCCACGATGTCGCTGCGACCGATGATCACGGCGTGCCGGCCGGCGGTCTCGATGCCCGCGTCGATCAGCATCCGCTGTACGCCCGCGGCCGTGCAGGGGATGAACCGCGGCCGCCCCTGCGCGAGCAGCCCGGCGTTCTCCGGGTGGAAGCCGTCCACGTCGCGATCGGGCGGGACGGCGTCCAGCACCGCCACGGCATCCACCTGCGGGGGCAGCGGCAACTGCACGAGGATGCCGTCGGCGGAGCCGCGCTCGTCACGGGCGATGGCCTGCACGAGCCCCACGAGTTCGCCGGTGCCCACGGTCGCGGGCACGCGGACGACTTCCACGTCGATGCCGACGCGGGCTGCCGCGGCCGCCTTGCTCTTCACGTAGCTCGCGCTGGCCACGAGGTCGCCGACAAGCACGACTACCAGCCGCGGCGGCCGCCCCATCACCTCGGCGAACGTCCGCACCTCGTCCCGGAGGCCGGCTTCGATCCGCGCGGCGAGCACCCGGCCGTCGAGGATCCGGGCGGTCATGGCTTGCCCGCCCCGTCCGGCCGCGCCCAGGCCCGCCACAGGCCCTCCACGCCCGCCGACTCCGCGTCGCCCTCGTAGAGGACGACGAGATAGCGGAATGCCCGCGACTCGCCGGCCGGGATGGTGTAGTCGCCGCTGCCCGCCGGGGCACCCGTGAAATCGTGAAGCCCGAAGGGGTTGGCGGCGAGGAGGCCATAGTCGCGGGCATGCCAATGCGCCGGGTGCCGCGGATTGGCGGGATGGTCGCCGACCGCCAGGCCCACGGTCTTGCCATCCACGGGCCCCCAGTAGGCGACCCAGCGGGCCGGCTTGCCCCAGGCCTCGGCGTCCCGCTGGCCCTCGGAATTGAGGATCCGGCCGGCCGCCCCGCGGGATCCGTGGGCGTCCTTGGTCTGCAGCGTCGCCGGCACCCGGAGGCCGAACGTGCCCTCCTTGGTATCGCCGAAGGTCACCGGCCCGTGATCGGCGTGGATCGTGACCTGGAAGTCGATCGTCCGCCGGTTGCCGTCCCCTCGGAACACGAGCCGCCGGGAATCGGTGCATACCACCGTGCCGTCGGCCTTCACCCAGCGGTCGCGGGTCTCGATGCAGCCCTCGGCGCCCCCCGTGCAGGCCACGATCTCCGTCTGCACGATGCGGTTCTCGACGCGGTGCTCCGGCTTCACGCCGCGGGGATGAGAGGCCCAGAAGTCCGTGCCGTTGACGACACCGTGCGTGAACCAGACCGACTCGTGGTGCGGATGGTCCTCCGGTTCACCCGCCACGCCCTCCACCATGGGCCAGGCCCGCGTCATCGCCGCGCCCCCCGGGCCGATGACGGGATACAGGATCGGCTTGCGGTAGCCCGCGAACCGGTACGCCGTGAACGGCTTGCCGTCGATCGTCACGTCGATGCGATCCTCACGCCGCTCCATCCGCACCTCGGCGGCGGCCACCGAGCAGGCCAAGCAGGCGGCGGCGACGATGAATCCGCGGATCATGATTGGGCCTCGATGTACATGGTTCGCAGTTGATGCTGGATCTCCTCCAGGAGCCGCCGCTCCTCGGTCGTCAGATTGCCCTG
>JBIPLS010000151.1:0-8098 GCA_044368305.1 Pirellulales bacterium
GCGACCGCCCGCGGCCGACCAGGTCGCCACCATCGCGCGGCAGGTGGCCGCCGATCGGGAGTTCACGGAAAAGATGGAGACCGCGCTCCAGCCGGCGGCGATGGTGTTCCAGTTGCCCGTCATGGAGTTCCCGGAGGCGCCGGCGCAGGGTGTGCCTCCCTACGACCATTTCCGCCCCTTCCTCTTCAGCAAGGCTCTCCGCTTCTCGTTCGGCTCGATGAAGGGCCGCGACCGTGAAAAGTGGCAGCCCGCGGTGCAGGCGAAGTTCTTCGAGGGAGCGGTGGTCGACCAGCAGGCCGGCATGATCCGCGTGAACGTAGCCAACGCCCGAGTCGCCGTCGACGAGCTGAAGCGGCTGGGCTTCTCCGCGATCTACGTCAACCGCAACGGCTTCCCCGACCGCGGTCGGGGCATCGAGGAGGCCCTGCTCGAACTCGGCTACACGAAGCCCGTGATCCGCAACACGACGGGCGACCTGGCGTGCATCGTGCTCGACAAGTAGGAAAAAGCTGACGGCCACCATTTGCCGGTCGCCGAAGGCGGCACGGCACCGGCCGGAGGCCGGGGTCTCCAGACACAAGGTGACCGTCACCTGTTTCCCGCACCTACGGGAACACCGCCGCCGCCCACTCGTGAAGGCTCGCGTAGGCCACGACGCCGAGTTCCAGCCGCCGGTCACGGGCGGGCTCGATGGCCGGATCGCGGACGATGGCGGCCGTGCGGACACCGGCGCTTATGCCCGCCTCCCAGTCGCTCGGCGAGTCGCCCACCATCCAGGCGGCCTCGGCGGCGATGGCGTGCGCCGCGAGCGTCTCGCGGATGAACCGGGGGGACGGCTTGCGGTAAACCGGCGGCTCGTCGGGGCGCTCCGGCGCCACGCAGATGCCGGCGAAGAGATCCGAGCCGAGGCCGATCTCCTCGATCATCCGCCGGTTCACGGCCTCGACGTCAGCCAGGGTGAACATCCCGCGGCCCACGCCCGACTGGTTCGTGAACAGGAACAGCTTGGCGCCGGCGGCGCGGGCCCGCGCCAGGCCCGCCCGGACCCCGGACAGCACCTCCACGCCCTCCGGCGCGGCGAGGTAGTGCCGGTTTTCGATGAGCGTGCCGTCGCGGTCGAGAAAAACGGCCTGCACGACACTGGTCACTCGCGACATCCTCGATCTCCGAGGCATAATTCTACCTGGGGAACGACCCAGGAGCCCCGGCGGCCGTCTCCCGCCCGTGACGACGACATCCGCGGCCGCAGCCCCAGCCGGTCATCGAGCCATGAGCGACGCCCCGTACGCCACCGCAGCCGCGGCCGGAACTCCGCGGATTCTCGTCGTCGGCGACGTGATGCTCGACCGGTACTTCGCCGGAACGGTGGACCGCATCTCGCCCGAGGCGCCGGTGCCCGTCCTCCACGTCCGCCGGGCCTTCCACCGGCCCGGTGGAGCGGCGAACGTGGCCGTCAACGTGGCCGCCATGGGGGGATGCGCGACGCTCGTCGGTTGCGTCGGCGCGGACGACGCCGCACGGCAACTCCGCGAGGTGCTGGAGGCGGACGGGGTCCGCGGCGAGTCGATCGTCACCGCCCGATCCGTGCCCACGACGGTCAAGACCCGCCTGCTCGCCGGTCACAATCAGATCGCCCGATTCGACGAGGAGGGATTCCTCGACGATGCCAGCGTCCGGGCGGCCCTCGTCGAGCGGATCGGGGCCGCCGTCGCGACGACGGATCTCGTGCTCGCGTCGGACTACTGCAAGGGGGTGTGCGATCAGACGGTGGCGCGGGCGGCCATCGACGCGGCCCACGCCCGCGGCATCCCCGTGATCGTCGACTCCAAGAGTTCCGATTACGGAAGGTTTCGCGGCGCCTCGGTGATCACACCGAACCGCACCGAGGCCGCCGCCGCCGCCGGCTTCGCCATCCACGACCGGGGCGACGGCATGCGGGCGGCACGGGTGATCCGCGAGCGGTACGGCATCGACGCCGTCGTCGTCACGCTCGGGGAGCAGGGCATGGCCTTCGTGGCCGCGGACGACGCGGACGTGATTCCGACCCAGGCCAGGCAGGTGTACGACGTCACCGGCGCCGGCGACTCGGTCGTGGCCGCGCTGTCGGTGGCCCTGGGTCGTGGCCTGTCGATCCGCCGGTCCTGCCTGCTGGCCAACGCCGCCGCCGGGCTGCAGGTGGCCCGGGTGGGAACGTCGCGGATCACCTGGGGCGAGATGCTCTCCGCGCTCGAATCCCAGCCGCCCGCGGCCCACGGCAAGGTGGTCACGCGGGCCGAACTCCGCGAGGCCGTGCAGCGGGCGCGGGCCGAGGGCAAGCGAATCGGATTCACCAACGGCTGCTTCGACATCCTGCACCACGGCCACGTGAAACTCCTCGAAGCCGCCGCGGCGGAGTGCGATCTGCTCGTCGTCGGCGTCAACTCCGACGCCTCGGTGACGCGGCTCAAGGGCGCGCCCCGGCCCTTCGTGCCCGCCGCCGAGCGGCAGGCCGTCCTGGCGGGCCTCTCGTCCGTCGGCCTCGTCTGCGAGTTCTCGGAAGACACGCCGCTGGAACTCGTCCGGGCGGTCGAGCCCGACGTGCTCGTCAAGGGGGCCGACTACGCACCGGAACAGGTCGTGGGCGCCGATTTCGTGATCGCCCGCGGCGGCCGCGTCGTGACGCCGGTCTTCGTGCGGGACGCCTCGACGACGGGCATCGTCGAACGGATCAGGCGGGCGAACCCTGACGGCGGGCTGCCAGCAGTTCCACCACCTTGCGGTGCACCATCTCGACCGTGATGCCCTGCATGCAGAGGTTGTTCCGGCACGAAGACAGCCGGTTGTTGTAGATGCTCACGCACGGGCTGCAGGGCAGGCCGATGGACACGCGGTGGGCCCGCGGCCCGAGGACGCCCCAGACCTTCGGCGTCTCCGGTCCGACGAGCGTGAGGATGTCGATGTCCGTCAGGGCGGCGAAGTGCCCCGGGCCGCTGTCGTTCGAGACCAGCACGTCGGCGAGCGTGTAGAGCACCAGCAGCTGCCGCATCGTGGTCCGACCCGCGACCGAGAAGCACCGGGGGTGATTCACCGAGCGGACGAGGGCGTCGATCGGCGCCGCTTCCGACGGCGACCCCGTAAAGGCGACGAACAGGCCGGGATCATCGGCGAGCAGCCGCCGCGCGAGTTCGGCATAGCGGCCGTCGTCCCACTTCCGCATGGGAATCAGGTCGCTGGCGTTGGCGTTGAGCAGAACCAGCGGTCGGGGGTCGTCACTCCCCGTGGCATCCCGCAACGTCCGCCGCACGCCCGCCGTCTCCTCCGCGGTCGGCACGAAACGCAGCAGCGTGGTGTCGAGCGCGGCGAGGTCGATGTCGAGCGCCGGCAGCGGCCCGGGATCCCGCCACAGCGCCTCGACGGGCAAGAGGAATGCGTACAGGGCGTGCAGGTGGGGGTTGTAGAGCAGCCGGTGCGTCATCAGGTCGCCGCGCCACGGGCCGTCGCCGTGGTAGCTGTGGTAGCCGACCCGGCGTGACGCGCCGGTGAGGTACGCCATCACCGCCGACGCCCGGGCGAAGAACTCGAAGTCCAGCACGGCGTCGATCCGCTCGCGCCGGGCCCGGAGGATCCCGCGGAGGATCCCCACGAACGTGGCCACCGCGCCGCCGCGAGGCACCGCGATCACGTTCTCGGCCGGCACGACGTCGAGCATGTCGAGGATCGCCCGGTTCTCCTCGAGCACCATGAAGAACAGGTTCTCCCGGCCGACCCGCTCGGCCACGGCCCGGAGCGCCGGATAGGCGATCACGGTCGCTCCCTGCTCGACGAGTTTCAGCACCAGCACCCGCCTGATCGGCCCCGTGGGCCGCCGCCAGTCGAACAGCCGCCGCCAGAGCGTCAGCAAGCCACAGGCGGGAATGCCGATCCAGCGGTCTACGAAGCGGATGGTCGAGGCGTTCATGCCGCCAGAGCGTAAGCCGGGAACGGCAGACGTCCTACAGGAAGGTGTCTCGCGCCGCCGACGGCTCCAGATCATCGACGGCGATGTCCGACTCGATGACGTGCTCGATGTAGCGGTTCATGCTGTTGTAGAAGCAGGCGATGTCGGCGCACGTCCGCGTCGCGTCGAAGGCGAGCAGATTCTGCACCGTCGCCCCGGCCGTGGCGTCGGCCGCCTGGGGGTCGGCATAGCCGAGTTTCGTCCCCACCTGGGCCCGGATGTCGCCCCGCCAGGCCGGGCAATGCACGATGCTGAAGGGACTGACGACCTGCCGCAGAAATCCGGCGTAGCAGATCCGCGGCTGTTCCCGCAGCACGTCGAGACGACCGGCCAGCATCGCGATCAGGTTCTGGCTCTGCACGATCCGCACGCCGGCGGCGATCCGTTCGGCTTCGGCGATCCGTGCCCTGATCCGACCGTTCACGGCCTCGATCTCCTCGGGCCGGACGCCGTACATCAGCGTCTCGCCCTCGACCTCCCGCTTGATCAGGCAGGGCTTCAGCGACAGGTAGGTGAATCCGTGATCGCGGGCGTTCGCGGCCGCGCCGGGAATCTCGTCGATGTTGTCCCGCAACCGGCGGCCGTGGTACTCCTGTCCCGGCGGCACGACGACGTACGAGTAGCCCAGTTGGATGGCCGGGTTGGCATCCTTGATCGCCCGTCCGTTGGCCAGGATCTCGGCGAGCGTGTTCCGCGGCTTCTTGCCCGCCTGGCCGAAGTGGATGTCCTGGTAGGTCTCGTTCGTCGCCGCGTCGATCGAGAACCGCACCCAGTCGGTCGACTGAAACTGGTCGGCCACCTCCACGATCTTGTGGGCATGGCCGCCGTGGGTGACGAGGCCGAGTTCCAGCCCCCGGGCCTTGATGTGCCGGACGATCTCCGCGAACTTCGGATGCAGCGTGGGCTCACCGCCGCCGATGAGAATCACCGAGCAGAGCCCGCGATCGGCCAGCGTGTCGATCGTCGCCAGCACGTTGTCGCCGGAGTATTTCGGCCCGGTGTTGATCACCTCGTCGTCGACACAATGACCGCAGGCGTGATCGCAGGCGGTCGTGAGGTCGAGATTGATGGAGAGCAGGGGCGTGGCGGCGAGTTTCTCGGTGGAACCTGTCGCCCGGTAATGCCGCATCCCCTCCACGAACCCGCGGAAGGCGGCGATGGCCCGCGGATGCCGCAGCTTGTCGCCGAACTGGTGGATCGGCGGCGCAGCACCGCCCGAAACGCCGACCTCGTCCGACTGCATGCCTGCCCTCCTCGACCCCGCGGTGCTTGAATAATGCCCCGTTTCGTCAGACTATACGAAGGGATTCGGGCATTCAAACGCCCGCCGGCGACGATGGGCGAGGGAACCTTGAAAATTGCCGTAACCGGCGCCAATGGATTCGTCGGCGGGCGGGTCGCCGAACGATGCGCCCAGGCCGGCCATCACGTGCTGGCGATCGGACGGGGCGCCAGCCGTGCCGACTGCCAGGCGATCGACGCCCGCTTCGACCAGATCGACTGGTCGCGGCTGGGGGGCCTCGACGTGCTCCTGCACTTCGCCGCCGTCAACGACACGTCCATCCGCGACGACTCCGAACTCCGCCGCGTGAACGTGGACGCCGCCGTCGGATGCATGCGCCATGCCATCGCCGCCGGCTGCCGCCGGATCGTGTACGCGTCGTCGCTGCACGTCTACGGCCCGGTGCCGAGCCCGATGACCGTGACCGGCTCCCCGACGAGGCCCGTCAGCGCCTACGGGCGTTCGAAGCTCCAGCTCGAGCGGGAGGCCGCCGCGATCGCGGCCCGCCACGGCGTCGATTGCATCGGACTGCGATTCGCCAACGTGTACGGACCGGGCGAGGCGCACAAGGGCAGGATGGCGAGCCAGGTGCTGCAGATCGCCCGGCAGATGCGGGCCGGCGACCCCGAGATCTTCTCGCCCGGCACCCAGTCGCGCGACTTCGTCCACGTGGACGACGCCGCCGCGGCCGCCGTGGCGGCGGCGGTCGTGACGAATGGGCAGTTGCCGCCGCTGCTCAACTGCGGCACCGGCGACGGCACGACCTTCAACGACCTGGTCATCCTGCTCAACGCGGCCCTTGGCCTGCACAGGACTCCGCGCTACATCCCCGAGCCGCAGGGCTATCTGCGCGAGGTCGTCCTCGACGTCGCCGTCACGCGTTCGCGGCTGGCCTGGCAGCCCCGCCCGCTGGCCGAGGGCATCGCCGACTACCTCGCCTCCGGGGAACTCGCATGACCGCGGCGGCCGGCTCGATGAGCCCCGCGCGACTGACGCCGCGACGGGCGGCGGTGCTCCTCGCCGCGGTGACGCTGGCGGTCTTCGCCACCACCCTGTCCGCCGGGTTCGTCTACGACGCCCGGATGCAGATCCTCACCGACCCCTTCCTGCACGATCCACGGAATTGGCTGCCCGTGCTGACGTTCGGCGTGCTGCGGATGGACGTGCTCGATTTCAACCGGCCGGTGAACCTGGCGTCGCTGATGCTCGACGCTGCCCTGTGGGGAAAGGCGCCGTTCGGCTACCACCTCACGAGCGTCCTCCTGCACACCGCCAACGTCCTGCTCGCCTGGCAGGCCGTCCGCCGCCTGGCCCCGGGGCTGGGATCGACGGCGGGCATCACAGCGGCACTGTTCTTCGCCGTGCATCCCGTGGTGACGGAGGCCGTCTGCGAGCCGACTTTTCGCGAAGACCTGCTGGCCACCGCGTTCACGCTCGTCGGCCTCGTGCTGGCGCTGGGCCGGCCGATGGACGGCCGGGGCGACGGCTGGCGGTCCGCGGCCTGCATCGCGGCCTGCCTGCTCGCGGTCGGCAGCAAGGAGTCGGGCGTCGCGGCACCGGCCGCCATCGCCGCCTGCTGGCTGCTGGTACGCCGCGGCGACCGCGGCCGATTCTGGCCGACCGCGACCGCCGGCGGGACGCTGGTCGTGGTCGCCTTCCTCGGGGCCCGGTTTCTGCTCGAGCCCACGCCGTCGCGGATCTTCGCGGCCCGGCCCCAGTATCCGGGCGGCTCGCTCGCCGCCGCCCTGCTGCTGGAGCCGCGGATCCTCGGGCTCTACGTGCAGCTCGTGCTCCTGCCTGTGAATCTCTGTGCGGACTACGGGCTGTATTCCGTGACCCACCTCCCGCTGCCGGCGGCGGCGGCGTTGCTCCTGGCCGTCGCCGGTGCCGCGGCCCTCGCCATCCGCGCCGACCGGCGCATGGGGCTGGCGTTCGTGTTGATCGTCGCGCCGCTGCTGCCGGTGTCCAACCTGATTCCCATCTACCGCGCCGCCGCCGACCGCTATCTCTACATGCCCATGGCCGGCATCGCGATCGGGATCGGCCTGTTTCTCGACGGGCCGTGGCTCGCGCGGCGCGAAACGCTCCGCGACCGGCTGCTGGCCGGCCTCGTGGCGGCGACGATCCTGCTGGGCGTCGCGTGCATGGAGCGGCAGCGGGTGTGGGCCAATTCGATCGCGCTGTGGACCGACACGGTTCGCAAGAATCCCGTCGCCGCCACCGCGGCCATGGGGCTGGCCGAGGCCCTGCTCGATGCCGGACGGCTGGCGGAAAGCGAGGCCGCGGCCCGCCGCGGCATCGAGCTCACGGGCGGCGGCCACGGCGAGGCGTGGGCCACCCTGGCCCTCGTGCTCGAGGCGCAGGGCCGCTCGCCGGAGGCCTTCGCGGCGGTCGACAAGGCGGTGCAGTTGGACGCGAGGCTGGCCGACCCGGACGCCCGCGTGGGAGTCTTGGCCATGGAGCACGAATACGCCGCCGCCCTGAAGCGACTCCTGAAGAGACGCGCGGAGGCGGATTGATCCGCCGATTCCGCCGCCCCCCCGACCCGGCCTATACTCGGGGGCCATGGGAACCACCCGCCGGCCACCGCGTCCTCATCGTTCTGCACACCGGCCCGCGGCGCCGGTCGCGAACGCCGATGCGGCGGCGGGCGCGGAAACCGTGGCCCGCTGGCGGCGGTTTGTTCTCCGATTCGCCGCCATCGTCCTGGCCGGCCTGTGGATCTACTCGCCGGTGTACCACGGCGACTGGCTGTGGGACGACGACCAACTGCTGACGGAGAACCTCACCGTCCAGCACCGCACGTCGCCGGACCGGAAGGTGCCCGAGAACGCCCTGGC
>JBIPLS010000152.1:0-8079 GCA_044368305.1 Pirellulales bacterium
ATGGCGACGGTGGCGCTCTTCGCCGGTCTGGCGCCGGCCACGGCCGGTGTCTGGGCGCGCAGGGCGTTGCTGCTCGCAGACGAGCCGTGGCCGCGGCGGACCGTCCTGGAGGCCGAAGGCTTCGTCGCCGGCGCACGGAAGGTGGCGCGGGGCAGCGACGTGGACGTCGTCATCCGCGGCGGCGGGATCGACGGCCCGCCGGCCGCGGTCGAGCTGCGGATGCGGGGGCCGTCGGGGTCGAAGGCCGTCCGCATGGGCACCCGCGGCGGCCGCGCCGGGGGCGAGCAGACGTTCGGGCACGTGATCGAGTCCGTGAACGCCGCCATGGTGCTGGACGTCCGCGGGGGCGACGCCCGGCTCCGCAACCTGCGGCTCGTGGTCGTCGATCCGCCGGGCGTCGAGGAGGTTCGCATCCTCGGCACGCCGCCGGCGTATCTCGGCGGGCCGGATCGCAGCCCGCCGGTGTCGCGGCTCGTGGGCCTGCCCCGCGGCTCGCGAGTGGAGATTCGCTGCCTGGCGACGAAGCCGCTGGCCGCCGCGCGGCTCGCCGTCCGTCCGGTTGGCACGCCACCGGCCGCCGGGGAGACGCTGATCGGCGGCCTGTCCGGCGGGCCGCCCGGGCTGGAGGTCGCGGGAGTCGTCCCGCGGCTCGATCACGACCTGCTCGTCACGCTCGACCTCCTCGACACCGACGGCTTGGCCGGCCGCGAGCCGACGACGTTCACGCTCGTCGCGGTGCCCGACGAGGTTCCGCGGGTCGCGGCCCGGCTGCCGGGCATCTCCACGGCGGTGACGCCCGGGGCGCGGCTGCCGGTCGCGGGGACGATCAGCGACGACCACGGGCTGGCTGCCGGGGAAGTCCGGCTCGTCGCGCGGCGTCCATCTCCGTCACGGGCCGGGGCGGCCGAAGAACCGTCGGCGGCCGGCGTGGCCCGCACGGTGCCACTGGCCGCCATCCGTGGCGGCGAGCCGCTCGTCGAACTCCCCGCGGCGGGCGAGCCGGTGCCGCTCGGGCCCCTGGGGCTCGCGGCCGGCTGGCGACTGGAGGTGACGGTGGCCGCGCGCGACGGCTGCACGCTGGACGGCCAGCCGCAGATCGGGACGAGCGACACCTGGACGCTCGATGTGGTGTCGCCGGAGGCGTTGCAGGCGATCCTCGAGGCGCGGGAGATCGTCCTCCGGCGGCGCTACGAGGCGGCGATCGCGGACCTCGCCCAGGGCCGCGACCGGCTCGCGCGGGACCGCGACTCCGACGCCCCCGCACGCTTCGGCGAGGCCGTCGCCCGGGCGACCGGCGAAACCTCCGAGATCGCCGCGGCCTTTCGCGATATCCGCCTGGAGTTCGACAATAATGGGATGTCGACGCCGGAGATCGAGACCAGGCTCGTGGTGCACATCGCCGACCCGCTCGCCGCGCTGGCGACAGTGGACCTGCCGGGCCTGGCGGCCGCCTGCCGCACGACCCAGGCGGCCGACGTCGAGATGCTGGGGCGGCGGGCCGACGAGACCCTGGCCCGCATGCGGGCCGTGCTCGCGCGGATGTTGGAGCTGGAGTCGTTCAACGAGGTGATCGAGCGGCTGCGGGGCGTGATCCGCGCGCAGGAGGAGATCCGCGCCGAGACGCTGCGGCGGCAGAAGGAACGGGCCCGCGAGGTGTTGGAGTGACCATGCGACGCATCGTCTCGCAACGCGGCGCCTGGCTGGCCTGCGGGCTGGCCGCTTTGGCGACCGCCGGCCGCACGGTGGATGCCGCGCCCGGCGACCGCCCGTCCGGCCTCGTCGAACGCGAGCAGGACCTGCTCCGGCAGTACCGCGATCTGGAGCGGTCGTTCCTCCGGCTCGCCGATCTGCTGGCGGTCACCGATCCGCGGCGGGCGGCCCTGCTGAGGAGCGTGTTCGAGAAGGCCCGCCAGGAGCAGGTGGGCGACCGTCTCGACACGATCGTCGCCCTGCTGGAGAAGGGCCAGCTGCTCAAGGCCGGGACGAGCCAGGCCGGCGCGATCGAGCAGTTTCGGGCCCTGCTCGAGCTGCTCGAGTCGGGCGACACGGGGAGGCAACTCGCAAGCACGAAGCAGGAGGTGCGGCAGTACTTGGCCCGTCTCGCCAAGGCGATCGCGCGGCAGCGGGACATCGAGGGATCGACCGAGGCCGGAGGCCGCGAGCCGGAACTGGCCGAGCGGCAGCGGGCGCTGGCGGAGGAGACACGGACCCTGGCCGAGGACATCCAGGGTTTCGCCCGCCGCGTCGACGAGCGGGCGGGCACGGCGCGGCCGAGCAGCGCGGATCGGCCGCCCGCCGCCGCGGATGGGGACGGCGACCGGCCCGAACGGGAGCCCGACGCCGGCGGCGAACCGGCCGCGCCACCGCCGGACGCCGACGCCGCCGCCGGGGCGGGCCAGCAGGCGGACGAAAGCCCGGAACCGCAGGGGGACGACGACGCGGCCCGGGCCCGACGCACACGCCGGCGGCTGGCCGCGGCGGAGCGGCGGATGCAATCGGCCCGCGAGCGGCTCGAGGAGGCGCGGCGCCAGGACGCCCGCCGCGAACAGGAGAAGGCCGTCGAGGAGTTGGAGACCGCCCGGGCCGAGCTGGAGGAGATCCTCCGGCAGATGCGCGAGCAGGAGGTGGAGCGGATGCTCGTGCAGTTGGAGACCCGCGTGCGCGAGATGCTCAAGGCCGAGCGGGAGGTGGTGGCAGCCGCGGCGGCGGTCGCCGGCACGACGGGCCGCGACCGCGAGATCGAGTCCGTGCGGCTCGGCCGCGCGCAGCAGGCGATCGTGGTGGAGGCCACGCGGGCGCTCGTGCTTGTTCGCGACGACGGCACGGCGGTGGCGATTCCGCAGGCGCTGGAGAGCGTGCGCGACGACGCCGAGCAGGCCGCCGGCCGCCTGGGCCGCGGCGACGTGGGCGGCACGACCCGCGGCCTGCTCGACGACGTAGTGACCAACCTCGAGGAATTGCTGGCGGCTCTGGAGAAGTCGCAGCGGGACGAGGCGCGGCGGCAGGCGGCCGCAGGCGGCGGGCGGCCGCAGGAGCCGGACGAGCAGCCGCTCGTGGACAAGATCGCGGAGCTGAAGATGATCCGTAGCCTGCAGATGCGGGTGAACACCCGCACGCGGCGGTTCGCCCAGCTGCTCGACGAGGCGGCGGATCGGGTGGACGCCCCGGAGCTGCGGGAGGCGCTCGAGCGGCTCGCGGAGCGGCAGCGCAAGATCGAGCGCGCCGCCCAGGACATCGTCGCGGGCCGCACGGAGGAGTGAGGGTGCGGCCGCCGCCGCCCGCGGCCGGCGTTGGGACTCTATGATGGTGGGCGGGGGCCGGCGGCTCCCGACGGCCACGGGAGCGGTGGGTGCCATGCGAAGCGTATGCGGCGCGATCTTGATGCTCGTCGCGGCGGCGGGTGGGGCCGGCGGCGTCGAGCCGCCGCTGCCGGCCGATCCGGGCTTCGAGTTCGCCCGCGAGCCGTCCTGGAGTCTGCCCGCGCCCGGGGCCACGCGGGCGCGGGCCGAGCAGGCGGCCAGGCCGCTGGGGCCGGATCCCGGAACCGAAACGCTGGCGCGGCTCGACGCCACCTGGGACGCGGTCATGGCCGGCCGCGGGGACGCCCTCGACGCCGTGCTGGAGACGATCGCCGCGCGGGAGCCGCGGGCCGCCGCGCTGATGGCCGCCGTGCGTCGCGGCGTGGAGCCGGATTCGGCCTGGCTCGACGAGTCGCCCGGCCACCCGTTCATCCGCGATGCCGTGCGGCTGTGGTGGGGTCGCGAGCTCGTGCGGCAGGATCGGTTCGACGATGCCCTGCCCATGCTCGCCGGGCTCGATGCGGCGGCGAGCGTCGATCCCGCGACGCTGCTCTTCCACCGGGCCGCCTGCCAGCACTGGCTGCTCGACATGGACGGCGCGATCGAGTCGCTCGATCGGCTGCTGGAGCGCGAGGCCGAGATCCCGGCCCGCTACGCGCGGGTGGCCCGCCTGCTGCGGGCCGATGCCGGCGGCCTCGAGCCCGAGTCGCTCGCCCACGTGGCCAGGCGGATGCGGGACGTGGGTCGCCGGCTGCACCTCGGCCGCGCGGGCGCGGGAACCCGCAGCCTCCAGGACGGCGTGATCGAGTCGCTCGACAAGTTGATCAAGAAGCTCGAGGAGCAGCGGCAGCAGCAGGATCAGGCGGCGGGTGGCGGGGCCGGCGGCTCGGGAGGCGGTGGTGGGGGCAGCCAGCCGATGGACGACAGCCGCATCGCCGGCGGGAAGGGGGCCGGCGACGTGCAGAAGCGGGACATCGGCGCCGCGGACGGCTGGGGCAACCTGCCGCCGCACCGCCGCGAGGAGGCCCTCCAGCAAATCGGCCGCGAGTTTCCGCCGCACTATCGCGAGGCGATCGAGCAGTATTTCAAGCGGCTGGCCGCGGGCGGAGAGGATCGATGACCGCGGCTCGCGTTCCCGTCGTCGCCATCGCCGTCATGGTGTGCGGACTCGCCGGCGCCGAGTCGGCCGTCGTCGTGACGGTCGAGAAGACCGACGGCACGACCCTCTCGGGCACGCTCGCCGAGATCTCCCCGCAGGCGGTGCGTGTCGAGGAAGCCGAGCCTGTGGCCGTGGCGGACGTGCGGCGGCTCACGGCCGCCGGCGCCGGCGGCCGCGGCAGCGTGCTCGTCGAATGCGTCGACGGCAGCACGCTCGCCGGCGACGACTTCGCCTGGGACGCCGGCCTGGCCACGCTCGCGACACCCGGCGGTCGCGTGGAACTGCCCGTGCAACGGGTGCGGAGCGTGCGGTTGCGGCCGCCGCGGGCCGCGGGCGACGGCGAGCCGTCCGCGTGGCGGGCGGTGCTCCCCGAGTCGCCGGAGACCGATCTGCTCGTCGTCGGCAAGCAGGACGAGGCCGCGGAGCGGCTGGAGGTCGTCGAGTGCGCGATCGCCGCGGTGACCGCCGACGCCGTCACGGTCGTGCTCGAGGACGAGCGGATCCCGGTGAAGCGGACCAAGGTCGTCGGCATGTGGTTCCTGCGACCGGACGCCCCGGCGGGGGGCACGCGGGTCGAGGTCGACGGGGGCAGCCTGGCGGCGAACGCGGTCTCGTGGACGCCCGCCGGGCTGGTGGTGGACGAGGTGGTGCGGATGCCGGCGACGATGCTCCGATCCGTCGACTACGCGGCGGGCCGGACCGTGCTCCTGCGGTCGCTGCGGCCGGAGCGTTCGGAGACCGAGCCCTTCTTCGGCGCGGTCGGTGCCATGGAGGAGTTGCGGCCGTACTTCGGCCCACGGTTCGTCGGCGCCGGGGCGGGCACGCTCCTGCTGCGGCCGCGAAGCCGGGTCGTCTGGCGGGTGCCGACGGATGCCCGTCGATTCCGCACGGCCGTGGCCGTCGAGCCCGGCCAGCGTGCCCCGGGTGACGTGCTGTCGGTGCTGCTGGACGACCGCGAGGTTTTTCGCCGGCCCATCGACGAGTCCGTGGCGACTCCCGTCGACATCGACGTGTCCGGCGGCCGCCGCCTGGTCATCGTCGTCGATTTTCCCGCTGCAGGTGGACTGGGCGGCCCGCTGCGGCTCACCGCTCCGGTGTTCGAGAAATGACGCCCGCCGCCCGGCCGAGCCCGCCGCGGTTTCGCGCCATGCTCGCGGCGGCGGCCTGGTGCATGGCGGCGGCGGTGTCCGCGGCCGCCGTCGACGACGAAGTCCGGGCGGCGGAGCAGCGGCGGGTCGCGGCGATCGGCAGGGCCTCGAAGGCGGCCGTCGCGATCTTCGCCGGCGCGGCCGGCGGCGGCTCGGGGGTGCTGGTCAGCCCGGCGGGCCATGCCCTCTCGAACTTCCACGTCACGCAGCCGGCGGGCCTGGTCATGAAGTGCGGCCTCGACGACGGGCGGCTGTACGACGCCGTGCTCGTCGGGCTGGATCCGACGGGCGACGTGGCCCTGGTGAAGCTGCTCGGCCGGGATGACTTTCCGTTCGTGCCGCTGGCCGACAGCGATCTCGTCGAGGTGGGCGACTACTGCTTCGCCGCCGGCAATCCGTTTCTCCTGGCCACCGATCTCCGGCCCTCGATCAGCGCGGGCATCGTCTCGGGCGTGCACCGCTACCAGTTTCCCGCCGGCACGATCCTCGAGTACGCCGACTGCCTGCAGGTCGATGCGGCGATCAACCCCGGCAACTCCGGCGGCGGCCTGTTCGACGCGGAGGGGAGGCTGATCGGCGTCAACGGCCGGGCCTCGTTCGAGAAGCGGGGCCGCGTGAACGTCGGCGTGGGCTACGCCATCTCGGCCAACCAGCTGCGGAACTTCATGGGCCTGCTGCGGGCGGGGCGGATCGTCGACCATGCCACGCTCGGGGCTGTGGTGGCGACGAGCGCCGACGGCAAGGTGGTGGTCTCCGACATCCTCGATGCCTCCGACGCCTGGCGCCGCGGGCTGCGGCACGACGACGAGATCGTGTCGCTCGCGGGGCGTCCCGTGCGGACGGTGAACGCTTTCAAGAACGTGCTCGGCACCCTGCCGGCGGGCTGGCAGGTGCCTCTGGTCTATCGCCGCGGCGGCCAGCGGCACGAGGCGCTGGTGCGTCTGGCCGCCGTCCATGCGCCGGCCGAGCTCGCGGCGATCGTCGCGGGCGAGTCTCCGGCCGAGGACAGTGGCCGCGACGAGATTCCATCGGGCCGCGACGAGAGACAGCGGCCCGCCGGCGGCGCCGCGGCCCGCCGCGAGGAGCTGCCCGAGCCGCTCCGCGGACTCGTCGATCCACGGCCCGGATTCGCGAACCACCACTTCAACGTGGTGGAGCGGGACCGCGTGGCCAAGGCGTTGGCCGCCCACGGCGGCGGGGGGCCGGGAGCCTGGATCATGGCGGGCACGCTGGCCGACGGGAACGCGTTCCGCATCGAGCTCGCCGACGACGCGGCGACCATCGATCTGCCCACCGGCCGGTCCCGCATCGACCCGCGGGCCGATCTCGACGCCCGGCCCGAGCCGCCGGGGAGCGGCGGGCTGCTCGCGGCGCTGGTGGTCTGGCGCCGGCTCGTCCGCCAGGGGCCGGCGGCGACCGGCCGCACGACCTACTGGGGCACGGCGCCGGCCGATCCGGCAATGCTCGGAGAGCGGGCCGTGACCGAACTCGTGGACGTGCTCGAGACGACCGTGGCCGGCGTCGAGACGCGGCTGTTCGTCGATGGGACGGGGCGGGCGGTCGGCATCGACCTGTGGACGGCGGCCGACGCCGATCCGTGCGAGGTCCGGTTCTCCGGCGTCGCGAACGGGCTGCCGACCACGATCGACGTGCGGCGCGGCACCGCGGCCTTCGCCACGTTCCGCGTCGTGGCGGACGCCGCCGCAGCCACCGGCGAGGGACCACGATGAGGCTGCCGCTTCGCCGCCTGCTTGCGGTCGCCGTGCTCGGGCTGCTCGTGGCTCCGGATCACGGCTGGGGCGACTCGCCGCGCGAGGTGATCGCGTCGGCCGCGACCAAGGTCGTGAAGATCTACGGTGCCGGTGGCATGCGGGGGCTGGAGGGCTACCAGTCGGGGATCCTCGTCTCGCCGGACGGGACGATCGCGACGGCGGCGACCACGGTGCTCGATACGGACGAGATCGACTGCGTGCTCGACGACGGTCGGCGGTATCGCGCCCGGCTCGTGGGCGTCGACCCGCGGCGCGAACTCGCGGTGCTGGTGATCGACGCCGAGGGCCTGCCGGCGTTCGCATGGGATGCCGCGGAGCGGGCCGCCGTCGGCACCCGGGTCATCGCGCTGTCGAACCTGTTCAACGTGGCGGTCGGCGACGAGCGGGTCAGCGCGCAGCGGGGGGTCGTCTCGGCCGTCGTCCCGCTCGAGGCCCGCCGCGGCGCCGCCGAGGCTCCCTACCGCGGCGACGTCTACGTGCTCGACTGCACGACCAACAACCCGGGATCGGCGGGCGGCGCGCTTGTGGACGCCCGCGGGCGGCTCGTGGGCATGCTGGGCAAGGAACTGCGGGCTACGGCCAGTGGGATCTGGCTCAACTACGCCCTGCCGACGGACCAGCTCGAAAAAGGCTGTGCCGAAATCAAGGCTGGCACGGCCGCGGCCGTGCCAGCCGACGAGGCCCGCCCGTTCGACCCGCGG
>JBIPLS010000027.1:0-24474 GCA_044368305.1 Pirellulales bacterium
GTAGTTGTTGCAGCCGAGCACCACGCCCACGATGTTCTTGCCGATGTCATGGACGTCCCCCTTCACGGTCGCCATGAGCACCTTGCCGCGTTTCGCATGCTCGGCGCCGCTGGCGGCCCGCTCGGCCTCCATGTAGGGCAAGAGGTGGTTCACCGCCCGCTTCATCACGCGGGCGCTCTTCACGACCTGCGGCAGGAACATCTTCCCCTCGCCGAACAGGTCGCCCACCACCTGCATGCCCCGCATGAGCGGGCCTTCGATGATCTCGAGGCTGGTGGCGTAGTGGCCGCGGGCCGCCTCCACGTCCTCCTCGACGTGGTCGGCGATCCCCTTCACGAGCGCGTGCGTGAGCCGGGCCTCCACGTCGAGGCTCCGCCACGCGTCGGCCTGGCCCGCCTCGGCGCCCCCCTGCTTCTTCACCGTCTCGGCGAACTCGACGAGACGCTCGGTGGCATCGGGCCGCCGGTCGAAGAGCACGTCCTCGATCCGCTCCTTGAGCGCGGGCTCGATCTCCTCGTAGACGGCCAACTGGCCGGCGTTGACGATCCCCATCTCCATGCCGGCCCGGATGGCGTGGTAGAGGAAGCAGGCGTGCATCGCCTCCCGGACCGCGTCGTTGCCGCGGAACGAGAACGAGATGTTGCTCACGCCCCCCGACACCTTCACGAGCGGCATCCGCTCCTTGATGATCCGCGTGGCCTCGATGAAGTTGGCCGCGTAGCTGTTGTGCTCCTCGATGCCGGTCGCCACCGTGAGGATATTGGGGTCGAAGATGATGTCCTCGGGCGGGAAGCCGACCTCCTTCGTGAGGAGCTTGTAGGCCCGCTCGCAGATCGCCACCCGGCGGTCCACGTCGGTGGCCTGCCCCTGCTCGTCGAAGGCCATCACGACCACGGCGGCCCCATGGCTGCGGACCGTGCGGGCGTGCGCGAGGAACGGTGCCTCCCCTTCCTTCAGGCTGATCGAGTTGACGATCCCCTTCCCCTGGACGCACTTCAGCCCCGCCTCGAGCACCTCGAACCTCGAGGAGTCGATCATGATCGGGACCTTGGAGATCTCCGGCTCGCTGGAGAGCAGCGTGAGGAACTTCGTCATCACCTTCACGCCGTCGAGCATCCCCTCGTCGACGTTGACGTCGATGATGTTGGCGCCGTTCTCCACCTGCTGCCGGGCGACGCCGAGGGCCTCCTCGTACCGTTCCTCCTTGATGAGGCGGGCGAAGGCCCGGGAGCCGGTCACGTTCGTCCGCTCGCCCACGATCGTGAAGCTGCTCTCGGGCCGGATCTCCAGCATCTCGAGGCCCGAGTAGCGGCTCCGCCGCGGCGGCGGGACGGGCTGCCGCGGCGGGTAGTTCCGCATCACGTCGGCGATCGCGGCGATGTGCGCCGGCGTCGTGCCGCAGCAGCCGCCCACGATGTTCAGCCAGCCGGCCGCCGCGAACTCACGGAGCACGGAGGCCATCATCTCCGGCGTCTCGTCGAATCCACCGAGGGCGTTGGGCAGGCCGGCATTCGGGTAGCAGCTCACGAGCCGCGGCGTGATCCGGGAGAGGTCGGCGACGTGGGTCCGGAGCTTCTCCGGGCCGAGCGCGCAGTTGATGCCGGCGGAGAGGAGGTCGATATGGGAGATGCTCGTCCAGCAGGCCTCGACCGTCTGGGCGGAGAGCGTGCGGCCGCCTTCGAAGATCGTGAACGAGGCCATGACGGGGAGCGTCCGGCCGAGGTCGGCGAACACCTGCTCGATGGCGTGCAGGCAGGCCTTGAGCACGAGCGTGTCGAAGGCCGTCTCCGCCAGGAGGATGTCCACGCCGCCGTCGATCAGGGCCTCGATCTGCTCCCGGTAGGCCGCCACCATCTGGTCGAACGTGACGTCGCGGTGACCGGGATCGGCCACGTTGCCCGAAATGGAGAGCTGCTTGTTGGTGGGACCGATCGAGCCGGCCACGAATCGCGGCCGGGCGGGCGTCTTGGCCGTGGCCGCGTCGGCCGCCGCCCGGGCCAGGGACGCGGCGACGAGGTTCATCTCCCTGGTGTGGTGCTGGAGCCCGAAGTCGGCCAGCGCGATGCTCGTCGCCCCGAAGGTGTTGGTCTCGACGATGTCGGCCCCGGCCTCCAGGTAGGCGGCGTGGATCCGCCGGATCGCGTCCCCTTGCGTGAGCGTGAGGACATCGATGCAGTTCTTGAGATCGCGGGGGTGGTCCGCGAACCGCGCGCCGCGGAATCCGGCCTCGTCGAGGGCCAACTGATGAACCATCGTGCCCATCGCGCCATCGAGGATGGCGATGCGTTCGGCGAGCACGGCACGGAGGAGGTCACTACGGTCGTCGGCTGGCATCTCTCGTTCGCACGGGGCGGAAACAGGGATCCATGAAAGCCATGGATTCACAACTTGACCATGATAAGCGACTGGGAGGATGGGGCATATGGCGAAGAGTGTCATGGGCTTGCGGGCGACGCCACCGGCCGGCGCCGCATGCTGCACCGGCCGGCGCCGCCGCGTTCAAGGGCGGCAACCGCGGGGGACGATGGTCACCGCGAAAGGGGGAGGTCGGGGACGGTGGAGACGCTCGCGCATATTCCGGACCTGGCGGATCCACGGCCCGCGCCGCCGGAGCGGTCCCCGGCATGCCTCGCGCGATCGCCGGCGCGGGGCGGCCGCCAGTCCTTCCCGGGCTGGTCGGTCGCGGGTCTGGCGCTGATCGCTGCCGTCGCCTGGACGCTCGCTTCCTGGCACGAGCAGGAACGCCTCGCCCGCCAGCGGCGGCCGGAACGGCTCGCCCGCCAGCCGCCGTCAACGGCGGGGGACGCGATCGCACCATGACTCTCGACGCGCTCGACGCCGCCTTCGTCCATCGTTGGCGGTCCTGCCGCATGCCGCAGCCACCGGCGTTGAACCCGCGGCCCGCTGCATCCGCCCCGGCCGCGCCGGACGCGGCCGCATGGCCGCCGACGGCCTCGTCCCCGGACGCCGCCGCGGAGGCCGGGCAACAGGCTGGTCCTTGCCTCGTGGAGCGGCTGCTCGCCGCCGCCCTGCCGCAGTGGAACGCCGTCGCCGACCGCGTCGAGGCGGCCCGGGCCCGGGGACGACGGGTGATCGCCATCGCGGGCTGCGAACGCAGCGAGGGCCGCACGACGCTCGTCGCGGCGCTCGCCCGGGTGCTGCGGTCCAGGCAGCGCGAGGTTGAAGCCGTCGAGCCGGGAGAACTGCCGATCGCGGCGGGAGTGACGTGCGACAAGCGGATCATCCTGGTGGATGCGGGAGTCTGGTTCCCGCCCGGCCCGATCCGCCGTCAGCGGCTCATGGTCGCGAGCCACGGCTGCGAGGCGGCGCTGATCGTGCGCCGGGCCGACTCCCCGCCCGTGGTGGCGATCGAGGCGGCACTGGAGGCGATCGGCGTCGAACCGCTGGGCGAAGTGGTGACGTTCGCCCGCCGCACCGCCGCGGAGGAGACCGAAGCATGAGCGACGTCCCGGCCCGTCTCACCGCGGCCCAAGAGGCGGCCGTCGCGAAACTCGCCTGCTGCTGCGGGCAACCCGACGGCGTCGCGGTCCTGGCCGCCCCCCGGGGGGTGGGCAAGACGGCCGTGCTCGGGCACCTCGCCCGCTCGCTCGCGGCGGAATGGTCGGCCGAAGTGGCTTCCGCCGCGGCCTGGGCCGGGACGGCGGCCCTGCCGGACGTCGTGCTCGCAGACGACGCCCACGAGACCGACGAGGACTCGCTGCTGCGGCTCCTGCGAAACTGCCGCGATCGGCGGCCGGCGGCCCGACTGGTCATGGCCGGCGAAGGCCGACTGCTCACGCTCGTCGCCCGGGACGGCCGGATCGAGCAGGCCGTACGGCTGCGGGTGTCGCTGCCCGCGTTCGCGGTAGACGAGACCCGCTGCCTGCTCGAGGACCGTCTGGCAGCCGCCGTCGGCCGACCGGTGGTCGTCGCGGGAGCGGCCCTTCGCACGGTGCACGAGATCACCGGCGGCTCCCCCGACGCGATCATCCGGCTCGCCGACCTGGCCGGCGTGCTGGCCGCGGCGCGTCCCGGTCGCGACCTGTCCGCCGCTGACGTCGAGGCCGTGCACGGCCGACTGTCGCCGCTCGCCGCCTGATCCGCCCGCCCGCCAACCGCGGCGCCGCTGACGATCAGGCGGACTCCGCGGCCACGCGGGCCAGGTAGGCGGCCACGGAGTCGTCGTTCGCGGGAGCCGGGGGACGGTCGGCCGCGAAGGGCGCGGGATCGATCGCCGGCCGCACGCCCGTCACGAGGTCGGCCAGCATCACGGCCGTCCCTGTCGATTGGTGCAGGCCGGCGCGAAAGTGCCCGGCGGCCACGAAGGCATTGGCGAGCCCCGGAACGGGCCCGATCGTCGGCAGTCCATCCGCCGATCCCGGCCGCAATCCCGCCCAGGCGCCGGCCGGCTCGCCGCTGGCCAGGTCGCCGAGCAGGCTCCGAGCCAGGCCGCGGAGCCGGGAGATCGCATCCGCGGTCGTCGTCGGCGCGAAGCCGACGTCCTCGAGCGTCGAGCCCACCAGCAGGCGGCCGTCGTCGCGGGGCACGAGATAGTCGAGCCCGTGGTTGACGATCCGCGACAGCGGCTGGCGGGGAAGCTCGAGCATCACGATCTGCCCGCGGATCGGCCGCGTGGCGATCCGCAGGCCCCATGGGCCGGCGAGCGACTCCGTCCACGCGCCGGCCGCGAGCACGAACGTCGCGGCCCGCACCGTCTCGGCGACGCCGCCGACGTCCGCGGCGACACTCTCCACCATCCCGGCCGCACGGGCCACGGCCCGCACCTCCGCCCCGCGGGTGACGACCACGCCCCGCAGGCGGCATGATTCCTCGAGCGCCGCCAGGTGCCGGGGCGAGCGCAGCGACTGCTCCTCGGGGAGCAGCAGTCCGCCCACGATCGCGCCGCGGTCGACGGCGCCGGCGAGCGCCGGCTCGCAGGCCGCCAGACCGCGTCCGTCGAGGTCTTGGCAGGCGGCCCCCCGATCCCGCCAGCCGCGTCCCGAGGCCCGCAGCCGCTCCAGCCCGGCGGCGTCGGCGGCGACGTGCAGGCCGCCGCACTGCCGCAGGCCGTTGTCGATCCCGGTCTCGGCCAGGAGGTCGACGGCGAGCCGCCGGTGCAGGCGGTCGCTCCAGGCGGTGAGGGCCGCGTTCGGCGGGCAGCCCGGCTGGGCCGGCGCCGGCGGAAAGATGCCCACGGCCGCCCACGAGGCGGTGTCTCGTCTGGTGCCCCGGGCGAGCACCCGCACGGAGGCTCCACGACCGGCGAGCTCGCGGGCGATCGACAGGCCGACGACGCCGCCGCCGATGATGCAGCAATCTGTCATGGGGCGAGGCAGGCCGCGATCAGGCGTTGGTGGTCACTTCGGGCGAGTCGGCGATATTCACCCACACGTGCACGTGCGGCGTGCCGCGGAAGTGCCAGACGAAGGCCGGGCCCTCCAGCCGCCAATTGTCCCAGACACCGTCGCCGCCGAGATCGCCTTCCTTGTAGAAAGCCATCCGGCAGTGATCGAGCCCCCCCTGCTTCGCCAGGCAGCCGCGGACCTCGTCGCGGTCGCGGGTGCGGTAGGGCTCGAGGAGGATGGCGAGGACCTTGTCGAGTTCCGCCCGCTGGTCGGCCGCCAGTTCCGCGACCGGGATGCCCGCCGGCTCCACGCCGCCGGCCCGGAAGGCGATCGCGTTCTCCTTGGGCAGCGGGGCGACGACCGCCGCCGCCCGCTGGCTGCCGTCGAGCATCGCGAACACCCGGTTGGCCGCGACGGCCTGCGGCCAGAAGACGTTGCCCGCGTGATCGGCCCCCTCGTCGAAGCCGCCGGTGTCATGACCGTAGAAGATCGGCCCGCCGAAGGCCACGTGCTCGGCCGAGTCGCCGTCGCAGCGGAGCGTCATGTGACGGCCGGTGAGCAGGAACTGGAACTTCCCGCTGCCGGGCTCGCCGATGAGGGCGATCGACTGGTCGCGGCCGAAGCCGCCGCAGTCGTCCTCCATCTGCTTGTCGAACCGGGCGTGCCAACCGGGCTCGATGAGCTGCTCGAAGATCTCCCGCACGAGCCGCTGCTGTTCCTTGGAGAAGAAGTCGCCGGCCACCGTCGGCTCGGTGGCGTTCCAATTGGCACCGACACGGGTCCGCAGCAGGCCGAACTTCGGGTGGCGGTAGTCCCAGGCGAAGCAGACCTTCTCCCGCTGGGCCGGCGTGAGCGAGGCGTGGAGGCGACCGGCGAGCGTCTCGGCGGTGACGGCCTGCGGCTGCTCCGCGCGGAGCCCGCCGATCGCGGCGCTCCCGGCGCAGGCTGCCGCCCCGGCGAGCAGTTGGCGGCGGGAGAGACGATCGCAAGGCGTGGTCGAGTGCATGAGGTTACTTCCGTGGTACATCCTGCGATCGTTGAGCCTACGGCATCGCTACGGTCCGTGCCACACGGCCGTCGGGGCGGGTCGATGGCGACCATTCAGGAGTATGGATGAACGGAGGGGGATGCCCCAGCCACGTCGCCGGACGTTCGCTGCGTGAGACCGGCCCAAACGGCGCCCCATCTCACGCGATCCCCCGGCTCGCGTCGGGGGCTTCACGCGTCACCACGTCGCACGACCCGCATCAAGCCCCGGGCGCCAAGCCCGGGGAACGCTTTTCCGCACGGCCGGAAACTCCCTTTCCATCACCGCGCCCGTCGGCTCCCGGTCTGCGGCTGGCAGCAGGGGCAGAAGAACGTCGATCGTTGGGCCTGCACGATCCGCACGATCGGCGTGCGGCAGCGCCGGCAGGGCCGGCCTTCGCGGCCGTACACGCGATGCAGCTTCTGAAACCTGCCCGCGGTGCCGGTGGCGGTGCGGTAGGTCTCGTCGCCGATGGACGAGCCTTCGTGCCGCACCGCCGCGGCGAGCACCGCGTGGGTGCAGGCGGCGATCCGCCGCCAGTCGTCCGCCCGCAGACGGCGACACGACGTCCGCGGGTCGAGGCCGGCGCGATGGAGGATCTCGGCGGCGTAGATGTTGCCGATGCCGGCCACGGCCCGCTGGTCGAGCAGCCCCACCTTCACCGCCCGCCGCGACCGGCCCAGCCGCGCCGCCAGGTCGTCCGCCGTCACCACCAGGCCGTCGGGGCCGAGTTTCGCCGCGCCGCAGGCCCGCTCCAGGCCAAGGGCGTCGAGCAGCCGGATCGTGCCCAGGCCGCGCTGATCCCAGAACAGCAGCCTGCCGACGGCACCGCCGCGCATCTGCCCGAGCGCGAGGTCGAGCCGCACGTGCTCCGCCGAGGGCGGGTCGGCCACGAGCATCAGCCCGGTCATCCGCGGCTCGATCACCAGCCACAACGTCTCGGCGGCCGGCGCGGCGACCTCCAGCACGACCCGTTTGCCGCGCCGAAAGACGCCGGCGATCGTGCGGCCCGCCAGCCGCTCGACGAGCACGGCCGGCCGGGGCGCCGTGCTGATCGGTCGGACCCGGCCGCGGGGCAACGTGGCCGCCACGATCCGCCGGCCGATGCAGGCGGCGATCCCGCGGCACATCGTCTCGACTTCGGGCAGTTCGGGCATGCGACGCCGTGCGCTGCGGAGCGGCAAGCGGACGCGGTGCCGCGACGCGGTGGACGGATGGTAGCAGTCCGGTGCCGGGCTACAATCGATTCGGTCCGACCGATCGTCCGCCGCCGAGGCCCGCCGCATGGCATCCCCGTCCCCCGCCCCGCTCTCGAGCGTGCCGGACGCCTCCGGGCGGTTCGGCCGCTACGGAGGCCGCTACGTCCCGGAGACGCTCTCCGCGGCGCTCGATCAGTTGGAGCGGGCCTACGCCGAGTCCCAGGCCGACCCGGCCTTCCACGCCGAACTCGACGGCCTGCTGTCGGCGTTCGTAGGCCGCCCCACGCCCATGCTGTTCGCGAAGCGGCTCACGGAACACGCCGGCGGCGCCCGGATCTATCTCAAGCGCGAGGACCTGAGCCACACCGGCGCCCACAAGATCAACAACACGCTCGGCCAGGCCCTGCTCGCGATCCGCATGGGCAAGCGGCGGATCATCGCCGAGACCGGCGCCGGCCAGCACGGCGTGGCCACGGCCACGGCCTGCGCCCGCTTCGGCCTGGAGTGCGTCGTCTACATGGGGGCCGAGGACGTCCGTCGGCAGGCGCCCAACGTCCGCAACATGCGGTTCATGGGAGCCGAGGTGCGGCCCGTGGAGAGCGGATCCCGCACCCTGCGGGACGCCATCAACGAAGCGATGCGCGACTGGATGGGCTCCGTCGCGACCACCCACTACATCATCGGCTCCGTCGTCGGCCCGCACCCCTTCCCGCGGATCGTCCGCGACTTCCAGAGCGTGATCGGCCGCGAGACCGTGGACCAGTGCCGCCGGCAGCTCGGCCGACTGCCCGACGCGGTGGTGGCCTGCGTGGGCGGCGGCAGCAACGCCGCGGGGATGTTCTTCCCGTTCGTCGATCACCACGACGTGCGGCTGGTGGGCGTGGAGGCGGGCGGCCGCTCGGGCAAGCCGGGCGAGCACGCGGCCAGCCTCTCCTACGGCAGCCCCGGCATCCTCCACGGATCCTTGAGCTACGTGCTCCAGGATGCGGACGGCCAGACGGCCGACGTGCACTCGGTGTCGGCGGGCCTCGATTATCCCGGCGTCGGCCCGGAGCACAGCTACTGGCGCGACCTGGGCCGCGTGGAGTACACGAGCGTGACCGACGCCGAGGCGCTCGACGCCTTCGACCTCGTGGCCCGACGCGAGGGCATCCTGCCGGCGCTGGAGACGTCCCACGCCCTGGCCTGGGCGGCCCGCGAAGCCGCCCGGCGGCCGGCGGACGAGATCATCGTCGTCTGCCTCTCGGGCCGCGGCGACAAGGATGCCGCCGAGATCGCCCGACTCCGCGGCCTGGCCGCCGACGGCAGCGGGGTGCGGGCATGACGACGACCGCCCCGGCGACGGGCGTCGCCCGCATCGAGGCGATGTTCGCCGCCAACCGCGCCGCGGGCCGCCGGGTGCTCGCGCCCTTCGTCACGGCCGGCGACCCCGACGCCGACACGACCGTCGCGGTCATCGAGGCGCTCGATCGCGCGGGGGCGTCGCTGTGCGAGCTCGGCGTGCCCTACAGCGACCCGATCGCCGACGGACCGGTGATCCAGGCTTCCTACACGCGGGCGCTCGGCAAGGGGCTGACGCTCGCGGGCGTGTTCGCCGCGGCGCGGCGGGCCGCGACCGGCTGCGGGCTGCCGATCCTGGCGATGGCGAGCTATTCGCTCATCTTTCGCCGCGGCATTGATCGCTTCGTGGCCGACGCGCTGGCGGCCGGGCTCGCGGGGCTGGTGGTGCCCGACCTGCCGCTCGAGGAGAGCGCCGACCTCGACGCGGCCTGCCGGGCCGCGGGCCTGGCGCTCGTGCGGCTGGTCACGCCCACCACGCCGCCGGACCGGGCCGCGGCGATCGCCGAGCGGTCCACCGGCTTCCTCTACTGCGTCGCGGTCTCGGGCGTGACGGGAGCCCGCACGGCACTGCCGACCGACCTCGTCGACCGCGTCCGCTGGCTGAAGACGCGGACCGACGTGCCGATCCTCGTGGGGTTCGGGATCTCCTCGCCCGACCAGGTGCGGGCGGTGGCCGCCGTGGCCGACGGGGCGATCGTGGGTTCGGCGCTGGTGCAGCTGGTCGCCGAGTCGGCCGGGAAGCCGCGGGACGTGATGCTCGCCGACGTCGGCCGCTTCGTGGCCGATCTCGCCTCCGCCTGCGGCTGAATCGATCAGCGGGTCCGCCACGCCGCCGGAACGCCGGGCTTGGTGGCGGCCAGGATCTCGCGGATCGCGCTCCCTTCCTCCGGGCCGATGTGCTTGAATCGCCCGATCGGGTTCGTGGCGGCGAGCGCCGTGTCCATCCGGCTCCAGAACCGCTCGCGAAGCTCCTCCGGCAACGCGTCGAAACTCGCGGAGTAGATCAGGAAGCTGCACGGGTGGCGGAACAGCCGCCGTTCGAGGTCGAGATCCCGCAGCGACCGGCCTCCCGGATCCCGCGGGCCGGCCGCCGCGAACTCCGCCGCGAACCCGCTCGTGCCGGCGATCGGCTCCTCGAGCCGCGGCTCGTCGCAGAACAGGAAGCACTCCACCAGCGCCGTCGCGGCGGCGTCGAGCACCGTGTCGGTGCTCGGCCAGCGGTGGCCGGCAGGCTCGCCCAACTCGCGGTTGAGCGCGGCTTCGCGATGCAGGGCCACCCGGACGCTGAACGATGCCCGGACGAGCGCGTTGTGCGCGTTGACCTGATGGGCCAGCACCATCAGCGCCACGAGGTCGCTGTGCCGCGAGAGATAGCCGGCGGCGGTGAAGCGGCCGTCCAGATCCGTCTGGTTGAGGCCGCCGGTGTCGTCCGGGGCGTCTCCCGCGGGCCGCTTCTCGTAGGTCACGTTGCCCAGATGCGTGGCGGCCCCGTGGCTGCCGGTGACGTACCAGCCCCCCCAGCGGCGCGCGAGCGGCGTGGCGTGATCCACCATGTGCGCTCCCGCGGAGAAGATCGGCTGGCCGCGCCAGTCCGGATAGACCGACCGCATGACGTGCCCGGGCACGCCCCGCGTCTGCGCGCCCCCGTGGCAGCCGAGGCACTGCTCCGTCCGGCGCACGAAACGCGGCCGTTCCACGGCCTGCTGGTCGAGCGTGTAGAAGACGGTGCCGAGCCGGGGATCGGCCACGGACAACTCCACCACGTCGCCGGAGCGGACATAGCCCACGTAGACGTCGTCGTTGAAATACAACGCCCGCGGATTCCGGGGCCCGATCTTCTGCTGCTGGAGGCTCGTCTTCGAGAACACGAGCGCCTGGCTCGACCGTGGCACGCCGAGGGCGTCGAGCACGCCGGGCAGGTAGCCGCAGCGGTCGTCGAAGGGGAGCCGGGCCTGCCCCGCGTCGAGGCGACACTGGAGCCGCTCCACGGGATTGTCGGGCTGCGACTCGGAATAGGAAATCGGCGGCCGCTCGTAATCGTCCGCCGCCGGCGCCATGGCGGCCGCCCAGCAGGCGATGGCCATCACCAGGGCCGGAGTTCCACCGGCGGAACGCAGGATCGGGTCGGGACGGGATCGCATTGTGGTCTCGTGGCCGGGCGGCGGCTTCAACGCCCCGCGCATGCGGGCAGCGGCGGGAAATCGCACAGCGGCCGGCTGCGACTCGGCTCCGCGAGGATCTCGGCGAGCGTGGTCGAGGAAAACGCCCGCTCCATGGCGGCCAGGGCGTCGTCGAGTCGGCGATGGAGCGGGCACAGCCGTTGGCCGTGGGCCGCGAGCCCCAGCGGGCAGGTCGTGATCCGACGGATCGGGTCGACCGCCTGCACGATCTCCAGGATGCGGAGCTTCTCGGGGAGGGAAACCAGCGTGAATCCTCCGCCGATCCCGCGCCGGCTGACCACGATCCGGCCGCGGACCAGCTGCTGCATGACCTTCGCCAGGTAGGCGACGGGCACCTGCGTCGCCGCCGCGATCCGCTCGACGGTGTGCGCTTCCCGCGGCGCCGCGGCCATGAAAGTCGCGGCCCGCAGGGCGTATTCGACGGTCTGCGAGAGCACGGGTCGCCTCCGGATACCGGATCGGCGGGCGTCCCCCGCCCGCATCAGCCTAAATCAGACATTATTGTCCTGTTATTGTCAAGCGACGGGCTCTGGCCGGGACGGAAAACCAGACCCTATAACCCAGCGTAGGACAGGTAGTCCGCGTGCGCCCGGCGTGCGAGGCCGCCCATGTTTTCCGCCCACGACCCGTCCGACGTCGACCGGTTCTTCCGGGGCCTGACGGAGTACGCCTTCCATGCCCGGCTGGGCGTGGTGGATCCGCCGCTGGTCGACTACGTCGCCCTGCTCCTGATCCGGTTCCTGCGACTCGACCGCGTCGCCGCCGTGCCCGGCGTGGGCGGCGAGGAGCCGCCCGAGGTCACGAAAATGCTCATGATCGCCCAGCGGCATGCCTCCGCCGACGAGGCCCGCGAGGAGTACCGGCGGATCGGCGACTTCACGCTCTTCTGGAGCGGCGTCTACCCCGAGGCGGTGCGGCGGTTCGATTGGCCGGGCCGCTCCGAGCCGCTCATCGGCTATCGCGAAGCGGGCAAGCGGGCCTACTGGCTGGCCAGCACGCTCGAGCCCGCGGACGCCGAGGAAGAGCGGCAGTTGCTGGAGCGGCTGGCGCACGAATACGACCTCTGCGTCGCGGGCCTCGCCGAGGTCCGCCGCGCCTGGGGCGATGCGGCCTGACGGCGCGGCGCACCCTTCCGGGCCGGTCGGGGCCACGATCCGGCCGGCTTCGCTTCCGAAAGCTCCCGGAAGCGAAGCGATCTTCACGCGACGCGACGGGCCTCAATCGAGCAGTTGCGCCGGCCACGGGGGATCGAAGCCGGCCTGCTCGACGACCAGCCCCGCCCGCACGACCGCCGCCACGAGGTCGGCGAGCGTCGCGCGGCCGGGATCGATCGTGCACGCCACCGTGTCGTCGTCGATGCCGCGGGCGTCCGCGGCGACGGCCGCGAGCACCCGCGTGGCGGCAGCGGCGCTCCCCGGGGTCACGAGCCGGCAGTCCCAGCGCCGTCCGGCCTCGAAGTCGCGCCGGTCGTTGCCACCCGTCGCCACGAGCCGCCCCTCCCGCAGCACCGCCAGGTCCGTGAAGCATCCGGGCACGACGGCGTCGTCGATCGCCGCCAGCACGGTCCGTCCCATCAGCTGGGCGTCGTCGATCAACCGCTCGACCCGGATGCGGCCCGGCGGGTCGAGACCGGCGAAGGGGTCGTCGAGGACGAGCACGCGGGGATCGTGCATCAGCGCCCGGGCCACGAGCAGCATCTTGGCCGGCCCCGCGGCGAGGGTCTCGAGCGTCGCGCCGCCCTTCCCCAGTCCGGCCAGGGCCAGGCCCCTGTCCACCGCCGCGGTCGCATCCGCACCCCGCAGGCCCATGGTGACGGCGAACAGCTCGAGGAACTCCCGGGCCCGCAGGCCCGGCCACTCCGGCGGCGTCGCCGGCACGTACCCCACCCGACGGCGCACGGCATCGGCCGCACGGCGAACCGAATGCCCCTCGACGAGGATGTCCCCGCCGTGCAGCGGCAGGACGGCCGCGACCGCCGCCAGGAGCGACGTCTTGCCGGCCCCTGCCCGGCCGATCACGGCGACCGCGCGGCCCGCGGGCCAGCCGCACGAGACGCTCTCCAGCACGATCTCGCCCCCCCGCTCGACGCTCGCGCGATCGCACCGGATCATGCGGTCACTCGGGGCTCGTGATCCCGGCGGCCCGGGCCGCCAGCCGGGCGGCGGTCATCTCGATCGACACCAGCAGCCCCTTCGCCTTGCTGACGGTCTCCTCGAACTCCTTCTCCGGGTCGCTGTCGGCCACGATGCCGGCGCCCGACTGCACGTAAGCCTTGCCGCCGGTGACGACGACGGTCCGCAGGGCGATGCAGGTGTCCATCGAGCCGCCGAAATCGACGTAGCCGACGGCCCCCGCGTAGGGCCCGCGGCGGACCGGCTCCAGCTCGTCGATGATCTCCATGGCCCGGATCTTGGGCGCGCCCGACACGGTGCCGGCCGGCAGGCAGGCCCGGAGGGCGTCGAAGGCCGTCAGCCCCCCCGCCAGCCGCCCGGTGACGTTGCTCGTGAGGTGCATCACGTGGCTGTATCGCTCGATCGTCATCACGTCGGACAGCGTCACGCTGCCGATGGCCGACACGCGGCCCACGTCGTTGCGGCCCAGGTCGATGAGCATCACGTGCTCGGCCCGCTCCTTCGGGTCGGCCAGCAGATCCGCCGCCAACGCCGCGTCCTCCTCCGGCGTGCCGCCGCGCCGCCGCGTGCCCGCCAGCGGCCGCACGGTGACGACGCCGTCCACGCAGCGCACCATGATCTCCGGCGAGCTGCCCACGAGCGTGCAGCCCGGCGTCCGCAGGTAGAACATGAACGGGCTCGGATTGACGACGCGGAGCGTCCTGTAGAGCTCGATCGCGGGCGCCGCGAAGGGAATCTCCAGCCGCCGGCTGAGAACCACCTGGAAGATGTCGCCGGCCCGGATGTATTCGATCGCCCGTTCCACGGCGGCGATGAAGCCCTCCCGGTCGAACCGCGACACGGCGGTGCCGTCCCGCAGGCAGGCGGGCTCCTGCCGCGGGCCGATGTCGGCCGGCGGCGGCCAGGCCGATGGGGAGAAGAGCCTCTCGATGGTGGCGTCGATCCGGCGGCAGGCCGCGGCGTGGGCGGCGGCCACCCCCGCCTCCGAATCGTCGTCGATGCGGGCGAGCACCACGACGTCGATCGCCTTGGTCACGTTGTCGAACACGACCATCCGGTCGTAGAAGGCGAACGACAGGTCGGGCAGATCGAGTTCGTCGGGGGGGGGATGCGGCAGCCGCTCCACGTACCGCACGGCGTCGTAGGCCGCGTAGCCGACGGCGCCGCTCGTGAACGGCGGCAGTTCGGGCAGCCGAGCCGGGCGGTAGGCCGCCATCCGCCGCTCGAGCTCGGCCAGCGGGTCGGCCGACACGAACTCCTCGGCGGCCCCGTCGGCCGCGATCACGCGGCCCCGGTCACCCCGGGCCTCCAGCCGCAGGAACGGGTCGGCGCCGAGGAAGCTGTAGCGGCCCACCCGCTCCCCTCCCACGACGCTCTCGAACAGGCAGCCGGCTTCGCCCGCGTCGATGCGGGCGAAGGCCGAAAGCGGCGTCAGCGCGTCGGCGAACAGCCGGCGGTAGACCGGCACGAGGCGGCTGGTGCGGGCGAGCTCGCGGAAGCGGGACCTGTCCGGGAGGTGCGGCATGGCGGCGTGACGGGGCCGGTGCGGAGGGCGGCGGAAACCGTCGCCGGAAACGCGAGCCTACCCGGCCGCGAAGCCCCTTCACAATCCGCCCGCGCCGCCTGGCCCGCCGTCCGCTATGATTTCCCGCTCTCCGCGGAGAAGGTCGATGAAGTGCCAGAAGTGCGACAAGCAGGCGGTCTTCCACATCACGGAGTTGGAGGCGGGCGACGTCCGCGAACTCCATCTCTGCGAGGACCACGCTCGCGCCTATCTCAACCAGGCCGAGCCCGCGCCGGAGGGTGATGCGGAGCCGCAGGAGGCGAAGTCCGGCGGCGGCGCCCTGGTCGGGCCCCTCGGCATCGGCCAGACGGCCGACGAACTGGCGGTCCTGGACCAGAAGGTCTGCGACATGTGCGGCATCACGTTCTTCGAATTCCGCAACCAGGGTCGGCTCGGGTGCGCACACGACTACGCCCATTTCGAGAAGGAGCTCGAGCCGCTGATCGCCAACATCCACGGCGCGACATCGCACACCGGCCGCCGGCCCGCGCGGCCCGCCGCGGCCGGGCTGCCCGAGGGCACCGACGAACTGACGGGCGTGATCGGCATGCGGCGCGGGATGAAGGAGGCGATCGCCCGTGAGGATTACGAGAAGGCGAAAGAGGATCGCGACGCCATCCGCGCCCTGGAGGACCGCTGGCTCGGCCCGCCGCGGGCCTGACCCGACGGCCGCGGCACCGCTGCAGCAACGACCATGAATCTCGACACGCTTACCCAGGGAGTCGGCGAATGGCTGCGGGGCACCGGCCCCGAGTCCGACATCGTGATGAGCAGCCGCGTGCGGCTGGCCCGCAACCTCGCCCACTACCCGTTCGTGAGCCGGGCGTCGGAGCAGGATCGCGCCGAGATCGAGAAGTTCCTCCGCGAGCGGATCGCCGCGGCACCCGTGGGCCGGTCGCTCGAGTACATCGACGTGGGCCGCCTCGAGGAGGTGGACCGGCAGTTTCTCGTCGAGCGGCAGCTCATCAGCCGGGAGCACGCCGAAGCCCAGGGCGCGCGGGGGGTGGCCATCGACGGCCGCGAGCAGGTCAGCCTGATGATCAACGAGGAAGACCACCTCCGGATCCAGTGCATGCACAGCGGCCTCGACCTGACGGGCGTCTGGCAGCAGATCAAGGCGGTCGACGACCAGATCGAGCGGGTGGTGCCCTACGCCTTCCACCCCCGCTTCGGGTATCTGACGGCCTGCCCGACGAACGTCGGCACGGGCATCCGCGTCAGCGTGATGCTCCACCTGCCGGCCCTGGTGATCACCCGGCAGATCGACAAGGTGTTCCGCAGCCTGCACAAGATCTCGCTCGCCGTCCGCGGCCTCTACGGGGAGGGATCGCAGGCGATGGGGGACTTCTACCAGATCTCCAACCAGACCACGCTCGGCAAGACCGAGGAGGAACTGGTCGAGCAGGTAGGCGACGTCGTCCCGGTGCTCATCGACTACGAGCGCCGGGCCCGGGAGTTCCTCGTCCGCGAGACGCAGCAGAACGTTCACGATCAGGTGAGCCGGGCCTACGGCATCCTGCGGACGGCGCAGACGATCAGCGCCGAGGAGACGATGCAGCTCCTCTCCCGGGTCCGGATGGGGGTGCTGCTGGGCCTGCTCGGCGACGTGAAGATCTCCGACATCAACGTGCTGCTCGTGCGGACGCAGCCCGCCCACCTGCAGAAGCTCCGCGGCGTCGAGCTCGACACCAAGGACCGCAACATCGAGCGGGCCCGCTACCTGCGGCAGCACTTCGAGGCCGGCGGGCCGGGCGGCACGGCGAGCCAGAACTGAAGCCCCGGGCCGCAGGTCAGCCTCGCGACGGGAGTTTCGCGCGGAGCGCCTCCACGACCGGCCGCGGTACGAACCGCAGCAGCCGCTCGTCGTCCGCCAGCGGCGTGATCTGCTTGAGCAGCGACGACGAGACGTGCGAATACTCGGCGTCGGCCATGAGAAACACCGTCTCCACCGCGGGGTCGAGCTTGCGGTTGGCGAGCGTCATCGTGAACTCGGCCTCGATGTCGGTCAGCGATCGCACGCCCCGGAGGAGCACGTGCGCCCCCTGCTCGCGGACGAAGGCCACCGACAGGCCGCTGAACAGTTCCACCCGTACGTTCGCCAGGCCGGCGACGGCGGCCCGCACGAGGCCGACCCGCTCCTCCAGCGAGAACAAGGATTGCTTGTCCGGGTTGATCCCGACTCCGACCACGAGGCCCTCGAAGATGCGGCTCGCCCGGCGGATCACGTCGAGGTGGCCGAGCGTGATCGGGTCGAAGGATCCCGTGTACACGGCGACGCGGGCAGATTTTTCGGTGGCCACGGCAAGCTCCCAGTCGCACGGGGCGGGGCGGACCGCCAAAATCGCCCCCCGGCTGAACCGCCTCCCCGGAAGACTTCGATTATGGTATGGAAACCGTCCTCGGAACGAAACCACCGCCCGCCGGAGTCCTGGACCGCGTGACGAAGGCCCTGCCACTCACTGGAATGATCTTCTCCGGCCTGATCGCGGTGCTGTTCCTGGCCGATCTCGCCGCGAAGTTTCCCTTCCAGCGCGTGAGCCCGGCCGCGGACGTCGGCTTCGCGGTCAGCGGGCTGATCCTGGCCTACATGAGCTGGTCGATCATGGATCGGGGCCGGGCGCGGCCTAGGCCGCCTTCAGAACCGAGCCCGTGACCATGGCCTGACCGCCGCGGGCGAGCAGGACTGCGACCTCGGCGGGCCGAGCCAGCCGTAGCCGCCCGCCCGCGGCCCGTCGCGCGGCCCAGGCCAGCCACCGTCCGAGCCGGCCGCTCGCCGGGCGATCGGCTGCCACGTCGCCGGCGTGAAGCACGTGCAGGCCGCCCGCTCGCGGCCGCGCCGGGGCACCGCCGGTCAGCCAGCCCGCCAGTCCCGGCCGCCGGGGTGGATCGACCTGCAGTTCCCACAGCCCCCACACCGGATTGCGGCACCGCCAGCCACCGGGCGCCGGCCGCCGACTGCCGCGGACGGATTCGCCCACCGCCTCGACGACGACGGCCCGGATGCCCTCTTCGGCCAGCAAGGCATGGTGGGCCAAGGGCCGCGGGCCGCGCAGCACCGCCGTGTCGAGCCCGGGAACGGCCTGCCGCGCCGCCGCCACCATCCGCCGCAGCGTCGCCCGCGAATCGAGCCAGTCGGGCTGCAGCGCGCAGGCGAGATCCGGCCCGCCGCGGGCCGCTGCGGCCGCATCGGCGACCACGGCGAGGGTGTCCACGTCGGCCGCCCACGTGACCGGGCCTGCGATCGCCTCCAGACCTCCGATGAGGGCATCACCCGCGGCGCTGGCCACAACCCGGGGCAGTTCCGCGCAGAGCACCAGCGACGCCGCGTCATACCTCCGTCCCATGCTCGTTCTCCCCCGCTGGCACGGCCGGCGGTGCCCGTCGGCCGCGAGGGATATCGACGCGGGTTTCGCGCCGTCTGCAGCCGGCCCCTGCCGGCAAGGCCTTTCCCGCCGCGATCAGGCCGACCGTGACGACTCTGCGGGTCGTGCGGCGGCCGACTCCCAGCCGCAGATCGCGGCGACGATTCCGGCGGCCGTCGCCTCCGCGGCCTCGACCGTCGGCTCGAGCCCGGCCGCCCGGAGGGCGGCCGTGGTCACGCCGCTGATGCTCGCGATCCGCCAGCCCCGCATCCGGTCGCCGAACAGCCGCACGGCCGACTCGGCGATCGACGAGCTCGTCACGGTCACCCAATCGATGCCGGCATCGACGGCGGCCAGCGTGGCCGCATCCAACGACTCGACGGGCCGACTGACGTAGGCCACGACCTCGTCCACGTGGTGGCCCCGGCCCTCGAGGTCGCGGCGCAGCAGGTCGCGGCCCTTGTCGGCCCGGACGAGCAGGAACCGCCCGCCCCTGGGCAGGGCGGCGAAGGCCGCGGCCAGCCCCTCCGAGCGGAAGGCATCCGGCATCAGGTCGCAGACGAACCCGGCCGCGTCGACCGCTCTGTGCGTCGCCGGTCCGATGGCCGCGATCCGCGCTGTGCCCAGGGCGCGGGCGTCGCGGGCCGCGGCCCGCAGCCGGGCGGCGAACGCCCGCACCCCGTTGGCGCTGGCGAACACGATCCAGTCGTAGGTGTCGGCCCGGGCGATCGCCTCGTCGAGCGGCTGCCATGACGGCGGATCCTCGATGCCGACGACGGGCACGGTCAGGCACTGCCCGCCGGCGGACCTCACGAGCGCGGCGAGCTCGTCACCCTGGCCTGCGGGCCGCGTGATCAGGATTTTTCGGCCCGTGAGTCGCCCGGCGGCCTCCGACCCCGCCGCCTCCCCGATGATGACCACGGCCGGGCTCTGCCAGCCGTCACGGACGAGGCCGGCGGCGCAGTCGCCGAGCGTGGCGGAGGAGATCCGCTCGGCCGGCAGCGAGCAGCGGCTGACGACGGTCACCGGCGTGTCGGCAGGCCGGCCAGCGTCGATCAGCGACCGCGCCCAACGGGCGGCCTGCTCGACTCCCATGTAAATCACCAGCGTGCCGGGAAGGGCGGCGAGCGCCCGGAAATCGATGCCGCCCTCCTTCGCCTCCGCCTCGTGGCCCGTGACGAGCGTGAGGCTCGAGGCGGCGGCGCGGCTCGTGAGCGGCACCATGGCGGCACTGGCGGCCGCCAGTGCCGCCGTCACCCCGGGCACGATCGTCACCGGCACGCCCGCGTCGCGGAGCGGCTGGATCTCCTCGGCCAGGCGGGCGAAGACCGTCGGATCGCCCCCCTTGAGCCGCACGACGCGGCGGCCCGCCAGCGCCAGCCGCACCAGCAGCCGGCCGGTGGCCGCGCCCGGGTCGCCGCCCGCGACGTCCTCGCGATCGACCGGCATCCGTTCGGCCGACGACCCGGCCGCATCGAGCACGGCCCGGGGCACGAGCAGGTCGTGGACGATGACGTCCGCGGTGCGGAGGGCTTCGGCGGCGCGGAGCGTGAGCAGGTCCGCGGCACCGGGACCGGCGCCGACGAAAATCACTCGGCCGGGGCTGCTCGGGGGCGAAACGGTCATCGAAAGCCGCGGCGAGACGCCGCGGGCGGCTGCAGGGGGCGGTGTTTCAGGGCGGCGGTGCCGCCACTACAATCCCGTCACACGGCGCAGCGTCGTGCGTCTGCATCGTCTACGCCATGCCCAACGAGTCTACAGCACCAGCCGCCGCCGGAAACGCCGCCCCGGTGCCGGCCGACCCGGCGCACGCCCCGTCGTTCGGCAGCCTCTCGCCCGCCGACCAGCGGCGGCTGCTGCAGTGCTACCGCACGGGGGTGGCGGCGGCCGCGAACGTCGATTACGCGATCGACATGTTCGCCCAGTGCGTGCTGGGCGATCCCGGGAATCTGGTCTTCCTGCACGCGTTCCTCGACGCGTTGAGGAGGAAATACGGTGCCAAGAAGGGCGGCTCCCTGACCACGCTGTTCGCTTCGGGGGGCCGCGGCCTGAAGAAGCTGGCGGCCGCGGCCCAGTGGCGGGAGGTGCTCCGTCAGGGGGTCGAGGCGATCAAGTCGAATCCGACGGACCACGCCGCCCTGCTGATCATGGCCGAGGCCGCCGGCAACCTGATGTGGCCGGAGGCCCAGGGACGCTACCTGCGGGCGGCGCTCGACGCGGCCCCGGCCGACGCCGAGGTCAATCGGCAGTGCGCGAAATACGCGGCCAGCCAGGGCAACTTCGACCAGGCCATCGAGTGCTGGCGTCGGGTCGCGCGGGTCAAGGGCCTCGGCGAGGAGGCCGACCGGGCGATCGCCCAGCTCTCCGTGGACAAGACGATCGCCGCCGGCCAGGGCATGATCGGACGCGGCCCGGGCAAGCCGACCGCCACGTCGGCCGGGGGTGGCCCGGCGGCCGCCGACCCGATCGCCGTTCTCCGCCAGCGGATCCAGCAGCAGCCCGCGGAGATCGATCCCTACCTCGAGCTCGCCGACCTCCTGGAGCGCGACGGGCAGGTCGAGGAGGCGGAAAAGGTGCTCGCCCGGGCGCTGGCCGCGTCGGGCAACGAACTCAAGGTCCGCGAGCACGTCGAGGATCGGCAGCTCCGCTGGGGCCGGGCCAAGCTGATGATCGCCGAGAAGCGGGTCGCAGAGCACGACACTCCCGAGCACCGCGCCACGCTCGAGCGGCTGCGGGCGGCGCATGTGAAGCAGGAGATCGAGATCTACGCGGCCCGCTGCGAGCGGTATCCCGAGAATGTCACCTGGAAGCACGAGCTCGCCATGCGGCTCAAGGCCGCCGGCAACTACGCGGAGGCGATCCGCATCTTCCAGGAGGTTCTCCAGGACGCCCGCCGCAAGGGGGTGGTGTCGCTGGAACTCGGCGAGTGCTTCCAGAAAATCAAGCAGTACCAGCTCGCGATGAAGAACTACCAGACCGCGGTCGAAACGCTCACCGATCGGGAACTCGACCTGCGGAAGCGGGCCTTGTACCGGGCCGGCGTCCTGGCGACGGGGCTGAACGACGTCGACGCGGCCCAGAAATACCTCGGCATGCTGGCCGGCCTGGACTTCGGCTACCGGGACGTGGCCGAACGACTGGACAAGTTGGGTCCGGCGAGGGATAAAGGTGCCTCGTCAGCCGAGGGTTGAGGACGACCTCCAGCCTCGGCGAAGCCGGCATCCGCCGGCCACTCCCGCCCCGCCTCATTCACACCGCACGCACGAGGATCCTGCATGCCCCATTCGGCCAGCGCCAAAAAGCGCCATCGTCAGAATCTCCGCAACCGCGAACGCAACCGCGCCGTGAAGAGCGACCTCAAGTCGCAGGTGCGGAAGGTCCTCGCCGCGATCTCCGCGGGCGACGTGGCCAAGGCCAAGGACGAGCTGCGGGCGATGGCGAAGAAGGCCGACCGGGCCGCGGCCTCGAAGACCATCCACAAGAACCGCGCGGCCCGCATCAAGTCGCGGCTCACGGCCCGGGTCAAGAACGCCGGCCCGGCTGCCGCGGCCGGCGCCGCCAAGGGTCGCAAGACCACCAAGGCCTGAGCCGGCCTACCACTCGATGAGCCGGGAGTCGAAGACCGGCCCCTCGATGCAGGTGCGGCGGTAGTCCCAGCCGCCGTGGCCGTCGCGGACGCGGGCGACGCACGTGAAGCAGATGCCGACGCCGCAGGCCATCGGCGCCTCGAGGGACACCTCGCAGGGCACGCCGCGCGGCTCCGCCCAGCGGCTCACCGCCGCCAGCATCGGCTCCGGACCGCACGACGCGATCCGCGTGGCCTGCGGCTCCGGCAGGCCGGCGGCGTACAACCGGTCGAGCAGATCCACGACCGTGCCGCGCACCCCGGCCGAGCCGTCGAGCGTGGCCAGGTGCACGTCGCAGCCCGCCGCGCGGAAATCCTCGACGGCCCCGAACATGCCGGCATGCCGGGCGCCCCAGCAGAAGGTGACCCGCCGCGGCCGCGGCGGCGTCCGCGGCACCGCCCCGTAGCGGGCGCGGCCGAGTCGCTCGCGGGCCACGGCGAGCAGGGCCGTCTGACCGATGCCGCCGGCCACGAGGATCACGTGCGCCGCGGGCTCGACGCCGAAACCGTTGCCCAGCGGCCCCCAAGCGATCAGTTCGTCGCCCGGGCCGAGGGCGGTGAGGGCGGTGGTGAACTTGCCGTGCACGAGGTAGATGAAGTCGGCGTACCGCGGGCCGGACTCGTCGGCACAGGTGTCGTAGACCGCCAGCGGCCGGGCCAGGAGCGGATCCGACCGATCGGGAATCCGCAGCATGGCGAACTGCCCGGGCACGGCAGCGCGGGCGAGCGGCGGGCAGTCGAGCCGGATCCGCCACGTGTGCTCGGCGACCCGGTCGTGCGCGACGATGGCCGCCCGCAGATACTCGGCGCGGTCGGCATGGCAGACGAGCGGTGCGTCGGGGCCATCCATCGCTCACTCGCCTCCCGGAGCCGGCCGCGGCCGCCGCCAGGCGGAGGCCTTGCCCGGCCGCTTGCGGCGCACGGGCCGCTTGCCCTTCACAGGCTTGAAGGGCCGCGGTCGCTCCGTGCCCTCGGGCCGGCCCGGCGCCGGCCGTGCCGGCATGCCGCCGCCGGGGCCGGGCTTCCCGGGCCGTCGACCGCCGCGCTGCCCGGCCGGCAAAGGCCTGCCCCGGCCCGGCCGGGGCGCTCGTTCGCGACGCGGCGCCGGGGGCGGCTCGCGTTCCGCTTCGGGCCCGAGGGCGGCCAGGGCGTCGCGCCGGAGTTCCTCGATTTCGCTCCAGGCGAGCTGCCGCCACTGGCCCGGCAGCAGGTTGCCCAGCGACAGCCCGCCGATGGCGACCCGCTTCAACTGGTGCACCTTGTGGCCGAGCCGGGCGAGCATGCGGCGGATCTCCCGGTTCTTGCCCTCGTCGAGCACCATCTCGAGCACCGCGCTTTGCTTGTGCTGCGAGCGGATCGACACCCGCTTGGCGTGCACCTCCCCCTCGGCGAGCCGGATGCCGCGCCGCAGCCGGTCGAGCAGCTCCTCGGTGGGCACGCCCGCCACCTGCACCAGATACTTCTTCTCCACGCCGTAGCGCGGATGGGCGAGCAGGTTCGCGAGGCCGCCGTCGTTCGTGATCAGGATCAGCCCCTCGCTCATCCGATCGAGCCGGCCGATCGCGAACAGCCGTTGGTCGCCGGGCACGAGGTCCACGACGCGGGGCCGGCCGGAGGGATCGTAGTTGGTCGTCACCACGCCCACGGGCTTGTGGAGCATGAACACGACCCGCTTGGGGTGCGGCAGCCGCTCCCCATCGACGCGGATTTCCTGGGCGTGCGGATCGACGCGGGAGCCGAGTTGCGTGACCACCTGGCGATCGACCTCGACGCGGCCCGTCGTGATCAGCTCCTCGCAGGACCGGCGGCTGCCCAGGCCCGCGGCCGCCAGCACCTTCTGCAACCGCTCCAGGCCGTCGTCGGCGACTGCAGGCCGGGCCGCCTCGTCCGCGAAGGTGGGAGCGGCAGCCACCCGGCCGCCACGGGAGGTGATTTTGCCGGGCCGCTCGGGACGCGGCGGGCGTGGGGGGCGGGGCGGGCGAGCCGGCCGTCCGGGGCGGGCGCCGCGGGCGGGGCGGTGATCTTTCATGGCTGCGGGTCGGAGTGGGGCCGGAGGAGCCGCGACCGGAATGGTCTGGGCGTCACCGATCATACACGCCCGGCCGATCACCGCGGCGGTTGCGACCACCACCGGGATCTGGTGACCTCCGGCACGGGCTCCGAATAGTCGCGCGGTCGGCTGCCGTCCATCGTCGACAACTGGTCGTGCCGCACCTCGGTCTGCAGAAACGGGTCGAATCGCACCGCCCGCCGCTGCTGGTTGCGGGCGGGGCCGGGATCGAGCCAGGCCGGCTTGCCGAGCGAGGCACAGCCGCCGGCCGTGCAGGCGAGCAGGAGCAGGCAGCCGCGGAGACGATGCATGTGACGGTTTCCGGGGCTCGCAGCCGGGGTGTCACGAGCCGGGATGCGGCGGGCGAAGGCCTGGCAGGGGGCGGGAGTGTAGGGACGAAGCCCCGTCGCCCCCAAGGGCGGTTTTCCCGGCCGCCTACGGCAGCGCCACGTGCAGGAGCTTGGCAGGGCGGCCGGCGGCGGGCTCGGCCAGAATCTCCTGGCGCCCGGCCGCCGCCGGCACCAGCGCGCATTGGCCGGGCCCCAGTGGTGGTAAATCGGGATGGGCGGTGAACCGGACCTGACCGGAGAGGGCGGCCAGGAAGTGGCAGCCGTCATCGCCGCCGACCTGCCAGCGGTCCAGCGGCGCC
>JBIPLS010000153.1:0-7960 GCA_044368305.1 Pirellulales bacterium
AGAATCTCCTCGCCCACGGCGAGTCCGGCCGTGATCTCGACGAGCTCGTCGTTCGACCGCCCCAGGGCCACGGTGCGCTTCACCGCCTCCTGGCCCGGCTCCGGCACCACGAGCACGTGCCGCTTGGCATCATCGAGCTCGTCGGTGAACACGGCCTTACGGGGCACGGCGAGCACCTCGGGACGGAAGTCGGCGACCACGCGGGCCTCGGCCTCCATGCCCGCGACGAGCTGCGGCCGCTCGTCCTGCAGGTCGATGAGCGCCTCGAACCGTCCGGGGCCGACGGGCACCGCCGCGACCGACCGCACCTTGCCCATCAGCGGCGGCTCGGGAAATGCCCGCGGTGCGATCTTCGCCACGGCGTCCACCGGCACGCGTCCCAGGTCCTTCTCGGCGACGATCGCCCGCAGATGGAGTTTGCCGGGACCGACGACCGTGACCACGGTCTCGCGCGGGTCGAGCTGGCCGCCGGGCCGCAGCCGCTGCGCGGCGGCGTCGCCTTCGATCCACTTGCCCTGCCGCCAGCGGCCGTAATAGACGACGCCGTCCGCCGGGGCGGTGATCGGCAGCCCGCGGCGGTCAGCCTTCAGGTCTGCGAGCTGTTCGGCCGCCTTGCGGCGCTCGTTCGCCGACTTCTCCACTTCCAGCCGCAGCTTGTCGAGGGCCAGCGGCAGCGCCGCCTCCGTTCGCTCCTGGTCCAGGACGGCCGCCTCCGCGGCCTTGCGGATCGACTCGAGCCTGCGGGGCAGGCCCAGCGTCGCCGTCCGTTCGTGGTCGTCGCGGGCGAACTTCTCGAACAGGCGGGCGAACTCGGCCTGGAACCGGGCCCGCTTGAGCACGATCGCCTCCGTCTCCTCGGTGAGGTCGTCCTGCTCGTACATCTTCTCCAGCTGCGCCAGTTCCTCCTCGGCGTTCTCGCGGGCGAACTCCGACCTCTTCAGGCTGGCTTCGTTCGCCACCTCGTCCAGCTGCCGCTCCTTCTCCTCGTAGCGAGCCAGATCTTCCTCGGCGATCCGACGGGCGCGGCGGGCGAGCTCCAGTTGCCGGGGCGTGGCCTTCTCGAGGGACGCGAGTTCCCGCTCCATGAGCGCGTGGGTCAGGTCGGCGAGCCGGCCGCCGATCTCCAGGTCGCGGATCGCCTCGTCGAGCTTGGCGGTGTCGATCGTGACCAGCACGTCCCCCTTGCCGACGCGGGTGCCGTGCGGCACGGCCTCCTCGACCACCATCTGCATCCAGCGGCGCGGGGCGACCTGCACCTCGACCATCCGCGGGGACTCGAAAACGCCCTCGACCTTGGCCTCGATCCGCAGGGGCACGAGCCCGACGCGATGGGTGGCCTTGGCGGCATCGGCGGCCGAGGCGGCAGGCAGGGCGGCCAGGGCCGCGACGACGCAGAAGGCAGGGGCGATGCGCGGCGGGAGCATGATGCTGGCTCCGGGGTGGGAAGAGGATCGCAGCGGTGGAGACGGCGGCAGACCTACGCTACTTCCGCGGGCCGGGCCGGTCAAAGCGGGGCAGGGCACGGCGTCGGCTCAAGGCCCGCCTCGGAAGCACCACACCGTGCCGTCATCGGACGCGATCACGACCCGGCTGTCGGCCACGGCCGCTCCGGCCCCGAACCCGCCGCCCGCGTCGAATTCCCAAAGCGGGTCGCCCGTGGCAGCGTCGAGAGCCATGATCTTGCCGGCCGCGTCGGCGACGATCACCGCGGTTCGCCGGGCCGGGCCCGCTCGCTCGTCGCCCGCGACGTCGACGACGACTGGGGACGCATCGACGCGGCCGCGCATCGGGCGGCGCCAGGCTCGCGTGCCGTCCGTCGCCGCGAAGGCCTCGACCGCTCGGCCGCGCGAGCCGACGATCACCAGCCCGTCGGCGATCGCCGCGCTCGAGCGGTAGGCCTGGCCGGCGGCCGCGGGCTGGGTCCGCCAGGTGGTCGCGGCCGCAAGGAAGTCGATCGCGAAGAAGGCACCGCCCTCGGTGCCGAAGAACACACGTTCGCCGCGGGCTGCGGGCGTCGTGCCGGTGGGGCCGTCGATCGCCACCGCGGCCAGTTCATCGCCCGTGGCGGCGTCGATGACGTGCAGCTTGCCGTCGCAGCCGGCGATGAACACGCGGTCACCCGCGTCGGTGCGGGCCACCGTCGGGCCGCAGCGAATCTGGTCGGCGATCGAATGCTTCCACACCGGCTTGCCGTCGGCCAGTTCGAGGCAGGAGAGCGAGGCATCCTGCGAGCCGACGAGCACCCGGCCGCCGCCCGCGGCGGGCAGGATCGTCGGGCCGCCCGAGATTTCGCCGTCGGTCTCGTATTCCCAAGCGAGTTTGCCCGTCGTCCGGTCGAACGCCCGCACCACGCCCGTGTCGTCCCCGACGACGACCAGCGGCAGGGCGGGATCGAGCGAGACCGCGGCCGCCGAGGGGAAGCCCGCGGCCACGGCCGTGAACGACCACTGCGTCGTCCCGTCGGCCAGCGACAGGGCGTGGAAGGTGCCGTCGAGGTCGCCGACGTAGATCGTGTCGCCGGCGATCACCGGCACCGCGCCGAAGGCGGTCTTCGCGAACTCTCGATGCCAGGCCTCGGCCAGCGGCAGCGCCAGCACGGCATCGGAGCGGCCCGTGGCGGCGCGGGATCCCCGGGCCAGCGGCCAGGCGTCGGCCGGCGCCGACTCGAGCACGGGTTCCGCGGCGGCCGCCACCGCGGCCGCGAGCACGAGCAGGGTCGAGAACGGCAGCGGCCTCATCGTGCGGCCTCGTAGAGGGTCGCGAGGTCGGCTGCCGAGACAGGCCGCGGGTTGAAGCCGGCGGTCCACTGGGTCGCCGCGGCCGCCGCGAGCGCCGGAACGTCGGGGGTGGCGATGCCCGCCGCCGCCAGCGAGAGCTTCAAACGGGCGGCGGCCAGCAGGGCCGCGAGCCAGGCGGCCAGCCGGCCGCCGGCGGACACCGGCGGCGACTGGATGTCGATGTCGGACAGCAGCTCGGCGAACCGGTCGCCGCAGGCGGCCGCGTTGAACCGCACCACGTGCGGCAGCATCATGCCCACCGCCTGGCCATGCACCATCCCATGGGCCGCGGTGAGCGGATTGGCCAGGGCGTGCGCGGCTCCGAGCATCGAGTTCTCGATCGCCAGACCGGCCCAGGCGGCACCCAGTTGCACGGCGGCGCGGTCGGCGACCGATCCGCCGTCGGCGAGGACCGCTGGCAGGTGGCGGGCCAGCAGCCGCCAGGCTCCCCGCGAGAACATCCGCGAGGCGGGGGTGGCGGCCCGGCTGACGTGGCTCTCCACGGCGTGCGATACCGCGTCGATGCCCGTGACCGCGGCGAGCGAGAGCGGCTGCGTGAGCGTGAGGTTGACGTCGAGGATCGCCACGCGGAAGGCGGCCCGCGGATCGCCGCAGGCCATCTTCATGCCGGTCTCGGCGTCGGTCACCAGGGCGAACGATTGCGTTTCGCTGCCGGTGCCGGCGGTCGTGGGCACGCCGATCGAGGGCAGCATCGGGCCGGTGGCCGTGCCGCGGCCTTTGTAGTCCTGCATCCGGCCGCCGCAGGAGAGGAGGAAGTTGATCCCCTTCGCACAGTCCATCGAGCTGCCGCCGCCGAGGCCGACGAGCAGGTCGGGGCGAAAATCGCGGGCGAAGGCGGTGCCCGCCTCGATCTGCGTGCTCGTCGGGTTCTCGCCGAAGCCGCTGAACACCGCCGTGACGATGCCGGACTGCTCGAGCGCCTCCACGCCGGCGTCGGCATGGCCGGCCTCCACGATGCCGGGGTCGCTCGTGACCAGGGCCCGCGTCGCGCCGAGTTCGCGGGCCAGGCCACCGAGCCGGGAGAGCGTGCCGGGGCCGATGACGAGCCGCGGCCCGCCGCGATACTCGAACTCGGGCAGCGGCGAGGGGGCCGGCTTCGCCACGGGGCCCGTGCTCACTGCTCGGCCCCGACGGTGGCCCGCGTGCCGCCCTGGACGGGCGCCGGCGGCCCCGCGACCTGCAGCGCGCGGGAGCGGTAGAGGAAGTCGATGATGTTGCCCTCGTGGGGCTGGAGCCAGTCGAGTTTCGTCGTCGGGATCGGCCCGAGATTGAGCCGGTCGATGTGCGTGCAATCGACGAGCCGCCGACGGAAGGCCTCGTCATCGGTCACGGCCGTGCACACGAGCGTGGGGCCGATGGCTTCCAGCATCTTCGCCTCCGGGCACTCGACCACGCTGACGAAGGGGAACATGTATTCGGCCTTGGCGATCTCGGGCTCCGGGCTCGCGCAATGCACCACCGTGGGCCGCAGCCAGCCGCAGCGTTCCCCGGTGACGAGCCGGGCGCCGTAGTCCGCCGTCGCGTGGGTCACGCCGGGAGCCTTGAGGCCGCCTTCGATCTGCCCCCAGATCGCCTGCGCGGCACCGGGGATCGTGAACGCGGCGAGTTTCGCGGCCGGGTCGTCGGGCGGTTTGACGTCGATCGGGCCGAGCCGCGCGGCGACAGCGGCGGCGATGGCCTTCGTGTGGCGGCTGGCGTAGATGGCGGAGGCGTTGATGCAGCCCCGGCCGCTGTTGACGGCCACGCTCTCGCAGAGGACGTCGAGGTGCCGCTCCCAGTCGTCCACGCAGTCGTCGCCGAAGATGATCTTGGAGAACCCGGGACCGTGCACCTGCACGCCGGGGTTGCCGCGATACTGCTCCACCGTCTTGGCGCTGCCGAAGATCATGCTGCGGCGGCAGCCGGCGAGGATTCCCGCGCCGACGTCGGTCGCTCCCGGATAGAGGCCGATCGCCTCGGCCGGAATCCCCGCCTCCACCATGCAGGCGGCCATGCGGTAGGGAGTCCACGGCTCCTGGCTGCCCGGCTTCATCACCAGGCCCACGCCGAGGGCGACCACCGGGAGCCAGAGCGTGTGGACGCCGGGGGAGTTGGAGGGGAGCACGAGGCCGAGCACCGGCGCCTGGGCCTGGTAGCTGACGGTCACGCCGCGGTGCTCGACGCCGTAGCCGGTCCAGAGGATGCGGGGATCGAGGCCGCGGGACAGGGCGTCGAGGGTCCGGTCCATGTTCGAGAGCACGAACATGTTCTTCTGCATGTTGGCCCGGCACAGGCTCTCGGGCAGACCGGTCGTGGCCGACTGGCACTTCACGAACTGCTCGGGCGACTGCGGGCCGTCGCCCACGGTCACGGTGCCGTTGGCATAGAGGTTGCCGGCGGTCTGCAGCCGTTCGACGATCTCCTCGGGGTCGATCGCCAGGAGTGCCGCGCGGGCTTGCGCTGCCTTCTGCAGGTCGCGGCCCACGATCGCCCCGCCCACCTGGCTGACCTCGGCGACGGGCTCGCCGGTGAGGAAGTGGACGAGCGTCTCGCGCTCGAGCGACTCGTAGGGCTTGCCGAAACGCCAGGCGGGGAGGTGCATGGGTGAGGTCCTAGGTAGGGATGCGGTAGTTTAGCTGATTCGCTGGTCATCTCGCCCAACCCGGCTCGGGATCGCCCCGACCGTTTCGCCGGACGTTCGCTGCGCCCCGACCAATCCGCCCGTGGCGGATCGGTGCCCGGGGCTCCACTCACTCGGAGCTGCCTGCGCTCCGCCATCCATGGCTCCGCTGGTCAGCTACGCCGGCTCAACGGCAGGGGCGATCCCTCGCCTGCCGTATCCGCCGGGAAACGAAACGCGGCGTCATGCGTCCTGACAGGCGATGGACTAACAGGAGCAAGGGTTCTGGGCCGACCTCGTGTCCGCTAATGCTCCCCGGCCTTCGTGCCTTGGGCTTGTGATAAAGCGAGGTGAGGGGCTTCCCGTGCTCGAGGAGCCGGCGTATGTCGACAAGCGCAGCCAGGATGGCGAAGCGCAGGCGACATCCGAGTGAGCGGAGGGCGGGAGGCCCGACGCGAACGTCAGGCGATGGAGCATGGGCAGCCCCGAGCCGGGTTGGGCGTTCGGCCTCTGGCGACAGGTCAATACACGCCAACGGTTGTGGTGGCGGCGAGTTCGCGGAACGGGCGGACGCCGCTGATGCCGTCCCAGGGGTACTTCGCATACGGCAGCTCGCGCTCGCCCTCGTCGCGTTCGAGGAAGCCGGGGATGAAGGTCTCCCTGGTGAGCGTGGTGAGGCGGACGCGGCCGGTGCCGCCGTAGGGAACGACACGGTCACGGTCGTCGAAGTCCACGACCTCGATCACGGCCCGCGGCTGCGGGGCGTAGTAGGCGATCGTGTAGCCGTCGGCCGGCACGACCGGCCGCGAGGCGGCCAGCCCCATCAGCGTGTTGCCGTAGGTGGGCGTCATGTAGGCGCCGTCGAGCAGTTCCTCGACCGCGAACCGCGTCCACTGCGGCGTGAACTCGGTGCCACCCGAGAAGATGCCGGTGATCCCCGCCTTGCGGATCGTCGTGCCCTTCTTCTCCAGGGCCAGCGCCAGGGCCTCGAGCAGTTTCGGCGTGGTGAACATGCAACGCACGTCGTGGCCGGCCTCGAGGATCGTGATCGCCTGGTCGATGCAGTGCTGCTTGTAGGCCTCCAGGTGCTCCATCCAGCCCTTTTGGATGAGTTTGATCACCCAGCGCGGATCGAGATCAACGCAGAAGCAGATCCCGCCGCGGTGCTGGGCGAGGTGCTCGATCGAGAGCCGCAGCCGCCGTGGGCCCGAAGGCCCGAGCATCAGCCAGTTCGCCCCCTTGGGGAAGAACTCCTCGGGCAGCGTGTCGCTGAACATCTCGTAGTCGGTGCGGAAGTCGCGGGAGTTGTACCGCGACTTCGGGATCCCGGTCGTGCCGCCGGTCTCGAAGACGTAGGCCGGCTGGTCGGCGAGCCCCCTGGGCACCCAGCGGCGGACCGGCCCGCCGCGGAGCCATTCGTCTTCGAAGGGCGGAAACTTCTTCAGGTCGTCGTAGCACGTCACGTCGGTGAGCGGGTTGAAGTTCAGCGACTTCGCATACTCGAGCCAGAACGGACAGCCGGTCGATTCGTGGAAGTGCCAGGCGATGATTTCGACGGTGTGGGCGTCGAGGGCGGCCCGGGCGGAGGCCACCTGCTCCGGCGTGGCGACGGCGAACACGGGAGCCGGGGCGGCGGGGGCGGTGGACATGCAGAGCCTTTCGGAGGGAAGGGAAGCGGAGCAGCCGCGGGCTCGCCGACGGTGGTCAGCCGTCCGCGGGAGCCTCGGCCTGCGGCAGCGGAGCGCCGAGCTGTGCGAAGAGCTGCAGCACGCCGTTGAAGTGGGCCAGCCGTGGACCGTAGCGGTCGATGAACTCGCCGAGGGCGTATTCGCTGTCGGTAAAATCGTCGGCGTTGTCGGCCGCCTCCTGGGCGATGCTCGACAGGAACTCGGTGTGCACCTTCGTGAGCGCCTCGGCCGCCCGGCGGCACGACTGCGCGAGATGCGGGTTCGCCTCCTTCCAGGCCTTGAGCTCGGCAGCCCGCTGCCGCTGCTGCAGGGAGACCTGGTTCACCAGCTCCGCGAGCAGTTCGCAGGACCGGTGTTGGAGGATGACGAGATCGCGGAGAAGCTTGGCGGTGTCGGTGCCGTCGAGCGTCGTCACCGGTGCGGGGGCGACCGTTCCGGAAGAGATGTCCACTTGCGTAAAGATCGGAGGAACGTCGTGCATGATCTTCCTCGGGGCGGAAAGGGGCTGCGGACGGCCCGGGCGACCTCGTCATCGTAGGCAGCCATGGCCGGGTTTGCCACGCGCGGCGGTTTGGGCCGCGCCACCGGCAGGGTTTCTCCAGGGTGCCGTCGCGGGTGGCCCCGGAATGCGGGCGGGGCATGCGGGGCCGAGCCGCTCAAGTGGCCGGCGGGGCGGGCCGATGGATGCAATCGCCGGAGGATCGTCGCAGGGAAGCGGCGGGTCGGACGGCTCGGGGAGCGGCGGCGCGGCATGCAGCAGCAGGAGACAACGCGGCCCGACGGGCCGACGTTCGGGTTTCTGACCGTCGTGGACTCGCCGACGCACGGCGTGTTCGGCGGATATCTGTTGGTGGACGAACTGGGCCGGCCCGTGG
>JBIPLS010000154.1:0-7798 GCA_044368305.1 Pirellulales bacterium
GCGGGACGACGGGATCTCGATCCTGATCACCGACCACCGCGAGCGGGAGACGCTGGCGATCACCGACCGCAGCTACGTGATCCGGGCCGGCAAGGTGCTGTGCCACGGCACGGCGCAGGAAGTGCTCTCCAACCCCGACGCGAAGAAGTATTACTTCGGTGAGAGCCCGGGGGTCGAGGCGGCGTAGCCGGCCACGATCAGCGACGCCCGGCCCTGACGGCCTCGGCCAGTCAGGAGTGCCCGCCTCGCAGCGACAGGCTCTTTGCGGTCAGCACCGCCCCCGCCGACATCAGGGCCAGGCCCAGCCAGCGCGGCGGTTCCACCACCTTCCGCAGCGGCACGCCCTGCCAAGCGAGCGACTGCCGCGTCGCCTGATCGCCGAGTTGCGCCGCCACGAACCGGCTCGACCGCTCGTTGAGCGTGAACGATTCGACGAGCCGGAACTGCACCCCGAGGAGGAACAGCAGCGTCCCCACGAGGAGCAGATGCTGGCGACTGGGGACCATGGGGCGACTCCGGGGGCTGGGCGACCGCCGCCCGAGGAAGGCATCGATAAGACGCCCCCCCCGGCTGGAGCGCCGCGGCCCAGGAACCGGTTGGCGGGGGCGTGACGGTGATCACGGCCGCAGCCGCGCGCCGCCCGCGGTAGGCTGGGCAAGACGCGGGTGCCGCTGCGGAAAATAACTGTGGAATCGGTCGCAGGGATGACGATGGTCGTTCCGGATGCGCGAGGCATGATCGTCTCGCGCCGTCGTCTCGCACGTTGGGGCCAGCCGTGAGCAACTTCGCCGGACGTGGAACTTTCGATGGATTGGGTTGGGTGGCGTGCGTCGTGGCGTGGGCCTGCTGCGGGGTCGCGTCCGGCCAGCCCGGGGCCGGCGATCGCGGCGGCCGGGTCGTGCCCACGCCCGTGATCGGGGAGGCCGAGGAGATCATCCTCGGCCCGGGCACGAGCCTGCCGACCGAGACCGCGATCGTGCCGGAGACGTCGATCGTGGTCGATGCGGAACCCGTGGAGATGGTGACGACGCAGTCCGCCCCCGCCGTCCTCGACGTCTCCTCGCGGTTCGGCGAGGGCATGCTGCTCGAGGACTTCCAGGTCGACGAGATGCCGTTCGAGGCGAGTTCGGGCGACTGGTTCTGGAACGGCGGCTGGTACGTGGGAGCCGAGTCGCTGTGGATGGATCGCAGCCGCAACAATCGCCGCGTGATCTTCGAGGACGTCGACGTCGTCGCCCCGGCCCGCGAGACCATCCGCTACACGACCACGCCGCAGCCGTTCAACGTGGCCCCCGGCGCCCGGATCACGATCGGCAAGTCACTGGGGCGGGACTACCTGGATCGGGACCGGGCCTTCGAGTTCATCTACTACGGCGGCATGACGTATTCGGACACCGACGGCCGCAACGCCCTGGCCGACGGCTTCCTGATCAGCCCGCTGGCACCGCTGGCGCCCGGCTTCAACGGGGCCACGGCCTTCACCACGGACATGGATTCGGACTTCAACAGCTGGGAGTGGAACTACAAGCTCCGCCGCCGGCTGGGGCGGGATCAACTCGTGATGTCGCCGGGTGGCAACTGGACGCGGCATGCCGAGCGGGGCTTCCTCCCCGCTTTGATCCTCGGCACCCGGCTGGCGACGGTGAACGAGCGGTTCACGCTCACCACGGGCCGCGGCGACGCCACGCCCGAGCAGTTCGGGGGCCGTTACAACATCGACGCCGGCAACTGGCTGCTCGGCCTGAACATCGGCGGCGAGCTGATCAGTCAGAATGAGTTCTACTATTGGGGCCTGCGGGGCCGGGCGGCTCCGGCGCTGACCTTCGCCAGCACGTCCCAGCAGGCCGCGGGCGTCGACACGCTATTCATTCCCCCGGGCGGCCGGCAGACGGTGGCCTTCACCGACCAGGCGACCCGCACGGGGCCGGGATTCATCGGCGACCTGACCCTCATGGCGGGGTGGCACATCACGCCGAACTTCGCGCTTCAGGTGGGCTACGATTTCCTCTGGGTCGCGGGCATGGCGACGGCCACCCGGCAGTTCAACCTCGACAATCGCGACATCGACGCGATCGACGTCGGCGGGCAGACCTTCTACAACGGCCTGTCGTTCGGCTTCTACGGCTCCTGGTGACGGCCGCCGCTCATTCCGCGGCCACGGCCACGGCGGCCGCCTGGCCCGTGGAGCAGACATTGACGGCGATCGCCGTGGCGGGCCGGCCGGCGAGCGGCCCGCCGTGCACGACGTTGACCGGACAGGCGGGGTCGGGCGTCTCGTAGTTGAGGGTGTGCGGCACGAGCCCGCGCTCGAGCGCCAGGACGCTGGCGGCCAGTTCGACGACGCCGCTTCCGGCGCCGAGGTGGCCGAACGATCCCTTGGCCGCCGTCACGGGGACGTCGCCGAGCTCCGCGCGGATGGCGGCGGCCTCCGCCCGATCCATGTCGATCGTGCTCGCGCCGTGGGCGTTGACGTGGCCGACGGCCGCCGGCTCCAGGCCCGCGGCGGTGCGGGCCGCGCGGATCGCCGCCCGGAGGGAAGAGCCCGTCAGGCCGCCGCGCCGGGCGCCGGGTTCGCACCGGGCGGCCGTGGCCAGCAGCCGGCCGCGGATGCGGGCCCCGCGGCGCTCGGCGTGGGCCCGCGACTCCAGCACCAGCGTGCCGGCGCCCTCGCCGTTGACGAGGCCGTCGCGGTCGCGGTCGAAGGGCCGCGAGGCCCGGCGAAAGTCGTCGCCCCGGTGGGAGAGGAGGGCGTCGCCACGGGCGACCAGGGCGGTGGGATGGAGCCTGCAGCCCGTGGCCCCGGCGAGCATCACGTCGGCCCAGCCGCGGCGGATGACGCTGGCCGCCTCGGCGACCGCCAGCAGGCTCGACACGTCGCCGAGCACGATCGAGTTGTTGGGACCGCGGGCGTCGTGGGCGATCGCCACGTGCGAGGCCGTCATGTTCGGCAGGTGCTTGAGGAGCCACAGCGGGTGCAACTCCTCCTGGATCGCCTCGGCCCAGGCGGGAAACGAGAATCGCCCATCCACCACCGACCGCCGGTAGGTCCGCTCCAGATCCTCGAGGTCGGCGTAGATCATGTCGGCGCCGAACACGACCCCGAACCGCTCCGGCTCGACCGCTCCCGCGGCCAGCCCGGCGTCGGCCATCGCCAGGTCCGCAGCCGCGAACCCCATCTGGATCTCGCGGCTCATCACCTTGAGGCTCTTCCGTGGCCGCACGTAGAGCTTGGGATCGAAATCGGCGACCTGGCCGCCGAAGCGGACGCGGAGCGAGCTGGAGTCGAAGAGATCGATGAGGCGGATGCCGCTGGTGCCGGCGGCGAGCGCCTCCCAGAAGGGTCCGCAGCCGATGCCGATCGGGCTGACGACTCCCACGCCCGTGATCACGATGTCCGCCGGCTGCTGCATGCGGACGAATATACGCGGAACGGCCGCGGCTTCATGCCCGCCCGCGACCCTACCCCCGATTCAGCGGTGCGGGGGATGCAGGGCCCGCCAATCGGCGGGCGCGACCGGGTGCGGGTCGGCCCACAGGCCGCGCCGCTGCCGCCGCGCCTCGGCTTCGGCAGCGAGCAGATCCTCGTCGGGCGCGAACCCGCCGAACACCCACGCCAGTCCCTCGGCCACCATCTCGCGGTTGACGTCATGGTCTTCGACCAAAAGCGTGGCCAGGAGCCGGCCGTGCTGGTCGTGGGCCGCGCCGCGCACCTGCACGGCGCCGCCGAGCTTTCGGGCCAGCGCCGCCCGGGCCGCGTCTCCGTAGGGCTGATGGTGCTCCGGGGCGTCGATGCCGAGGAGCCGGATCTTGTGCGGTCGGCCCTGGGGATCGACGCAGGTGACGGTGTCGCCGTCGTGGACGGTCTGCACCCGCCACAGAGGCCGACCGGCCGCGTCGCGATCCGGGCACATCGGCGCCACCGCCGCAGCCACGGCGGAGATCACCGCCGCCGCGACGACGTACCAGCCGCGGAGCCGGCGGGGGATGCCGCGGGGTGGGGGCGGGATGTTCAGGCGCATGGATGCAATTGCAGCCCGCGGCGGCCGCAGCGGTCAAGCGCGCGGCCGGTCCGGCGGTCAGCCGACGTCGTCGTCGTCGCTCTCGCCGTCGCGCTCGTCGGCGTATGGATCCCGCACGCAGGCCGTCTCCGCGCAGAAGTCAGCCTCCTCGGGATCGCAGAGGAGCGAGAGCAGCGAGTTCTTCTCGCTCTCGGAGATCTCCGCCAGCCGAAAGCTGCGCAGGATCTCGGGCACCGGATCGACGGTCCGGCCACGAAACTCCACGGTCACCCGGGCCGTGCCGGAATGGAGCCGGCGGCCCGCGTACCCGCGGCAGAGCGAGAGCAGTTCGTCGCGATTCATGGCTCCGTCCCGGTCGTGCCGGTCCTCCCTGCCTGGTTCGCGGTGGCTCATCCGGCGCCGTGGCCGCCAAGAGTCTGCACCGCCACCATGAGGATCCTGTACGGATCCGGTGAGAAAACGGTTCGCCCACCGTGGCGGCTGCGGGTGGGCGTGCGGCGGCCCGGCCGCCGACGAACCGGCGGGGCCCGGGCGGGGGCGGTCAGGCCCGGCGGTCGATCATGCCCAGCGGACGAGATCGGCGATTCGCACCGGCCGCCGCTCGGCGATCGAGGTGTAGCCGGCGATCCCGACGAGCGAGCTCATCAGCCCCTCCCGCATGCCGGCCCGCTGGCCGAGCGGGTCGGCCGCAGCCGGGCGGAAGATGGCGTCGCGGAGCCGTTTGTCGGAGCCGCCGTGTCCGGGGCCCTTCGCCTGCACAGGGATCAGTCGCGTGGCCCCGTCGGCCGTGGTGACACGGATTTCGGCCGAAGCCGACACCTCCCAGGGCTGGCGGTGGAAGTCCCGCAGCTCGATCCGCCCCTTGGTGCCGTTGAAGACGATGAACTGGCCCTCGTAGGGCACGGCCGCATTGAGCGAGTAGCAGACGAGCGGCCCCGCCGCGTAGCGGATCTGGGCCGTGGCCGTGTCGGGCACGTCGATCCCGGGGCGGAACACGCAGCCGTCGCGCAGATACCCGTCCTGATCCTCGCATGCGACGTACATCCGCATCGCCTCCTCGTCCTTGGTGACGTCCCAGTGGAACTGGCAGCGGTCCTTGAAGGGGCAGGGCCGGCAGTGGGAGTGACGGAAGGGGCCGTTGTGGCCGTAGACGGCCAGCCGCCCGTAGGCCATCACCTCCACGGGGTCCGAACCGATCCACCAGTTGAGCTGGTCGAAGTGGTGCGAGGCCTTGTGGCAGAGGAGCGTGCCCGAGTTCTGCTTGAAGGCGTGCCAGCGGCGGAAGTAGTCGGCCCCGTGCCGGCGGTCGAGGAACTCGTCGTAGTTCACCTCCAGGATCTCGCCGATCGTGCCGGCCTGCAGCAGCTCCTTGACCTGCATGGCGGCGGATCCGTACCGGGCGTTGAAGGTGACCGTGAGCGTCCGTCCGGTCCGCTTCTGCGTGTCGACGATCGCCTGGGCCTGGTTCGCCTCGGTGCACAGGGGCTTCTCGCAGATCACGTCGCAGCCGAACTCCATCGCCCGGCAGACGTAATCGGCGTGCACGCCGTCGACCGTCGTCACGATCACGGTGTTCGGCCGCGTCTCCCGCAGCATGCGGTCGAAGTCGGTATAGGCCGGCGCCCGCGTGCCGATCAGCTCCCGGGCCAGCTCCGCCCGCTCGGGATTGACGTCGCACAGCCCGACGAACTCCACGAGATCGGCGTAGTCCTTCAGGACAGGCGCGCCCCAGGTGAGGACGCCGCGACTGCCGGTGCCGACCATCGCCAGCCGCCGCAAGCCCGCCTGCGCGTCGGCTGCCGTGGCGGATGCGGTGGCGACGAGCGCGGGGGTGACGGCGGCCGCGGTGGCCGCCTGCCGCAGAAACTCCCGGCGGCCGCGCGGGCTCGGGTCGGCGCCGGCGTGGACGGGGTTTTGGGACTCCATCAGGCGAACTCCTCGTGATTTCGGGCCGCTGGAGTCCGCGTTGGATCGGCTCCCAGGCCGCGTATTCATCCCTTGCGAAACGCCACGAACCCGCGCGTTCCGCCGCAAAAGCGGCAGTGGGCGATATAGGACTCGAACCTATGACCCCTAGCTTGTCGAGCTAGTGCTCTAACCAACTGAGCTAATCGCCCGCGAAGACCACAGGGAGAGTCTCGCGCGTGATCGAGCGCCAGTCAAGCGACTTTCGCGGCCCGGCCGGTCTCCCCGGCCGCGGCTTGCTGCCCCCGCGCCATGGCGGATACGCTGCGAGTTTTTCCGGCGAAAACGGCCGCGTCAGCCGTTCGCCCTTCCGCGTCTCAGCATCCCAGCGCCGCCATGCCCAACGTCCGTTTCACCGATGGTTCCGTCCGCGACTACCCCGCCGCCACCCGCCTGGCCGACGTGCTCGTCGCGGCACCCCCGCCGCAGCCCGCCCCGCGGAGGAATGCCCGGCCGATCGCGGCCCTGCTCGACGGCAAGCCCATGGGGCTCGACGCCCCGCTGCCGGCCGTGGATACCGCGGCCGTCGAGCCGCTGTACGCGGGCGATCCGCGGGCGCTGCCGGTGATGCGTCACTCCGCGGCCCACGTCATGGCCCGGGCGGTGATGCGGCTTTTCGAGGGCGTGGAGCTGGCCTTCGGACCGACCACCGGCGACGGCTTCTACTACGACATGCGGGCCGCACGGCCGATCACCGACGAGGACCTGCCGGTGATCGAGGCGGAGATGCGGCGGATCATCGCCGCCGACGAGGCCTTCGAGCGGGTCGAGGTGCCGCGGGAGAAGGCCGTGGAGATCGTCCGCGGCCTCAACCAGCCCCTCAAGGCCGAGCACATCGAGACCGGCCTGGCCGCCCATCCCACGCTCTCCTTCTACCGGCAGGGAGAGTTCGTGGACCTGTGCCGCGGCCCCCACGTGGCCAGCCCCGGCTGCATCGGCGCCTTCAAGCTCACGAACATCGCCGGCGCCTACTGGAAGGGGGACGCGAACAACGCCCAGCTGCAGCGGCTCTACGGCACGGCGTGGTTCTCGCAGGAGGAGCTCGACGCCCATCTGGCAGCGCTGGAAGAAGCCCGCCGCCGCGATCATCGGGTGCTGGGCAAGCAGCTCGACCTGTTCACGACCAGCCCGCTCGTCGGCTCGGGGCTCGTCCTCTGGATGCCCAAGGGGGCGATCCTCCGCGGCACGCTCGAATCGTTCGTCCGCGAGGAGCTCGCCGCCCGCGGCTACCAGCCGGTCTACACGCCGCACATCGGCAAGGTCGATCTCTACAAGATTTCGGGCCATTATCCCTACTACGCCGACAGCCAGTTCAAGCCGATCGCCATGAGCGACGACGAGCAATACCTGCTCAAGCCGATGAACTGCCCGCACCACACGATGATCTACAAGGCCCGGCCCCACAGCTACAAGGACCTGCCGTTGCGGCTGGCGGAGTTCGGCACCGTGTATCGCTACGAGCAATCGGGCGAGCTCGGCGGCATGACGCGGGTCCGCGGGTTCACCCAGGACGATGCCCACATCTTCTGTACGCCCGAGCAGGTGGAGCAGGAGGTCGAGGGCTGCATCTCGTTCACCCTCAAGGTCCTCGAGAGCCTGGCCTTCGAGGACTTCCGCGTCCGGCTCGGGTTCCGCGACCCGACGAGCGACAAGTACGTCGGCCCACCCGACCGCTGGGCCGAGGCGGAGGCGGCGATCGAGAGAGTGGCCCGGCGGATGAACCTCCCGGGCTGCGAGCCCGAGCCGGGGGAGGCCGCTTTCTACGGGCCGAAGATCGACTTCGTGATCCACGACTCGCTGGGCCGCGAGTGGCA
>JBIPLS010000028.1:0-23806 GCA_044368305.1 Pirellulales bacterium
CGCCGGCATGACGCCGACCGTCGCGGTGCCGGCGATGCTCAACTTCCAGGTCCGCGGCCAGTGGATCACCCGGCAGATCATGTTCATCGGCATCGACGAGGCGACGCACGCGAGTGTCAGCGACTTCAGCCGCTACCTCCAGCATCCGGCGAACCGCAGGCAGCTTTCGTTCGACCTCCGTGAGGGCGGCTACGACACCGTCGATAGCCAGGCCGAAGCGGCCGCGGCGGAGCCGACGCGACCGGCGCTCGAGGGCGCGGGCTGGCCCCACCGGCGGATGCGGGTCGAGCGGGAACGGCTGTATCGCGAGCGGATCCGGGCCGAGGCCGCGCCGGTACGGACCGTCGACAGTCAGGTCGAAGCGGTCCTCGCGGCGACCAGCGAGAACTCGGCCGCTGCCGACCCGCCGGCGGATCCCGGTGCCACCCGGCCTGGCAACCCGTTTCAGGCGGCCCGGCCCGAGACCGGCACGGCGATGGACCCGGCGAAGGAGCAGTTCACCGGTATCGTGCCGGGCATCGGCCTGGCGAGTTTTCGCGACTCCAGCGGCGTGGACCGGTTCCTCGTGCTCCCGGGCGACGACGTGAAGGTCACGTTTCCCACCGCGGGCACGCCCCCCAAGGCGGCGACCGACACCTTCACGATCGTCGACTTCTACGAGAGCAAGATGAGCGAATACGACTCGAACTTCGTGTTCGTGCCGATCGCAGCCCTGCAGCGGATGCGGGGCATGGTGGATCCGCAGTCGGGCCTGACGAGCGTCAACTCGATCCAGATCAAGCTCGCCCCCGGCGCCGACTTGGACGCGGTCCGCGACGCGCTGCGCAAGGCCTTTCCCGCCGACCTGTACGCCGTCTCCACCTGGCGCGACAAACAGGGGCCGCTCCTCGCCGCGGTGGACATGGAGATGTCGGTGCTCAACATCCTCCTCTTCCTGATCATTGCCGTGGCCGGCTTCGGCATCCTGGCCATCTTCTTCATGATCGTCGTGGAGAAGACCCGCGATATCGGCATCCTCAAGTCGCTCGGCGCCGGCTCGTCGGGAATCGCGGGGATCTTCCTCGGCTACGGACTGGCGCTGGGGCTCGTGGGGGCGGGGGCGGGGCTCGGGCTCGGGCTGGCGATCGTCACGAACCTCAACCGCATCCGTGCCGGCGTCGAATGGCTCTCCGGAGCCCGGGTCTTCGACCCATCCATCTACTATTTCCACCGCATCCCGACGATCGTGGACGTCGCCACCATCGCCTGGATCATCGCCGGCGCGGTGGCGATCGCCGTGGCCTCGAGCGTGCTGCCCGCGCTGCGGGCCGCCCGCCTGCACCCCGTGGAGGCCCTGCGGCATGACTGACCCCACGGCCCCCGTACTCGAGGTCCGCGACCTGCGGAAGACCTACCGTTCCGGCGACGCCACGCTGGAGGTGCTGCGCGGCGTGGACTTCCGCCTCGCGCGGGGCGGCTTCGTGTCGATCGTCGGCCAGAGCGGCTCGGGCAAGAGCACGCTTTTGCACCTCATGGGCCTGCTCGACCCGCCGGACTCCGGGGCCGTGCTCCTCGACGGGGAGCGGATCGACGACCTGCCGGCGGGCCGGCGCGACCGCCTGCGGAACGCCGCGATGGGCATGGTCTTCCAGGCCTACCACCTGCTTCCCGAGCTCGACGCGCTGGAGAACGTGCTGGCGCCGCTGTTGGTGCGGCACGGCGTGCTCGAGTGGCTGCGGGTGAGGCGGGCCGCCCGCGACCGGGCCCGGGCCCTGCTCGACCGCTTCGGTCTCGGCGGCCGGCTGCGGCACAAGCCGCGGCAGCTCTCCGGCGGCGAGATGCAGCGGGTGGCGATCGCCCGGGCGCTGGTCGCCGGGCCGCGGGTGCTCCTGGCCGACGAGCCCACCGGCAACCTCGATCAGGCCACCGGGGCCGGGATTCTGGACGCACTCTGCGAGTTGAACCGCACCGACGGGCTTTCTATAGTGCTCGTTACGCACGACGGATCCATCGCCTCGCGGGCCGACCGGATCGTGCGCTTGGCGGCGGGCCGCGTGGAGGCCACCCCGGCGACCGCCTGCCGTCTGGCGGGCTGAAGCGACCGCGGCCGGGCGACGAGGAGAGGCCCCATGCCCCGCATCATCTTCATGAACGACCGGCTCGTCCCCGAGGACGAGGCGAAGATCAGTGTCTTCGACCACGGTCTGCTCTACGGCGACGGCATCTTCGAGGGGCTCCGGAGCTACTCCGGCCGCGTCTTCCGCCTCGACGCCCACCTCGACCGGCTCTATGCCAGCGCCCGGGCGATCTGCCTGGAGATCCCCATGGCCAGGGAGCCGCTGGCCAAGGCCGTCGTCGACACGCTCGCCGCCAACAAGCTCGCCGACGGCTACGTGCGGCTGGTGGTGACCCGGGGGGCGGGCTCGCTGGGCCTCGACCCCAACCGCACCAAGCACCCGCAGGTGATCGTCATCGCCGACACGATCGCCCTCTATCCCCGGGAGTTCTACGACAAGGGCCTGCGGATCGTGACGGCCGCCACGCAGCGGACGCAGTCGGCGGCCCTGTCGCCGCGGATCAAGTCGCTGAACTACCTCAACAACATCATGGCCAAGCTCGAGGGCCTGCAGGCCGGCTGCGTCGAGGCCTTGATGCTGAACCACAAGGGCGAGGTCGCCGAGTGCACGGGCGACAACGTGTTCGTCGTCCGCGGCGGCAAGCTGCTCACGCCGCCACCCGACGCCGGGATCCTCGAGGGCATCACCCGCGGCGCCGTGATGGAACTCGCCCATGCGGCCGGCATCGACTGCCGCGAGGCGACGCTCGTCCGCCACGACCTCTACACGGCCGACGAGTGCTTCCTCACGGGCACGGCCGCCGAGGTGATCCCGGTGGTGGAAATCGACGGCCGTCGGATCGGTGCGGGCGTGCCCGGCCCCGTCACCGCCCGGCTGACCCGCGACTTCCACGCCCTCGTGCGGGCGTAGGTCGCACCGGGCCTACTCGTCGCCGATCGCGTCGTACCGCGAGACGTAGCCGGGCTCGCGGGACCGCACCAGTTCGGCCTCGTACTCCGCCACCACCCGCTTCTGGATCGCCTCGCGGCAGGCCGCGTTGATCGGATGGGCGATGTCGGCGTAGAGCCGCAGCCGGCCGTCGTCGTCCCGCGGCAGGTTGCCGGTGGGGAGCTTCACGCCGCATTGGTTGCAGTAGCCGGCCCGCAGCGGATTCTTGAAGCCGCAGCCGTGGCAATGCCCACAGAGCTTCCGGCTGGGCATCGCCACGAACGGTCCGTTGGGCCCGCCGATGATCTTCAGATCACGAACCACGAAGGCGGCGTCGATCGTGATCGAGCAGAACGCCATCAGCCGCTCTGCGGCGTTGCCCACCAGCTTCACGCGAACCTCGGTGATCAGCATGCCTGCGTCACCTCCCGCCCCCGGCCCACCCCGGCGGGACGGGCCCTCGTTCCAGCCGACGATCACGACCGACTACGCCACCATCGTCCGCCACTCCGCCCCGTGCCCCACCGCCCGCGGCTCGCGGCCGCCTGCCGCCCCCGGCAGCGCCGTCCGCACCACGAACACGCCCGGCCACGCCGGCCGGCCGGCGATCCGCTCGGCGGCCAGCCGGCCCGCGATCGCCCGGGCCTCGACGGTCGTGCGTGCCAACGCGAAGCAGGCGCTGCCGCTGCCCGTGAGCCGCGGTTCCACCGCGCCGGCCCGGGCCAGGGTCGCGAGCAGCCGGTCCACGTCGCCGCACAGCCGGCGGGCCGGCGTCTCGAGCGCGTTGTGCATCAGGCCGCCCGCCGCCCGCAGGTCGCCGCGCTCGAGGGCCGTGGCCAACCGCTCCGCATCGCCGCGCCGCCCCGCGTCGGGCGTGCAGGCGGCATACACGGCCGCGGTCGAGAGGCCCGTCGTCGGGCAGGCGATCACGGCGGCCAGCGGCGGCACGCCCGCGACCGGCTCGACCCGCTCGCCGCGGCCACGCGCGATCGCCGGCGCCGCGGTGAAGAACCACGGCACGTCGCTGCCGATCCCGGCGCCCACCGCCGCCAGCCGCTCCCGCGTCCAGTCGATCCCCCAGGCCCGCGCGGCGGCCAGCAGAGCGGCGGCCGCGTCGCTCGACCCGCCCCCGAGGCCGGCGCCGGAGGGAATGCGCTTGACGAGTTCGACGTCGAGGCCGGCCGTCACACCCGCCGCCTCGCGCAGTCCGCGGACGGCGCGCACGACGAGGTTGGAGTCGTCGACGGGCACGTCGCGGGCCAGGGCCCGGCCCTCGGCGCCGGCCAGCCGGCCGCCGAAGCGGACGGCCAGCGTGATCGCCGCATCGTCCCGCCGCCGCACGCGGAGCGTGTCGTGCAGCGTGACGGGCACCATCAGCGACTCGATCGCGTGGAAGCCGTCGCGCCGCCTCTCCAGCACCGCCAGCGACAGGTTGAGCTTCGCCGGGGCGCGGATGACCAGCGCGGCAAGCGAGTCGGATTCAGGCATGGCGCTGCGGACCGGGCCGCCCCCCACCGAAAACTACTTCCCCTCCCCCCACCGTCGCAGACCGACAATGTTGTACAGCCGTCGTCAAGGGGGGGCAAATCTCCCCGCGGCACGCCCCGGGCCCGCGGACCCGGGCCGGAAACCGGACCCGCGGAGGGTCACCGCCAGTTGACGACGAACGCCAGCGTCACGAGCGCCAGGATCAGGCCGATGGCCACGAGCACGGCCAGCAGCACCGCGATACTGCGGCCGGCCCAAAGATCGTCCCGGATCATCTCGGTGCGGGCACCCCGGTCGAAGGCGGAGTTCCACACCGGGAACAGCCGCTCATCGTAGACCCAGCGGGTGCGCTCGTCGAAATGCCGCTCGCTCATGAGACTCTCCGACCCGATGATGCAGGGGCGGACCCGGCCGATTCCGGAGTATGATGCCGGTCGAGCCACCGCGGTTCGCCCACTGAAATCTACCCCGTGGAATCCTTCGCCGCCAGGGCCGCAGGCCCGCGGCCGCCGCCCATGACCCCCTCCGATCCGGCCCCGCCCGCTGGTCCGCCCACAGCGGCCGCGGCGCACATCCTGGAGCCGGGGGCAGGCCTGGAGGAGTGGCTCGCCGCCCGCGGGCAGCCGGCCTGGCGGGCCCGGGCGATCAGGCGCTGGCTGTGCGGCGGCCGGGCCGCCGCGTTCGCCGAGATGACCGATCTGCCGCAGGACTTGCGGCTGCGGCTGGAGGCCGACTTCCGCATCTGGACCACGTCGATCGCCACCCATCAGCGGGCCGAGGACGGCACGGAGAAGTTGCTGCTGGAACTGCACGACGGCCAGCGGATCGAATGCGTGCTGCTCCGCGACGGCCAGCGACGGACGGTGTGCATCAGTTCCCAGGTGGGCTGTGCGATGGGCTGCGTGTTCTGCGCCAGCGGCCTGGACGGCGTGATCCGCAACCTCACCGCGGGCGAGATCCTGGAGCAGCTGCTGCGACTGGCCCGCCTGCTGCCGCCCGACGAGCGGCTCAGCCATGTGGTCGTCATGGGCATGGGCGAGCCGCTCGCGAACCTCGACCGCCTCCTGCCGGCGCTCGCGGAGGCGCAGCATGAGGAGGGCCTCGGGATCTCCCAGCGCCGGATCACGATCTCGACCGTCGGCCTGCCGGCGGCCATCGACCGGCTGGCCGCGGAGAATCCGCGGTACCATCTGGCGGTGTCGCTGCACGCCGCCGACGATGCCCTGCGGACGCGGCTGGTGCCGGTCAACAAGGCGATCGGCGTGGAATCCGTGCTCGCCGCGGCCGACCGCTACTGGGAGGCGTCGGGCCGCCGGCTGACGTTCGAGTACGTGCTGCTGGGCGGCGTCAACGACTCGATCGAGGACGCGCGGAAGCTCGTGCGGCTCCTTGCCGGCCGGGCGGCGCTGCTCAACGTCATCCCCTACAACCCGGTGGCGGGGCTCCCCTGGAAGGAGCCGACGACGGCCGCCCGCGAGCGGTTCCTCGGCGCGCTCCGCGCCGCCGGCGTCAACGTGCAGGTGCGGCGGCGCAAGGGGGCGCGGATCGACGCCGCGTGCGGTCAACTGCGGCGGCTCGCCGCCCGGACGTCCGGCGGCTGAGCCTCGTCAGGCCAGCCAGCCGAGCAGTAGCACAGCGGCCAGCACCACGCCGAGCACGCCGCCCAGCCAGACCGTCCAGTGGACCGTGGCGTAGCCGATCTGGGCGGGATCCTCGTGGTGGGTGGCGGCGAAGATCAGGCTCGCCAGCGCCAGCAGGGGCAGGCCGTAGAAGACGCCCGGCACCTTTCCCGCCAACTGGGCGAGCACGAGGGGCAGCGGTTCGATCATCGGTGGAACTCCCTTTTCCATGGGTGCCGGCGGGCCGGCGGTGAGCGGGCGGCGCGAGTCAATCGGCGAGCCGGGGGCCCGCGGCGGCATCATGGCCGCCTCCCCGGTGGCCGTGCCGGTCCGTCGTCCGGCGGCCGCTTGTCGTCGCGAGCCGGCGTGGGCAGCGGGCCGGAGAAGGCGTCGAGCACCACCAGCACGTTGAGCATGCCGGCGAACACCGTGTAGAACGTGCCGATCTCGAAGCGGCGGCCGAGTCGCCGCTGCCAGATGGAGAGCTGGTCGCGCTTGAACTGCCGGAACGGCGGGCGATCGAAGAAGTCCTCTTCCTGCACGCCCGGGTCGGTCCGCACAAGCCGTGCGGCGTAGGCGGGGGTGACCAGTTGGCCCGGCTTGAGCGGCGGCGCGAACATCGCGCCGATGGCGTGCGGCTCCTTGGCCGCGCCGTGGAGCCGGAACGACTCGAGCACCGCGGGAATGGCGACGGCCCCGATGCCGGCCTGGCCGATGAAGGCCAGCCGCGGCTCGCCCGGCCACCAGGCCGCGTACACCACCCGACCCCCGCCGATCCACAGTCCCGCCACGAGGGTGACCAGCAGCGACGCCATGAACAGCGTGCCCTTGAACCGGCGGCCCTGGTACATCTGGCCCAGGCCGGGCACCAGCCAGGAGAGGGCGGCGGCCAGGAACGGGTTCCGGAGCTCGATGGCCGAGCCGTCGTCGGGCGAGATCGCGACCCACCTCGGCCGCGGGGAAGGCTTCATTGCCACTGCCGGAAGGCTCCTGCACACCGCGGCGCTCCCACGGCGAAGCTGGAGTGTATGCGATGCGTGCCGGCGTCGATAGCGCCCGGGCGGCGGGCCGGAGGTGGCGTGGCAGGCGACCGCTCCCGTCGCCACGGCCCGCGGATCGCGGCCCGCAGAACGCGGAGATCAGCCCAGCCGGCGGACGGCCCGCACCCGCGGCGGCTCGCTTTCCGAGGCGACGCTCGGCCGCTCGGCCCGCGACCAGGCGGCGTCGGGTGCGAGCTCGCGCCAGGCCCGCTCGACCGTGCCCGCATCCACCGCGTCGAGGCCGTCGCCTGCGGCCGCGATCGTGGACAAGCTCGCCAGACGGCAGACGATCCGCGGCACTCCCCCGGAGAAGCGGGCGAGGGTTTCCACGGCGGCGGGGGAGAACAGACCGGCATCCAGGCCGGCCCGGCCGGCGGCGTGCGCCACGAACCCGGCCACGTCCGCGGCGGTCCAGGGCTCGAGCTCGATCCGCACGGCCGCGCGGCTGCGCACCGCGTCCGGAATCCGGTCCCCGCCCGCCGGCGTCGCGGTGGCAACGACGACCAGCCGCGCGAACTTCGGCTCGACGGCGGACGCGAGCCGGGCGACGCCCTCCAGCGCGTCGGCGGGCCCGCGATCGAGGTCGTCGAAGGCGAGCACCGTCGTCCGCTCCATCAGCGCGTTCTCCCGCAGCCGGTTCTCCAGCTTCTGCCAGGACCGCAGCGGCTCGGCGCGGCTGCGCGCGTCGAGCGGCAGGCGGTCGAGCAGCAGGTCGAGCCAGTCGCCGGCGGCCAGGCCCCCGACCGACAGCACGGCCACCTCGGCGTGCAGGCCGGCCCAGCGGCGGGCCGCCACGGCGAGCAGGTGGCTCTTGCCCATGCCCGGCTCGCCGACCACCAGGCCGCAGCGGCCGTGGTGCTCGACGAGCCATTCGAGCCGCGCGAGCGCCTCATCCTGCGCCGCCGCGGCGTGGAAGGCCGCCGGCTCGAGCGAGCCGGCGAAGGACCGGGCGGCGGAAGGCGCGGGGTCGCGTACCATGGGGTGCGAAGTGTAGCGATCCCCGGCCCCCGGGTCAGCGCGAAAAACCCCCTGGTGATGGCCCCGTCCCGAGGACGCGATGAGCGAACGATTCTTCCTCGCCACCGCGCCGGCCGGTGATCGGGCGCTGCTCACCGGCGACGAGGCGCGGCACCTCGCCCGGGTGCTCCGGGGGCAGCCCGGCGACGAGGTCGTCGTGTTCGCGGGCACCGGCGTCGCATGGCCGGCCAGGGTCCTGGCCGTGGGCCGCGACGAGGTGACGCTGGCCCTCGGACCACCGCGGGCCGATCCGCCGCGGGCCGGGCCGATCGTCACGCTGGCCGTGGCGCTGCCCAAGGGGGAGCGGCAGAAGTGGCTCGTCGAGAAACTGACGGAACTCGGCGTGGCCCGGCTCATTCCGCTGCAGACCGAGCGGGGCGTAGCGGAGGCCACGCCGGCGGCCCGCGGCCGGCTCGAGCGCGGCGCGATCGAAGCCTGCAAACAGTGCGGCCGCAACACGCTGCTGGAGATCGGCGCGCCGCGGTCGGTGGCCGAGGTGGCGGCCGATATGCCGCCCGGCGTTCGCGTGGTGATCGCCGACCCGGGGGGTGCACCGCTCGACGCACGTGGTCTCGCCGCGGGTGCCACGGGACTGCTCGCGCTCGTCGGCCCCGAAGGCGGCTTCACCGTGGCGGAGATCGACGCGGCCGAGCGGGCCGGCGGCATCCGGGCGAGCCTCGGCCCGCTCATCCTCCGCATCGAAACCGCCGCGATCGCCCTGGCCGCCCGGCTGGCTGGAGCCGGCTGACGGTGAATGAACACCAGTGTGGTTGTGCGTGGGTGCGGCATGAAGCCTGCGGGCAATAAGCCCGCACCCGCGCGAGCGGGCGTCATGGCGGCGGCGGGGACGGCGCCGCGGCACGTCGATCACGAGCGCGGCCGCCGAGATCGGCGCCGCACGAGACTGTGGCGCCACCGCCACCCGGCCACAGCACATGCGGCAGCGCACAGCGCGAGCGTGGATGGCTCGGGCACCGGGACCGCCGCCAGTCGTGCCGCGCCGATGTGGTACTGATCCTCGTCGGTGATCCCGTAGTTGAGCACGATCAGGAACGGGTCGCTCGGGTTGGCCGTGCCACCGGCGAAGTTCGGGCCCGTCGCCAGGGCCTCCGCCCACAGCCCGTAGAGGCCGGAGACGAAATCCGGGTTCGTGAGCCGATAGGCCGGGAAGTGGTAGTGCTCGCCCGGGTCTCCGACGAAGGTCGTCATCGGCAGCGGATTCGTGCCCGTGATGCCGGCGGCGTCGATGAGCGACATCGTGAAAGCATCCTTGATCACGCTGACCGTGGCGACCGACTCGGGCAGCGGATTCACCGTGCCGGTGGCCTCGTTCCAGTAGGTCAGCGGCGCCAGGAACCGGAGGCTGACCGTCGCGTCGGCCGGCAAGCCGTCGGTCCGCGTGAAGCCGGGGTAAACGGTGCGCAGGCCGAACCCGGGCACGGAGGTGAAGTTCTCGTCGGGATCGAAATAGTCGTAGGCAGTCGGCGCCACGGTGAGCGTGTTCGTGGCCGCCACATAGCCGATCTGCAGCGGCTCGCCGTGACCGTAGGCCGGGCCATGGCCCGCGGTGACGGCGAACAATCCGAGGACGGTGGCGGCGATCAGCGGACGGGGTCGGCGGCGGGAAGGGGCGGGAGTGGTCATCGTGGCACCTGGGAAAGGATGAGTCGGGACGCGGAGGGTTTCAGTTACGGTCACGGGGCATCTGGTCGGGCATCGCGAAGTTCGGGTCGGTGGCGGACTTGACCGCCGCGACCCAGGCGGCCGCCGTCTCGACCGGGATGGTCTCCACGTGGCCGTCGGCGAACAGGTAGTTGGCGTGGCCGACATGCAGCCGGTCGGTCTGCTGTGGCTTGCCCGCGGTGTCGAAGATCGTCACCTCTCCCAGGTGCGCCTCGGCCTGGATCGCCAGCCAGATCCAGTCGGGCACCATGCCCTGCATCGAGAAGTTGTCGGCCGAAAACCAGGCGTTGGGGTGGGCGTGGTCGTTGGCGGGCTTGGGCGACATCCGCGGGGAGATCTCGAACGTGACGAGCGTCCGCGTCGTGGCCGTCAACTGTTTCTGATTCCGCACCGCCTTGGGAACGGCCATGGAGACGTAGGCGTTGAGCAGATAACTCGTGGCCAGCTTCGTCCGCCGCTCCGTGCCGCGGAAGTCGCTCGGGCAGATGCGGATCGCGTCGCAGCTTTCCATGAACGGCGCCATGGTGAAGATCCACGACTGGGAACGTCCCTGGGCGTCCTTCTCGTGATCGGTGCGCGGAAAGGCGCCACCGCGGGACTCGGCATACCCCCGCCATGCGATGCCCACCTGGCGAAGATTGCCCGCGCACTGCGTCCGGCGGGCAGTCTCACGGGCCGACTGCACCGCCGGAAGCAGGAGCGCCACGAGCGTCCCGACGATGGCGATCACCACCAGCAGTTCCACCATCGTGAAGGCACGACGGACCGTGGTGCGGGACGACATCGGTCAGCCCTCGCCCAGGCCGGCGGCGCGGCGCCGAGCCCGACGCCACAACCCGCAGCCGCCGATCGCGCCGGCGACCGCCAGCAGCGACAGCGTGCCGGGCTCGGGCACCGCCTGGATCTGCGCTGTCGGAATCCCTTGGCTCGAGGCGAACGATTCGGCCACGGCGTAGGCGTCGGCGAACGACGTGTTCTTGTAGAGCAGCATGTAGAGCGGATCCGAAGCCCCCACGCCCGTCACGCCCGAGCCACTGACGGTCACCTGCAGGCCCTGCAGGTAGATGCCGTCGGTATCCGCCCCGGCGTAGGCCGGATCGAAACTCGTGCCGTTGCCGAGAAGGCGAAACCCGGCGTTGGAATGCGGGTTGGTGCTCTGTGAGGAGGTGCTTACGTTCCCGTACACCAGCGTCGCCCCGCTGCCCGTGGTCGTCGTGATCGTCGGGGCCGTCGTGGCATCGCCGCGAAACGCCTGCAGTTGCGTGCTGCCGGAAGCCGCCGCCGTGAACACGGTGCCGTTCCACTTCAGGAGTTGGTCGGTGAAGTCGTACCGGAACGCGGCGCCGGCCAGATTCGGCAGCGACGAGGAGTTCTTCCACGCCCAGCCCGTGCCGGCGAGCTGGCCGCCGGTCCCCGTCGTGATGTCCCACTGATAGGCGATGCCGTTGCCCGAAGGATAGTTCGTGATGTCAGGCTTGCTGTACCAGGCGGGCTGGGCGGCCTGCGTTCCGGAAAGCAGCAGCGGCATCACGTAGATCCGCGTCACCGCGCCGAGCGCGGTGGGCCGCGTGTCGGTCGAGACGATTTCGCGGGAGACGATCTGCTGCGTCGTCGTGTCGTATGTGAGTTGCAACTGCACGCCGTGGCCGAATCCGACGTGGGCGGCAAGGCTGGCGCAGGCGAGCAGGCAGCAACGCAGCGGGCTCGAGAGCAGGGTCATGAGAGGTGCTCCTTAGGGAAGGCCGCCGCCGGACGCACACGCGACCGAGCGATCGGCAAGGGTCGGCGCCGGCGCGGCGGGCACACGCCCGCATCGCGATCGGCGACGCGTCGATCCGGTGAAACGGCAACAACCGGGGCCGAAGCCCCGTGATGCGTTCGGATCAGGCCCGCGGCGGCGGGGCTTCGGGAGCGGAGCGCACTCCCGTGGCTGGCAGGTCTGGGGCGACGACGATACCGCAGGGGTGCAGAAGGCGTTCGCAGGTCATGATCGGCGGCGGCGGCAGGGCCACGCCCGTGGCCAGCCAGCCGGAGAGCACTCCACCACAGGCGAGCATCGCCCGCAGCGTGACGACCCTCGATCGTGATGGCGCAGGCGGGTCGCCGGCCGGACGCTCGGCAGGCGGCGGAACGACTTCGGCGGCGAGCGATTGATAGTCACGACACACCTCGGCGTCGCTGTGATCGACGCCCGACTCCGCAGCGGCACAGCAGCGTGGCTTGGCCGATGGGCGGGTGGCCTCGATGCCACAACAGGAGCCGGCAGGAGCGTCGGTCGCTGCACCGACCCGCCGCTCGAGGGCGGCGAGCACGTGCGGCGCGACCCGATGCCGCCGCGCCCAGGCGAGCGTCTCGGCCGGGGTATGGCAGCAGCAGTTCGTAAAGCACTGCTCGGCCGTCGCGCACCCGCAGGGCTTGTCCATGCATGGAAAGGGCTGCGATCGATCCTTATCCGCCAGTCGCCGGGCTGCCGGGGATCCGTGGGACGGGGCGATTACGACCACCGGCAACGGCAGTCCCGAAGCGACGAGTCCATGCACTCCGAGCACCACCCAGCAGAGCGGCCGCGACGCAAGCCGGCGAGCAGAAAGACGATGACGACGGAACATGAAGAACACGGTGGAGCGGCAACACCACGGACAAAGCATCGACAATGGTGCAATTTTCGTTCCGTGTGCCAGGCGACCCAAAAATTCAAATGGCAGACCTGACTGGAGCCTGAAACCTTGGAAACCCAACAATTTCACGTCCGGCTACAGCACCCTCACCGTTTCGCAGCCATTACCAAACGTTTCGCAGATTCCACGAAACTGTTCGTGGCTCCTGCGAAACGTCCATGATTCGGCGGCTCCGTCAGATGGCCCGCAGAACGTCGATCGCCTCGGCCAGCTCGGCCCGGGCGCCGAAACCATCGACCGGCTCCAGGCCGATCCACCCGCGATAGCCCCGCTCCTCGAGGGCGGCGAACACCGCGGGGAAGTCGACCTGCCCCGTACCCAGGATCACCGCGCGGCCGCGGCCGGCGAACGCGCCGGCCACCGCGTCGGTGGCGTGGAAGCTCGCCACGTGGTCGCCGAGAGCCTCCACCGCGGCCACTGGATCGTGGCCGTGCACGACCAGCGCGCCTGTGACGACGTCGCAGGTGAGCGCCGCCTCCGGCAGCGCGGCGAAGAGCCGCACGAGATCCGCGGGCGCCGCCCGGCCCGCCTCCAGGCACAGCGTCGCCCCCACGTGCTGCGACCAGCGGCCGAGATCGCCGAGCACGTCGAGGAGCAGCCGCCAGGCCGGCCCCGCCGACTCGGGCGGGACGTCGCCGACGTGGTTGAGCACGACGCCGGCACCGAGACCGTGTGCCAGCGTGAGCGCCGCTTTCGTGGCGGCGATCCGCGGCTCGAGCCGCTCCGGATCGGCGTAGCCGCCCCGCGTGCGAAACGACACCGCCGCCACCTCGAGCGCCTCGTCGCCGAGCCACTTGCGGATCTGCCGCAGCCCCGTCTGCGTCATGGCCGCCGGGTCGAGGCCGTCTCGGGCGTCGAGCTCGACCCCGTGGAACCCCAGGTCGCGGGCCCGGCGCAGCGCCGTCCGCAGATCGCGGCCGAGGGCCGCGGTGGGCACGGCGAGGCGGGATGTGTCCATGGGCGATGGTGATGCGTGAGGGGCGGGCTGACGCCCACCTGGCAGCATAGTATTCTCGCCACATGCCTTCCCTCGACCAGGTCGCTGCCGAACTCGAAAGCCTCGCGCCGGTGCGGCTGGCGGCCGACTGGGACGCCGTCGGGCTGCTCGTCAGCCCGCGGCGAGCATCGATCGACCGCGTGATGACTTGCCTGTCGCTCACCGAGACGGTGGCGGCCGAGGCCGTCCGCGAGCGGGTGGATCTCGTCGTCGCGCACCATCCGCAACCCTTCCGGCCGGTGGCCCGCATCACGACGGAAGGCCACGTGGGCCGCGTGCTGCTCGCGCTGGTCGGCGCCGGCACGGGGGTCTGGAGCCCGCACACGGCCTGGGACTCGGCGGCCGGCGGGATCAACGACCAGCTCGCCGAGCTGATCGGCCTGGCCCACGTGGCCCCCCTCGAGCCCGATGCCGAACGGCCGCTGGTCGGCTTCGGCCGCGTGGGCACGACCACCGAGGGCACGACCGTCACGTCCTTGGCCCGCCGTGCCGCCGCGAGCCTCGGTGTGCGGCACGTGCAGATCGTCGGCGACGGGGGCCGGCCGGCCGGCCGGGTGGGGATCGTGTGCGGTAGCGGCGGCGACTGCATCCCGCAGGTCGTCCGCGGGGGCTGCGCCACGCTGCTCACCGGCGAGATCAAGCTCCATCAGGCGATCGAAGCCGCAGCCGGCGGCCTGGCGGTGATCGCCGTCGGGCACCATGCCAGCGAGCGGTTCGCGATGGACGTGCTGGCACGGCGGCTGGCGGCCGCGGTGCCGGGTCTGTCCTGCTGGGCGAGCCGGGACGAGCGCGATCCGCTGGGCTGGCTCGAGTGACCGGCGGCCGGCGCGTTGCCCCGGCCGAATCCTGCCCTATGCTTGAGCCTGGCGCCGGTCGCCCCCGCGATTGGGGACCGTCCGGCCCGCTCCGCCGGTCCGCGGCCCGCCGCGGCGATCCCATGGCCCGCTTCCTCACCGCCCTGCCCGTCTACAATGAGGCGGCGCACGTCACGGGAGTGCTCGACGAGGTGCTCCGCCACACCAGTGACGTGCTCGTCGTGGACGACGGCTCGACCGACGGCACGTCCGATCTGCTCGCGGCCAGGGTGGCATCCCGCGGCGACATCCGCGTCGTCCGCCACGCCGCCAATGCCGGCTACGGCGCGGCGCTCGCCACGGCCTTTCGCGAGACGCTCGCCGGTGGATGGGACGGCCTGGTGACGATCGACTGCGACGGCCAGCACCAGCCACGGTTGATCCCCGAGTTCGTGTCCGCCGCCGCCGCGGCCGACATCGTCAGCGGCAGCCGTTACCTCCGGCATTTTCCCGGCGATAGCCGGCCCCCGGCGACCCGGCGCCGGATCAACATGGAGATCACCGCCGAGATCAACGCCCGGCTCGGGCTCGCGATCACCGACGCCTTCTGTGGCTTCAAGGCCTATTCGCGTCGGGCGCTCGCGGCCCTGCACGTCACCGAGACGGGCTACGCGATGCCGCTGGAGGTCTGGGTGCAGGCCGCGGCCGCGGGGTTGAAGATCGTGGAGTTGCCCGTGCCGCTCGTGTATCTCGATTTGGCGCGGAGTTTCGGGGGCGCCCTGGACGATGCGGCGACCCGTCTGGCCTACTACCGCGGCGTGCTCGATCGCGCGGAGGCGGCCGTCGCCGCCGGGGCCGCGGGCCTGGCGTCCTGAACTGCGGCAATGCCTCCTCCCCGACGCCCCTCCAAGGCGGCCCCCGTGGCACCGGAAGCGTCGGGAGGCCGACTCGTCGATCCGCCGGTGACCCCCGGCGCCGGCACGGGCTCGATCGAGGCGCTCGTCGACAACAACCGCCTGCTGCGGGCGGCCTTCGACACGCGGATCGGCGACCTGCGGCTCTGGGAGCTCGTCGCCGCCACCCGCCGCGAGGTGCTCACCGTCGCCGCCGAATACACCGGCAGCTACCGCGACGTCCACCGCCCCGACGACGTGGCCGAGTGGATCGCGCAGCCAATCATCGTCGGGGGGCACCAGCCCGAGCTGTTCCATGCGGGCGTGTGGCTCAAGAACGCGGCGCTCGACGCCTACGCGCGGCAGGTCGGTGGCACGGCGCTCAACCTGGTGGTGGACAGCGACCGCTGCACCCGGCCCGCCGTCGCCGTGCCCGTGGGCACGCCGCAGTCCGCCCGGGCGGAGATCGTGGCCTTCGACGCCGACGCGCCGGAGATGCCCTGGGAGGAGCGGCCCGTGCTCGACGCCGACTGCTTCGCCTCCTTCGGCCGCCGCGCCTGCGAGCTGCTCGCGCCGCTGGAGCCGCAGCCGATCCTGCGGAAGTGGTGGCCGCTGGCGGTCGAGCGGTCGGGGGAGTGCCACCGCCTCGGGCTCGCGCTGGCCCAGGCGCGGCACATGCTCGAGGAGCGGCTCGGCATCCAGACGCTCGAGCTTCCCGTCAGCGAGCTGGTGCGGCTGCCGACGGTGATGGTGTTCACCGGCTGGCTGCTCGCGCACGCGCGGCAATTGCACGACGCCTACAACGCGGCGCTTGCCGATCATCGCCGCAGCCACAAGGTCCGCGGCCGCGGCCGGCCGATGCCCGACCTCACCGTCCGGCACGACGCGGCGGGGGAGTGGGTCGAGGTGCCGTGGTGGATGTGGTCGAAGGACGACCCCCGCCGGCGGCGGGTGTACGCCAACACCGACACGGCCGGGGCGCTGGCCCTTTCCGACCTGGAGACGGTGCGGGTCGAGCTGCCGATCGCCGCCGACACCTCGCCCGCCAAGTGGGTGGACGCGCTGTCGCGGATGGAGGAGCACGCGCTGCGGCTCCGGCCGCGAGCCCTGGTCACCACGCTCGTCGCCCGGCTGCTGGTGGCCGATGTGTTCGTGCACGGCATCGGCGGCGCGGCCTATGACCATCTCACCGACGCCATCGTCCGCCGGCTCACGGGCTGCGACCCGCCGCGGCACGCGGTGGTCTCGGGCACGCTGCGACTCGACGTCGATCGCACCTTCGCCGGCTTCTCGGCCGCCGACCCGACGGCGGAACGGGCGGCGGTCCAGCAGACGCTGCGGGATCTGGAGTTTCATCCCGAGCGGCACCTCGGCCCGATCGACGCGCTGCCGGCGACGGTTCGCGAGCTGGTGATCGAAAAGCGCCGCTGGATCGACACGGCGGCCACCGCGGCGCTCGCCAGGCGGCGGTGTCACGCCATCCGCGGCCTGAACGAGCGGCTGGCGCGGGAGACGGAGCCGTTGCGACGCGACCTGCTCGCCCGCGCCGAGCGATCGGCGGCGGCGATCCGCGCCCGCGACGTGCTGCGATCGCGCGAGTACCCCTGGTGTTTTTTCGCGGAAAAGGCGCTGAAAAGCTTCCTGCTACTGGAAAAGGGCTGATCCCCCGCATATCTTGTCCGCCAACGGACTGTTCGGTTTCCCTCCAGGGAAAGGAGGCAGCATGCGTCGGGAAGGTCGCACCCCGAGGGTTCCAGGGGTTTGCAGGTCGCGCGGGCGAGTCCCGTCTCGGGCCTCCAGCCGGCCCAACGCGGCCACGCCGCGGCCAAAAGCGCGACCCCGCCTCAAGATCCGCGGCGGTGTGCCGGCCACGGCCGTGGCCTCCCGGACGGCCCGGGCGAAGGCGGTCGAGGTCAAACCGGCCCGCGGGACGCAGAAGCTCAAGAAGATCCGCCTGGCCGAGGGGACTGTCGCCCGACCCCGGAAGCCGTCCGCCCCGGCCGGCGGGGCCGTCCAGGCGGTGGAAGTGCGGCCCTCGGGAACCGTGATCAGCCGGCGGCCGCTGGCGAAGCGGCCGGCGATCCTGCATCTCCCCCATCAGCCGGCCACGGCGTTTACGGCCCCCGCCTGGATGCTGGCGGAGTGCAAGGTGGCGCCGGCGCGGGCCGGCGACCAGAGCGAAATTCTCCAATTGCTCGCGGGCCTGCCCTGCCCGCCGACGCGGGCCGAGTTCCACGCGGCCGTCGATCACCCCGATCACGACGCCGGGAACCGGCTGGTGGCCCGGCTGGCCGGCCGGATCGTGGGCCACGTCGAGATCGTGCCCCGCGAACTGCTCCTGGGCACGGCCCGGGTGACGGGCGCGATGATCGACCGCCTCGCCGTGCTGCCGGAGTGCCGCGGCGCCGGTCACGGCCGGCAACTGGTGCGCGCGGCCGAGGAGCGGATGCGGCAGTCGGGCGCCGTGGTCGCCTTGTCGCGCACGCGGATCGCCGCCTCGTTCCGCGAACTGGGCTGGAGCGTGCTCGGCCGCGACTGCGCCACACCGGGCCGGCCGACCGAGATCCTGGCGCGGCTGCTCGAGGAGCGGCCGCGCGACGGCGTGACGGTGACCATGCGGCAGTGGCGGCACGTCGAGCTGCCGGCGATCCTGCGGATCTACCGGCAGAACGCCACGCGATTCGTCGGCCCGGTCGATCGCAGCGAGAACTACTCCCGCTGGCTCGTGAGCCGGTCCGCTTTCGACTCCATCCTCGTGGCCCTCGTCGGCCAGGATCGCTACGAGCTGCACGAGTCGAGCGCCCGCATCGTCGGCTACTGCATCCAGGCGGGGAATCGGGTGCTCGAGATCCTCGCCGATCCGGAGTTTCCCGGGCTCGAGCGGGAAATCTTGGCCCGGGCGTGCGCCGAGGCCATCGAGAACGATCGTCAGGAAATCGTCTACGAGTCGGGCGTCGCGGATCCGCTGCACGACGCCGTCGCCGGGGCGGCCGGCCTCGTGCATGCCGGCGACCGCATGATCGTGGCCAAGGTTTTCCGGCCGCTGGAACTGCTCACGGCGCTGGCCCCGGCGGTGGCGGAGCGGCTGGCCGCCGAGGGCGTGCGCGAGACCCTGGAACTCGGGCTCGAAGCGCCCGGCTTCCGCGGCTCGATCGTGGTCGCCGACGGCAAGGCGACCGTGCATCCCGGGCGGGTGGGCCGGAGTTACCTGCGGATCGCCGACGACGAGCTGGCCCGGCTGCTGCTCGGTCAGTGCGACCCGGTCGAGGCCGTGGCATCCGGCCGCATGGAGCCGTCGACGCAGATGGCGCAAAAGCTCGCCTCCCAACTCTTCCCCCGGACCCCCTTGTGGTGTCCGATGTGGGACGACCTGCCGGCTTGAGTGACCGGAACGGGACGGAGGGCGATCCCCCGGCTCGCGCCGGGGGCTTCATGTGGCTCCGCGGGCGCCGGCGAGCCACTCGTCGGCCCACGTCCGCACGTGCGCCACGCCCTTGCGGTGGCAAAAGTCGCCGAGCGTCTCGCCCCCGTGCCGCTCGGCCTTGTAGCAGGCGAGCACGGCGGTGAGTTCGCGGCACAGATCCTCGAACGGCACGACGTCTTTGTACTGCTCGTTGAGCCGGTCGCCGAGGAGACGGCCACCGAGGAAGATCGTGTACTTGCCGAGGGTCCGGCCCACGATGCCGATGTCGGAGTTGTAGGGGCGGGCGCAGGCGTTCGGGCAGCCGGTCATGCGAAGCGTGAAGGCATCGTGGGCGAGGCCGAGCCGCGATACCTCCGGCTCGAGCGCGTCGATCAGGCCGGGCAGCACCCGCTCGCTCTCGGCCACGGCCAGGCCGCAGGTGGGCAGGGCCACGCAGGCCATGCTCCAGCGGCGGAGGGTCGAGATCTCCTCGGAGGTCTTCACGCCGTGGTCGTGAAGGATCTCCGCGAGCCGCTCGCGATCGGTGACGGCCAGATCGGTGAACAGCAGGCTCTGGTGGGCCGTGATCCGCACGCCCGGCCGGAGGTCGCGGAGGATCCGCCGCAGGGCCGTCTTCAGCCGGAAGTCGCCCGTGTCGTGCACGCGGCCGTTCTCGACGTTGAGCCCGTAGAAAAAATTCCCGTCACCCTGCTCGTGCCAGCCGATGTGGTCGTCGAACGCGTGCACGTCGGCGGGATGGCAGGGGGCGAGCGGCTTGCCGAAGTATTCCTCCACCTTCGCCCGGAAGGCCTCCAGGCCCATCGTGTGGATCGTGTACTTGAGCCGCGCGACCTTGCGATCGGAGCGGTTGCCGAAGTCCCGCTGCACCTTGACGATCGCCTCGGCGATGGCGAGCACGTCCTCCGGGGGCACGAAGCCGAGCCGCTTGGCGAGCGCGGGAAACGTCTTGGCGGCGCTCGGCGTCACGCCCATGCCGCCGCCGGCGAGCACGTTGTAGCCGAGAATTTTTCCCTGCTCGTGAACCGTGATGAATCCGAGGTCGTTGGCGTAGACGTCGGTGCAGTTGTCCTCGGGGAGCGCGAAGGCCGTCTTGAACTTGCGCGGGAGGTAGGTCGGGCCGTAGATCGGCTCGACCACGGCCTCTTTGGCGTTGCCGGCGGCGAGCGTCTTTTCACCCGTGTCGGGATCGGTGAGCCAGATCTCGTAGTAGGCCCGCGTCCGCGGGGCGAGGTGCCTGGCCAGCGCGTCGAGCTGGGCCTGCATCTGCTCGCGGACGGGGTCGTTCCGGATCGGCGCCGGGCAGCACATGATGTTCCGCTCGACGTCGCCGCAGGCGGCGAGCGTGGTCATGTGGTTGGCGTGCACCTTCTGCATGAAGGATTTCAAGTCGCCCTTCACGACGCCGTGGTGCTGGATCGACTGCCGGGTGGTGAGCCGGATCGTGCCGTTGCCCAACTCGTCCCCCATGTCGATCGCGGCGAGGAGCTGCTCGGCCGTGAGCTTCCCGCCGGGCACGCAGGTGCGGATCATGAACGAGATCTGTCGCTCGCTCTTCTTGCCGTCGACGGCCTTGCGGGCCTCGCGGTCGTCCTGCTGGTAGGTGCCGTGGTTCTTGAGGAGCTGGACCGAGGGCTTGCCGAAGCCGGGCGCCCCGTCGGCGAGTTCCCGGGCGATGTCGCCCCGCAGGTAGTTGCTCGCGGTCTTGGCGACCTCGACGGCGCTCGGCTTGGCGGCGGACGGGACGGTCGGTTCGTCGGACATGGGTGCCTGCGGGGCTGGGAGGCGGATCGGACGCGGGGATGCCGCGGGAAATAAGATAGGCGACGGGCCGGGAGCGGGCGATATCGGCCCCGCCGGCGTCGGACCGAGAGACGAAAACTCCCCGGTCGCGGCCCCTTGGAACTGGATGCCGGCGGAGACGAACGGTGGGCAGCCCGCTTTCGGAAGCACTCGCGGCCGGTGATCGGGAGGCGTTCGCCGCCCTCTACGACCGGCTCGGACACCGGCTTTTCGCCACGGCTCGCACCATGCTCGATTCCACGCCGGAGGCCGAGGATGTCGTCCACGACCTGTTCGTGGAGCTGGTCCGCATCCGCCAGCGGCTGGCCGCCGTGGCCGACCTCGAAGGCTACCTGTTCACGATGCTCCGCCATGCCGTGGGCCGGCGGCGCGACCGCCGATCGCTCGCCAGGCGGGCGCTCGACCGGCTCGGCCGCGACCGGCTCGCGGCCGGCGGATTCCAGGCGCCGCCCGCGGCCCCGCCCGACGACGCCCTCGCCGCCGCCGTCGCGGCGCTGCCCGCCGCCCAACGCGAGGTGGTGGCCCTCAAGATCGACGGCGGCCTGACGTTCGCGGAGATCGCGACCGTGATCGGCACGTCGGCCAACACGGCCGCGAGCCGCTACCGCTACGCCCTGGAAAAGCTCCGCGCATGCCTCACGACCAGCGAGGCCCACCGATGACCGACCGGCCCGAAGCCCCGCATGACGATTCGCAGCGGCCCGACCCCGGCCTCGTCGCCATCGAGCGGCGGCTGGGGCGGCGCGACCCCGTCGGCGCCAGCCCGGACCTGCGGCACCGCGTCTTGATGGCGGTGGACGACGCCCTCGCGGCCCCGCGGCCGCCGGCCCGCGACGTGGACGACGTGCGGATCCCCGGCTGGTGCTGGGCCGCCGCGGCGGTTCTGGGCTTCGTGCTGACGTCGGCCGGCGTGACGGGTATGGAGGCGCTTTGGCGCGTGCAGCCCCCCACGCTCGTCTCGCACCTGCGGGCCGTCGGCATCGACGACGAGCCGCTGCTGGCCGCCCTCGCCGCCCCGCCCCGATCCGACGGCGGCTTCGTGCCCGCCCGCTCCGCGCCGCCCGCGACCGCGCAGCCGTCCCGCCGTGAATCCCGTGCGGCCGAACTCCGCCGCCTCCTCGAGGAGATGCTCTGATGGCCCATCTGATGTTCTTCGTGGCCGCGATCGCGGCCAGCCTCTTCTGGACGGCCGCGTGCATCGCGGCGGCGGCACGCACCGAGCGGGCCTGGCTGCGGCGGCTCTTGGTGGCGGCGGGCGTGCTCCTGCCGGCGGTGTTGCTCCTGCCGTGGGTGGGAATCACGGCCGTGCTCGCTCGGCAGGGATATCGCCCCAACTACTTCGCGCCGATGCTCACGGCTTTCCTGTCGGCCGTCGTCGGCGGCTGGTGGTTCTGGCGGGCCGGCCTGTCGCGGGCCGATGGCGGCGGCTTCGTGGCGGCGGCCTGGCCGGCCTTCGGGCTGGCGGCCCTCTTCCTGGCGGCGGAGGCCGCGGCGTTCGGCACGCTCCTGGGCATCGATCGAGATGTCGTCGCCGAAGGCCGGGCGCTCCGGGTCGAAGCGGCGCAGCTCATGGCGGCGAGCCTGCCGCCCGCACCGGCCCCGGACGACGACGCGGCCCCGCTCTACGAGCGGGCGTTCGCCGCACTCGCGGCCGACAAGCCGCTCGCGGACTGGCCATCTCCGCAGCGGAAGCTGCTGCAGGACTGCGGGACGGCCGACGTCGCCGGGGCCGACGTCGCCGCCCTCCTCTCCCGCCATGCGGTGACGCTCGATCTCGTGCGGCGGGCCGCCGCCAAGCCCGGCTGTCGTTTCGTCCGCGACTGGTCCCGGCCGGCGTACGACATGGTTTTGCCGGAGTACACGTCCATGCGGCAGGCGGCCGGGCTGCTGGCGCTCGCCGCCCGGCGGGAGTCGGCCGCCGGCGATTCGGCCGCGGCCCTGCGGGACGTCGTGCTCTTGCGGCGCCTCGGGACTCACGCCGCCGCCGATCCGCTGCTTCTCGCCGGCTTGGTCGCCAAAGCGATCGACGGCATAGCGCTCGACACGCTCGCCGCCGTTCTGCCGTCGATCGAAAAAAAGGACCTCCCGTTGCTCGTGGACCGGGGCTTCAGCGACTTCCTTGGCACGCCGGTGTCGTACAAGCGACATCTACTGGGGGAGGAGACATGGGGCCTGACGATGTTCGCCGCACTGGCCGATGGACAATTGGACTCATTCGCCGAAATCTTCGGATCGGCTTCGCCGCTGGACGTCGAACCCCTCGCCAGCGTGTACCGCTGGTTCTTTTGGCGCGGCGACGTGGCCGCTTACAAGCGTTCGCTGCGTCTCTACCAAGACCTCCTCGCCGATCCGGCCGACAGGCACTTTCCTGCGGGGTGGCAGCGACTCGCCGCGATCCAGGACCAGCAGGCGGCGGAAAGGCGCCGGAGTGTCCTCGGTAAGCAACTGATTCACACCCTCGAGGGCTGCTTCAGGAGTCAGTGGGAAAACGAGGCCCTGCACCGCTGCGCCGAGGTGCTCGTGGCGGTGACCCGGGCCCGGCTCGCCACCGGGTCGCTCCCCGAGTCGATCGCCGCCGTCGTGCCCGACCAGTTGCCCGCCATGCCGCTCGATCCCTTCGCGGCGGACGCTCCGCTGCGTGCGAAGTTTTCGGAGGACGGCTGGGTCGTCTGGTCCATCGGGCCCGACGGCGAGGACGACGGCGGCCCTCCGGCACCGGGTGTCGAGCGGGAAAACACCAACGACGACGTCGGCCTACGGATGGGCACCGGCCGCTGACCGGCCGGCCGGTCACGCGGCGGCGAGCGTGGCCGCGTAGACCGCGAGGTAGCCGCGCACCGTCGCCTCCCAGGAAAACGACGCCGCGCGGCCGCGGCACTTGTCCGCGAAGCGGCGATCCGCGGCCACGGCCCGCAGGCCCGCGGCATACACCTCGTGCATGTGGTCGGGGTCGAACGAATCCCAGTAGAAGCCCAGGTCGCCGGCCACCTCCGGCAGGCTCGTCCGCCGGGCCATGAACACGGGCCGGCCGCACTGCATCGCCTCCAGCACCGGAAACCCGAAACCCTCCGCCAGTGACGGGAACACGAACGCCGCGCACCGCTCGTAGAGCCACTGGCGGTCGGCGTCGGTGACCTGGCCGGGCATGACGACGCGACCGCCGAGGTTCCGCGCGGCGACCTCCCGGGCCAGGGCCGCACCGTAGGGCGTGTCGCACTTGCCGGCGATCACGAGGGCGTGGCCGGGAAGCCGCTCGAGCAGCCCGAACAGGGCGTGGAAGTTCTTGTGCGGCAGGGCGTTGCCCACGGAGAGGAGGAACGGCTCGCGGGGGGCGAATGCCGGCGGCGCTTCCGCGGCCGGCACGGGCGGGGCCACGCCCGGCGGCACGA
>JBIPLS010000155.1:0-7672 GCA_044368305.1 Pirellulales bacterium
CTTGGCCCGGCGTGGTCGCAGCCAAGGTGCGACCAGCCGGGCAAGCGGCCGTCATCCAGACGGCCGCGGCCGCCGCTCCGCGGCGGCGACGCACGCGGCGCGGCCTGCGGCCGCTGCGTGCCAGGCGGGCCGCTACACTGTCCGCATGCCGCTGCTGGCCATCGAGACGACATGCGACGAAACCGCGGCGGCGGTCGTGACCCGCAGCCGTGAGGTGCTCTCCAGTGTCGTGGCGAGCCAGGAGCAGCTCCACGCCCGCTGGCGAGGCGTCGTGCCGGAGGTGGCGTCGCGGGCTCACGTCGAGCGGATCGTGCCCGTGATCGACGAGGCCATGACGCGATCCGGGGTGCGGCGCGAGCAACTCTCGGCCGTGGCGGTGGCCGTCCGCCCGGGGCTGGTCGGCTCGCTGCTCGTCGGGCTCGCGGCCGGCAAGGCGATCGCCGCGGCCCTCGAACTGCCCCTGGTGGGCTACGACCACGTGGCGGCCCACCTCTACGCCTGCCGGCTCGCCCACGGCGACGCGCTGCAGTACCCGTGCGTCGGGCTCGTCGCCAGTGGCGGCCACACGACGCTGTTCCACGTGCGCGGGCCGCTGGACCTCGAGCGTCTGGGCGGCACGATCGACGACGCCGCCGGCGAGGCCTTCGACAAGGCGGCGAGCCTCCTCGGCCTCGGCTACCCCGGTGGCCCCGCGATCGAGCGGGCGGCAGCCACGGGAGATCCCCGCAGCCACCGGCTTCCCCGGCCGCTGGCGGCCGACCGCGACCGGCTCGACATGAGCTTCAGCGGCCTGAAGACGGCGCTTCGCTACATCGTCCGCCCGCCGCACGACCCCGCCGACCATCCGCCGCCGACCGGGAAGCCCCTGGCCGACCTGGCCGCGGCGTTTCAACAGGCGGTCGTGGACACGATCCTGGCGAAGGTCGAGCTGGCGGTCGATCGCACCGGCTGCCGGGCCGTGGCGATCGGCGGCGGCGTGGCGGCGAACACGCTCCTGCGGGAGTCCCTGGAGGCCTGGGGACGAAAGCGGGGCCTGCGGGTGCTGGTGCCGCCCCGGCCGCTGTGCACCGACAACGCCGCCATGGGCGCGATCGCCTGGGAACGTCTCGAGCGCGGCCACGACGACGGCCTCGGCCTGGACGTGTCGCCGGGCACCGACCGCACCGCCGCCAGCCGCCGCTGAAGAGGGCGTCGCGAAAGAGGAGCCACGTGGCCGTCACCTCTTTCGTCTCAAAAGTCGTACCACACCCCGATGCCCGCCCGGCTCTGCCGGTAGAAGACGAACTCGTACTGCGGATCCGAGCCGTAGAGATACTCGAAGCCGACGCGGAGCAGCCTGGCGCTCCGCCACCCGCGCCACGCCCAGCCGGTCTGCACGCAGACGTTCCCGCCCCAGTCGAGTTCCTGCCGCGACATGCCGTTCACCGCCAGGAACGGCGCCCCGTGGATGCCCGTCGGGCGGGCCTGGACGAGTTCCGTGCCGAACTGGAACTCCCACGGTTCCGAGCCGCCGCTGTTGTGGAAGGAGTAGCCGACCTCGCCGTAGAGCCGCAGCCAATCGAAGAGGTAGTAGGAATTGCCCCATACCAGCGCGTCGCGGAGGTAGTTCACCCGCGTAAAGGTCGGGTGCTTGAGTTGCGCCTCGTCGCCGAGGTGCGCGCTGAGATGGTAGTAGCCGAACTTCGTCTGCCAGCGGCCTACGCCGTAGACGAGCGGCACCCCGAAGCGATAGTCCGAGGATCGCAGGTCGACCTCGTCCTGCGGATCGAGCCGCACGAAGCCGGCCCCCTCGACCTGGACCTCGAAGCCCTGCGGGTGGATGACGGGATCGGAGCCATAGCGCAGTAGCGAGACCCGCGCGCCGGCCGTCATGTCCCACATCCAGCCGTTCTGGATCGCCGGATTGAACGGGTCGGCCGCCGTGTCGTCGTACCATATGGAGGCCAGCCGTGGCTCCTTGGGGCCGGCGAGGTAGCTCGTGTAGATGAGGTTGTTGGGCATGATCTGCCAGGACCAGGGTCGCGGTGCCCACAGGTCGTCGCAGCAGGATGGATAGCCCGGCGGCGGCACCAGGCCGTCCGGCGGGCCGAAGGGCCCGGCTTCGTAAGGCGGATCGAGGACGACCGGGCCCTGCGGCTGGATGGGCGGCAGGAGGCGGAGATCCTGCGCCGCCTCGTCGGGGGTCGGCAGCACCATGGTCGCCGCGGGATCCGCGGCGGCCGCGCGGACGACCAACGCCACGAACGCGCACGCGTGGAGGATCACCCGGCCGCGGCAACGCCGCGGTGGCAGGGAACGCTTCGTGGAAGGATCTGGCATGGAGACTGGACGACGGACGGCGGGTTGCGGATCCACGCCGATGGAGCGACACTCTAGGCACGACGCGCGGGCATGCCCCAGAGAGATCGGCAGCCACGCGGCGATTCCGTCATGGTCCGCAGGGGCTTTTCGCGGATCGCGCGTCATCCGGGAAACACGGGCAAGATCGTGAGACCACGCCGCTTTCCATTCCGCCTGGCCCCGCGCCCCTTCCCAGTCTCGTTCGGCCCCGCGGACTCCCCCGCCCGCGGTTCGGGGCCGGATCCGGCGGTGGCCTCGCGGCTCGGCGCGGCCCGGCGCCGGCACGCCCTCGGCTGGATCGCACTCGCGTGCGCCGTGGTCGGCCTGGTGGGATGCGGCCGCCAGGTGGCCGGCCCGGCGGCCACCGGCGGCGCGAAGCGGTTCGTGTTCCTCACCAATGGCGACGACCCCTTCTGGGACGCCTGCAACGCCGGCCTCGTGGAGGGGGCCAGGCGCTTCGGCCTCGATGCCAAGGGCCTGCGGGTGGTGATGGAGAAGAACAACGCGTCCGCCCAGGGCCAGATCGAGAAGCTCCGGCAGTTCGGCAGCCAGGCGGACATCGCCGGCGTGGCGATCTCCGTGATCCAGGCGGAGAACGCCGCGATCGTCGAGGAGTTGAAGCGGCTTGCCGCCAAGGGCGTGCAGGTGATCACGGTCGACTCCGACGTCAACCGCGACCGGTTTCGCGACGCCCGGGCCTATTACATCGGCACCGACAACGAGGTCGGCGGCCGGCTGCTGGGGCAGGCCGCCCGGGCGATCCTCACCGCCCGGGGGAAGACCTCCGGAGGATACGTGCAGTTCGCCGGATTCAAGGACGTGGACAACGCCCGCGACCGCATGAACGGTTTCCGCGCTGCCGTCGGCGCGGCGTTCACCGAGATCGACCGGATGAGCGACGAGATGGACCTCGCCAGGGCCCGTGACAACGTCCGCGCCGCGCTGGTGAACCATCCCGATCTGGCCGTGCTGGTGGGCATCTGGGCCTACAACGCGCCGGCGATCGCCGAGGTGGTCGAGGAACGGGGCCGGGGGCAGGGCCTGACCGTCGTGACCTTCGACGCCCAGGCCGCCGCCATCGACATGATGGCCCGGGGCCGGATCGACGCGATGGTGGTGCAGAACCCTTTCGAGATGGGCGTGCAGACGGTCCGCGTCCTGCTCGCCATGCACGAGCAGGACGACGCCACGCTCGCCGAGGCGTTCCCGCGTGCCGCGGATCCCGACGGCGACGTGCTCACCACCGGCCTGCGGCTGATCGTGCCCGCCGCCGACCCGCTCGTGAAGCCCGCCGACATCGACCTTCCCGGCTGCGAGATCATGCCGCTGCCGGCCTTCCGGGAATGGCTCACGCAGCACGGCCTGTCGAGCTCCTAGGACGAGGCCATGCAGCCCCGCGTCACGCTTCTGCGTTCCGGCGAGTGGGCCCTGCTGGCCGCGATCCTCGTCGCGGTGGCGGTCACCGCCCTCGTGGACGCCAACCACAGCTACTGGTTCCGCCCCTGGGAAAGCCTCCGGGACATCGCCCGTAACGCCGCGCTGCTGGGCATTTTCGCCCTCGGCGCCGCCGTCGTGATCATCGCCGGCGGCATCGACCTCTCGGCCGGATCGATGATCGCCCTCTCGGGCACCGTCTGCGCAACCACCATGCTGGCGGTCGCCCCCGAGCCGATGCTGGGGTTCCGGCCCGTCGGCGCCTGGGCGGTGGCTGCGGGCTGCGCCGCCGCCCTGCTGACGGGCTTCCTCGTCGGCACGCTGCATGCCTGGCTGATCACGGTCGTCCGCCTGCCCCCCTTTATCGCCACGCTGGCGACTCTGGTGGGGCTGCGGAGCCTCGCCCGCGGCCTGTGCGAGAGCGTGACCGCGTCCGTCACGCCCACCAAGAGCGCGCTGGTCAACGTCTCCGACCCGTTCTTCAAGGCGATCCGCGACAATGTCTGGATCCCCGTGGCCATGTTCGCCGCGCTCGCCGCCGTCACGTGGCTGATCCTCACGCGGACGGTCCTCGGTCGTCACGTGCACGCGCTCGGCGGCAACGAGCAGGCCGCCCGCCTGGCCGGAATCCGCACCGAGAACGTGAAGTGGTTCGCCTACTGCTACGCCGCGATGACGGCCGCCCTCGCGGGCCTGTTCTACGTGGCCAACGAGTCGGTCGCCGCGCCGGTGAACCAGGGCCGGGGCCACGAACTCAACGCCATCGCCGCGGCCGTCGTGGGCGGCTGCTCGCTGACCGGCGGCGTCGGCACCGTGCCCGGCACGGTGCTCGGCGCCGTCTTCCTACGGGTCGTGATCGACGCCGTGTCGAAGATCATCAAGACCGGCGCCGACGTCTACGAGGGCCTGATCGTGGGCGTCGTGGTGGTGGTCGCGGTCACGTGCTCGCAGGTGGGCCCGATCGCCCGCGGCGGACGCCGGCTGCTGCCTGGGACGCTGGGCCTCTGCGCCATCCCCACGCTCGCGATCCTCTGCGGCGGCATCGCCGCGATGACGGCCGGCGGCCGCGCCGGGATCGCCGCCGGCCTGGCCGCACTGTTTCTGCTGGCGGCCGTGCGCGGCTGGGAGAGCCGCTCGGCCGCCCGGGCCGCGGACGTGCCATGACCCCGCCCGCCGTCCCCGCCATCGCGATGCGCGGCATCGTCAAGCGATTTCCGGGGGTCGTCGCCCTCGACGGCGTCGATCTGGAGGTGCGGCGGGGCGAGCTGCACGCCATCTGCGGCGAGAATGGCGCCGGCAAGAGCACCCTGATGAACGTCCTCTCGGGCGTCTACACGCCCGACGCCGGCCGGCTGGAGGTGGACGGCACGGCCCGCCGGTTCCGCGGCACCCGCGACGCCGAACGGGCCGGGATCGCGATCATCCACCAGGAGCTGGCCCTCGTCGAAGACCTCACCGTGGCCGCCAACGTGTTCCTCGGCCGGGAACGACGCACGCCCGCGGGTCTCCTCGACGACCGCGGCATGGAGGCCGAGTGCGGCCGGCTGCTGGCGCTCCTGGATTGCCGGTTCGATCCCCGGACCCGCACCGGCAGCCTGCGGGTCGGCGACCAGCAGCTCGTGGAGATCGCCAAGGCGCTGTCGCTCGATGCCCGGATCCTCGTCATGGACGAGCCGACCAGCGCCCTGACGGAGGCGGAGTCGGTCCGGCTGGAGCGGATCATCGCCAGGCTCCGGGACCGCGGCACCACGATCCTCTGCATCTCGCACAAGATGGAAGAGGTCTTCAGGCTCGCGGATCGGATCACGGTCCTCCGCGACGGGCGGCACGTGCGCACCGTGGATCGCGCGGCGACGACGCCGGCCGAGGTCGCCGGCTGGATGGTGGGCCGGGAGATCGCCGGCCACGCGTTCCACCGCGCGGCGGCCCCCGGCCCGAGGCTCCTGGAGATTCGCGACCTCACGCTCCCCTGGCCCGGGCATCCCCGCGGCCGTCGGCTCTCGGGCATCTCCTTCGACCTCCATGCCGGGGAGATCGTCGGCGTCGCGGGGCTGATGGGGGCGGGCCGCACCGAACTGCTGGAGACGATCTTCGGGGCCGGCCCGCCGGCCTGGACGGGCAGCATGCGTCTCCGGGGCCGACCGGTGCGGTTCGCGCATCCGGCCGAGGCCCGCGCGGCCGGCATCGCCATGGTCACCGAGGACCGCAAGCGGCTCGGTCTGTTTCCCGATCTCGACGTCACCGCGAACGTCAGCCTGTGCAGCCTGCGGGACGCCACCCGCGGCGGGCTCCTCGACCCCCGGCGCGAGGAGGCCCTCGTCGCCGGGCCGATCCGCGATACGGGCGTGAGGACGCCCGGTCTCCGTGCGGCCATCACCGGCCTCTCCGGCGGCAACCAGCAGAAGTGCATCATCGGCCGCTGGCTGCTCACCAAGCCGGCGATCCTGCTGCTCGACGATCCGACTCGCGGCATCGACGTGGGGGCGAAGGCCGAGCTCTACCAGCTCATCGACCGGCTCTGCCGCGAGGGGCTCGGTGTGCTCCTCACGTCGAGCGAACTGCCCGAGCTGCTCACGCTCGCCGACCGGATCGTCGTCCTGGCCGAGGGCCGGCTGACGGCCGAGTTCTCCCGCGCGGAGGCGACCGAGCAGCGGATCATGCAGGCCGCCACCGGCGGCTGATCAGGCGCCGAGATACCGCGACACGATGGCCCGGGCGCGGGACTCCTCCCGGGTGCCCGAGACGATGGCCCGGCCGTCGGCGAACACCGCCAGCTCGATGCCCGGCTCGACACGGGCCCGCACGATCCAGGGATTCGCGGTCACCGGCGCGACGCTGGCGAGCCGCTCGGCCAGGGCGGCGAGATCCACGCCCGCGGCGGCGGCCGACACCTGCACAGCATCGCGGCCACAGAGCACGGCCGGCCGGCCGCCGACCCGGCCCTCGAGCCAGGGATAGTCGCCGTGCCGGCAGGTGGGGCAGCCGGCCGCCGCCAGCGGCGCGAGATCGACCGTCCGCCACGACTGCTCCCAGAGATCGCAGACGAGCAGCCGGTCGCCAGACCGCGATCCACCCACGACCAGGCGGATCGCCTCCATGGCCTGCACCGCGCCGACCACGAGCACCGCCGGCCCGAGCACGCCGGCGGTTTCGCAGGTCGGCAGCACGCCTGGTGCAGGCGGCTCGGGCACCAGGCACCGCAGGCAGGCCGACACGCCGGGCACCACCGCCAGCACGCGGCCCTCGGCCCCGATCGCCCCGCCGTGCACCCACGGGATCCGCTCCCGGCAGCACACCTCGTTGACGAGAAACCGGGCCTCGAAGTTGTCGGTGCCGTCCACGATCACGTCGTGGCCGGCGAGCAGCTGCGCCGCGTTCGCGGCCGTCACGTCGGCGACCACCGGATCGATCCGGGCGGCGGAGTTGATCCGTGCCAGATGCCGCGCCGCGGCCACGGCCTTGGGCAGGCCCGCGGCCACGTCGGCCTCGTCGAAGAGCGGCTGCCGCGGCAGGTTCGAGCGTTCCGGCACGTCGCGATCGATGATCCGCACGCGTCCGATGCCGGCCCGCACCAGCGCCAGCGCCGCGGCCCCGCCGAGGGCCCCGCAGCCCACGATCGCCACGCTGGCCCCGGCCAGCCGCTCCTGGCCGGCGACGCCCAGCGGGCCGAACCGCGTCTGCCGCGAATACCGCTCGCCGTCGAAGCCGCTCATGCGAGCCATGCTACCAGACGACGTAGCCGCCCCACTCCCAGGGCACGCGGTCGCCGCCGCCGGCCAGTCCCCAGGCGGCGAGCGCCGCCTGCAGGGCAGAGCAGCCGCCGGCGACGGCACCGCAAGCCACCAGCGGAAGTGGAGGCGGGCACTCGCGCCAGGCGGCGTGGGGTGCGGCGTCGCGA
>JBIPLS010000156.1:0-7660 GCA_044368305.1 Pirellulales bacterium
CCCGCGGCCCTCGACGCCGGGCGAACTGCTCGTCATCCGGCCCGATGCCGCGCCCGCCGCGGCCGTCGCCCCGCGGGCCGTCTCCGCCGCGGGCGGGCGCCAGGCGGCCGCCGCCGTCCAGTCCGCACTGGCGCTGGTGCGGGCCGGAGCGGCGCAGGCCATGGTGACCGGTCCGCTCCACAAGCAGTCGCTGCACGAGGCCGGATGCGACGTTCCCGGCCATACCGAAATGCTCGCCCGCGGCTGCGGACTCCCGGACACCGCCGCCTCGATGATGCTCTGGCTGCCGGACGACACCGGCCGGGGCGGGCTCGGCGTCGTGCACGCGACGCTCCATCAGGCCCTGCGGTCGGCGCTCGACGATCTCAGCACCGATCGCGTCGTGGCAGCCGGCCGCCGCCTGGCCGCCGCCCTGCAGGCCTTGCTCGGCCGCCCACCGCGGATCGCCGTGGCGGCGCTCAACCCGCACGGCGGCGAGGGCGGGCTGTTCGGCGACGAGGAATCGCGGCTGCTGGCGCCCGGTGTCGCCCGGCTCGCGGCGCTGGGCGGCGACGTCACCGGACCGCTGCCGGCCGACTCGCTCTTCCTGCGGGCCAGCCGCGGGGAGTTCGACGGTGTCGTCGCCCTGTATCACGACCAGGGGCACATCCCGATCAAGCTCCTCGGCATGCATCGCGCCGTGAACGTCACGCTCGGGCTGCCGCTGGTCCGCACGAGCGTGGCCCATGGCACGGCCTTCGACATCGTCGGCACCGGCCGCGCGGATCCCACGAGCATGCTCGCGGCGATCGCCGCGGCGATTCGCCTCGTGGCCGCCGGCTGGCGTGGCTGAGGCGGCTCACGGACGCAGGGGAGTCAGGCTCGCCACGTGCGGTTCGGTGAGGTCGATCAGGCCCTCCGCCGCCGGCCTGTAGACGAACGCGCCGGCATCGACGGGGCCGTTGATCCGCACGTCCTCCAGCTCGAGCACGGCGACGGGCTCCGGCTCACCTCCCGCCGCCGGCCGCGGGCCCGGGATCGCATGCCATTCGACGCGATGGGGCACCAGGTCGCTGCGGCCGATGCAAAACCGCACCCGCCACGGCATGCCGTCGGGCAGCTCCGCGGCCGCGATGCCGCCCGGTTGCCGGGCCGCCGCGGCCAGTTCCGGCATCAGTCCCGCGAGCCCGTCGGGGCTCCAGTGCCCGTCCACGACCCACACCGCCAGGCCTTCGACCTCGCCAGGCTGGGCCGAAGCGAAGCGGAACCACTGCCGCAGTCCGGCGCACGTGCGCTGCAGCCCGCCGAGATACGGCGCCGTCACCTGCGGGTCCGGGACGCCGAGCTGGCCGAGGCGTTCGCGAACCCGCCGCACGTCCAGCCGTTCGAGTTGCGGCGTGTCCGTTCCGTAATGACGGTAGGTCCAGGCGAAGACGCCATCGCAGACCTCGACGAGTTCGAAGGTCTCCGTGTCGCACGTCAGCGTGGACTCGAACCGATACCGTTGCTCCTCGCCGCGGCCCAGTTGCAGGTAACGGCCGGTGCCGACGAGCACCCGGTCGCCCACGCGGGCCTTCTGCCGGAGGCGGGCGGAGAACGACTCGGCGTTCGCGAGCGCGGCCAGCGCGCCGGAGAGCATCCGCTCGGCGCGGGCGTCCTCCACGGCCGGTCGGGCCTCGGCCGAGGCTGCGGTGGCGGTCGCCGCGGTCGGCCGGCGGTCGTAGACGCTGGTGGCGGCCGGTGGCTCGGCGGCGGCCGTTGCCCAGACGCATCCGAGCAGCCAAGCCTGGAGAGGCACCAGGGCACGGCGCGGCAAGCTGGGCGAAGTGTCGGCCGGTGGGGCGGTCACGATGGGGAAGAGTTTGCTGGTTTTGCCAAAGAAACGGGCGGCGGGCCGTCGATGAACTCACCGCGATCCGAATGCCCGCGCCCGAACCCGGCATCCCTCGCGGCCCGCGAGTGTAGGGATTCGGGGCGATCCGGCCCATGCCGGAACGGGTGCCGGGTGGCGTGCTCGACCGAACGACGTTTTCCGGCTTGGAGGTGACGCGATGCTGTACCGACGTTTGCAGGGCTTCGTCGGGATCTCGCTGGCAGCCACGTTGACCGGCTGCCACATGCCCGCGAACTCGCCGTTCACCGGGCTCGCCCAGATTCGCCCGGTCGCCACGCCGCACACCAACGTGCTGCCACCGGCCGCGATGCTCCACCACCCGGGTCCGGGCGTGGAAGGGCCCGGCCCCGGCATCATCGCCCCCGCCTCCTACGAGGCCGCCCTGGAGGCGGCCGGTGCCGGTGGCGGCGGGATCGGGGGCATCGGCGGTGCCGCGGCCATGGCGCCGACGTCGCAGATCGGGTTCATCGGCCCCGACGGCATGCAGATTCGCTGGGACGCATCGGTGCCGGGGAGCTTCGATTCGTCCCCCCTGGTCGCGCCCGGCCGGTATGACTTTCCCCAGGGCGCGATCTACCGCCTCAAGCTCACGGACATTCCCGGTCGCGAGGGCATCGAACTCTACCCGTCGCTGGAGGTCGCCCCGGTGACGCCGCGCACCGCGGCCTACCTCGCCCACAACGCGATCCCGTTCCAGATCACGGAGGAGGATCTCGACCAGGTGACGACCGGCAACTTCGTCACGAAGGTGGTCTACCTGCCCGACCCCGACTACCAGGAACTGGCAGTGGCCGGCGTGGAGACGCTCGTCAGCACCCGCCTCGACCCGGGCTGCGATCCGGTCGTCGAGGCGGACCGCCGGGGATCGATCCTGGCGATCATCCGTCTGGGCAACAAGGATCTCGAGTCGGCCGGACCAGGCGTCGGCGTGGCCGGCGCGGCCATGGCCGGAGGCGGCGGTGACGGCGGCCCCGGTGGCGGCATGGCCTGCGGCGTCGCCGCTCCGCTGGGCATGCCCTGCGGCGGCGATCCGTCCCAACTGCCTCCCGCATTCGTCGCGGGCATGACGGCGCCTCAGTACGGCATGCCGATTACGGGCACCCCGATCGGCCTGCCCGGACCGGCCCACATTCCGCTCGGCGTGCCGGCGGGACTGCAGCGGCACACGATCACCAACCACACGAAGATGCACATTCCACCGCCGTCGCGGGAAATGCGGCTCCACGTGCAGCAGCACCCGGGCCTGAGCTATCCGAAGCCCGCCCGTCATGCCTACATCGCCGAGCGGCACGACGTGCCCCACGTCCGCCTCCGGCAGCCGTGGGAGGATCGGACGCGGTTCGTCGACAACGGCGGCGACGACCCGGACGCCCTCGGGCCGGGCCGAATCCTGCCCGGTGGCGGCGACTGCCCGCCCGAGCCGATGGAGTGAGCCGCCGGTGCGGCCCGACGCACCCGCGTCGGCAGAGGACGTCAGGCTCGCGAATCACCCTTCATCCAGCGAAACCATGCCCACCACCCTCACGAGCGCACGCGAGCACCGTTCGTGGGTCGGGCGTCCAGACAACGGGAGCGATACCGAGAGATTCCGGACAGGGACCGAGCTGCGAACCGTCCGCTGGCTGCCGGCGACGGCCGCCCTCGTCTTGATGGTGGTCGTGGGCCTTTCCCACGCAGCCATCGAGTCGATCGCGGCCGAGACATTCGCCGACTACTCAGGACCGGGAGCGATTGGCGCCATGCGGCGGTCGCAGCCTGGTCCCTGTCCGGAATCGATCCTTCCCGAAGGGGTGCAGCCGGTGGAGATTCGCGGGCCGAAGGGCATGCGGATCGCCATCGAGACGGCGGCCGGCTGGTCGCCGCTCCAGGCGGCGCCGCTGCGGATCGGCCTCGTCGTCGGCCGGGCGTACCGGATCAAGGTCGCCGGCATCCCCGGCCGCGAGGGGGAGGAACTCTATCCCTCGATCCGCGTGCTCGCGAAGCTCCTCACGCCGCCGGGCACGGCCTGGCGGTTTCCCGTCGAGGTGGTGATCGACGAGAACGACCTCGCCGCCGCGGTCGACGGCGGGCACGTCCGCCGCGTCGTCTACGCGTCGTGCGAAAGCGAGGGCCGCGACGTCGTGCCCGCCAGTTGGTTCGACGTGCGGCCCGGTGACGATCCGCTCGAGGTCGCCCGCACCCTCGGCGACCCGGTGGCGGAACTCGTGATCGGCAACCGTCTTCCCACGCCGGGAGTCGGACCGTGACCGCCGCCGACCGTCCGCTCCGCTGGCTCCGCCTGCTCGCGATCGCGGCCGGGGCCCTCGCCCTGGCGTCGTGCCGCGGGCTGCCCACGTCGGCGGTCCTGTCCACCGCCACGGTGGCCATGCCCGCCGCGGTCGAGACCGCGGCGGCGGTTCCGGCGCCGGGCAACGAGCGGCCCGCCGTGGCGGCGGACACGGCCGGATGGGAGGCGGAAGTGCGGCGGGCCGACGGCCGGCCGATCACGACGTCCATTCAACGCGCCGGCCTCGAGGCCCCCTGCCCTCCCCTGCCCCGCATCGTCGCCGCCGAGACCGCCGCCTGCCGCGACGGCGCCTGCCCGGCCGCCACGTGCGGCCCGGAGATCTGCATGCCCTGCGAACCGCCGCCGGTGGTCGGCCCCTATCTCGTCTGCGATGGCGGCGACGGCTGCGCGCCCGCCCGGCCGCGCGGGGCGGACGATCTCGGCAATCTCACGGCCGGCGACACCGTGGCGCGGTATCGTCCCGCGGGCGACGGACCCGATGCGACCTGCGTCCAGCTCGCCGTTTCCAACTGCGCGTGCGTCTACGCGCCGCGGTTCGGGTCGGTGCGGGCCGTGGTGCGACCCTGCGAGGATGCCGCGCCGCAGGGGCCGCGGGGCCTGGCCACCGAAACGCTGCTCGGCGAGCAGACCCGCCGGCAGCCGGTCTGGGGCAGCACGCAGAATGTGGCCGTGGAGGCCGCCCGCAAGGCGCTGCCGGGAGTGGCCGTGGAGGAGAACCTCGGTCCGTTGGCCGTCGATCAGGGCGACATGCCGCACGAGGACGACGGCGTGATCGGCCCGGCCGAGCGGGTGGTGGACGCCCAGGCGGAACTCGCCCGCCGCACGCAGCGGCCGCTGCTGCAGGTGGGCTTCGACGTGCCGGTCGCCTGGACCTGCGTCAAGGCGGCCAACGTCTTGGTCGCGGGGCAGACGCCGCAGACGGTGTCCGTCGCCGACGGCACGGCCACGCTGCGGTTCGAGGAGCCGGGCCGCGCCGAGCTCACGCTCTGCAAGCGGGCCGGCAGCGACACGGCCCGCACCGGCGAGGAGATCGACTTCACCATCTTCATGATCAACTCGGGCGACCGCCCGCTCGCCGACGTGGTGCTGGTCGATGCCCTGCCGGAGCGGCTCGAACTGGTCGCGGGCTCGCCCGCCTCCAGCCTGCCCACCGACTTCGACACCGACCGCGGCGACGACGGCTCGGTCGTGCTGCGGTGGCGGATCAAGGCCACGCTGCGGCCCGGCGAGAGCGGGTTCGTGCGGTTTCGGACGCTCGTCCGCTGAATGCCGCCGCGGGCTCCGTTGCCGCCTCCACCGTGGCGGGGGTACGCTTTCGATTCGCTGGCCCGCTTCATTTCAGCGATCCGCGACCGCCGTCGCCGCGAGGATGCCCATGTTCCCGTTCGCTTCGTCCCGCCGGCCGCACCTGTGCCTCGCCTGTCTCGCCCTGCTCGGCTGCGGGCCGGCCGTCGGGCCCACGCCGGCACCCGAGACGACTGTCGCCGATCCGCTCGCCATTCCGCCGCTGCCCGACGGCTCGCCCGCCGACTTGCTGGCCTTCGTGACGGAACTGCAGCAGCGGCCCGTCCACGGGGTGTCGCGTGAGGAGGTGATGGCCTACTTCGCGGAGGTCGCAGCCGTCTCCGTGCGGGCGGCGGACCGCGTTCTCGCCCAGGTGCGACCCGGCGAGCAGTTCCACGACGAAGCGGTCAAGATGAAGATCGAGGGCCTGTCCCGGCTGGCCCGAACGGGTGACGACCGGGCGACCGAGGCGCTGGCCGCCTACGCGGCGGAGTTGGCGAAAGGCCCGGACGCGTCGCTCGCCCGTGAGGCCCGGCTCGAGGTGGTCGCCGGTCGCGCCCGCGCGGCCTTCGCGGCCGGCGACGTCGACGCTGTGGTCGGGCTGGTGAAGACGGCGGCGGAAGTGCTCGCCGCCGATCCGGCGGATGCCGATGCGGCGGTTCTGTGCATGAAGTTGGCGGGCCGACTGGAGCGAATGGAGGGCGCGGAAGAGCAGGCCATCGCGGCCTATCGTCTGGTCGGTGAACGGCTGGCCGAGAGCCCCGAACCGGCGATCCGCAAGATGGCCCGCTCCTGCCTCGGTGCCCAGGTCCGGCTGGGCCTGCCCGGCAAGCCGATCGAGATCGGCGGCACCCTCCTCGACGGCACGCCCTTCGATCAGCGGACGCTGGCGGGCAAGGTGGTGCTCCTGGACTTCTGGGCCACGTGGTGCGGCCCCTGCGTCGCCGAGATGCCCAACATCCGCGCCCAGTACGAAAAGTATCGCGACCGTGGCCTGGAGGTCGTGGGCGTCAGCCTGGATGAAGACCGCGCGGCCGCGGCGGCGTTCGTCGAGGAGAAGGGCCTGACCTGGCCGGTGATCTGCGGCACGGGCGAGCAGTCCGGCTGGGACCAGCCTCTCGCCGCCCGGTACGGCATCAGTGGCATCCCGACCATGTTCCTCATCGGCCGGGACGGCAACGTGATCGCGGTCGACGTGTCGGGCGAATCCCTCGCCGAGCGGCTCGCCGCGCTCTTCCCGGACGCCGCCGACCGATGACGAACCCGGCCCACCCCGCCCCGCCCCGCGGGCCCGTCGCCCGCCGGGCCGGGGCCTTCGACTCGTCGGGCATCCGCAAGGTGTTCGACCTGGCGGCGAAGCTCGACGACCCGATCAACCTCTCGATCGGCCAGCCGGACTTCGCGATGCCCGGCGCGGCCCAGGCGGCGGCCAAGGCGGCCATCGACGCCGGCAAGAACGGCTACACGCCGACCCAGGGGATTCCCGCGCTCCGCGAGCGGCTCGAGGAGCGGGCTCGGCGGGAGACGGGGCAGCCGCAGCGGCGGCTGTGCGTGACGAGCGGCTCGAGCGGCGCCCTCGTGCTCACGCTGATGGCGATCCTCGACCCCGGTGACGAGGTCATCGTCTTCGAGCCGGCATTCGTGATGTACCGACCGCTGGTGGAGTTTCTCGGGGGCCGGGTGGTGGCGATCGACACGGCGCCGTCGTTTCGGATCGACGTGGACCGGGTCGCGGCCGCGATCACGCCCCGCTGCCGGGCGATCCTCCTCAACACGCCGGCCAATCCCACCGGCCACGTGGCGGAGGCCGACGTCGTCCGCGACCTCGCCCACCTCGCCGAGAGCCGCGGCGTGACGCTCGTCAGCGACGAGCTGTACCGCGCCTACTGCTACGACGCGCCGTTCCACTCCCCGGCACTCCACTCCGAGCGGGTGGTCGTGATCGACGGCTTCTCCAAGTCGCACGCCATGACGGGCTGGCGGGTGGGCTGGGTGCACGGACCGCCGGAAATCGTCAACGCCTGCACGATGCTCCAGCAGTACACGTTCGTCTGTGCGCCGCAGGTCGGGCAGTGGGCGGCCCTGGCGACGCTCGACTGCCCGATGGCAGAGCCGCTGGCCGACTGCCGGCGGAAGCGGGACGCGCTCATGGCCGGGCTGCAGGGCCACTACGCGTTCGTGCGGCCGGGCGGCGCGTTCTACCTCTATCCCGAGGC
>JBIPLS010000157.1:0-7649 GCA_044368305.1 Pirellulales bacterium
GGGCTTCCGTGAGCCGGTTCAGGATCCGGTGCGACAGGGCGATCGGCAACGGCATCATCTCCGGCGTCTCGTTGCAGGCGTAGCCGAACATCAGCCCCTGGTCGCCGGCGCCGATGTCCTTGCCCTTGGCCTCGTCCTCGTTGACGCCCATGGCGATGTCGCCCGACTGCTTGCCGACGGCCACGAGCACCGAGCAGGTGTCGGCGGCGATCCCCATCTCGTCGTCGGTGTAGCCGACCTCGCGGATCACGTTCCGCACCACCTGTTGGTAATCGATCGTGCCCTTCGAGGTGATCTCGCCGGCGATCACGGCCAGGCCCGTGGTGACCATCGTCTCGCAGGCGACCCGGCTGCGGGGATCCTGGGAGAGGTAGGCGTCGAGCACGCCGTCGGAGATCTGGTCGGCCAACTTGTCAGGATGGCCCATGCTGACCGACTCGCTCGTGAACAGATACTTTCCTTGTGCCACGTTCCTGCCTCGTGCTGTGCGGGGATTGGGGACGGATCGGCCGCCGGTGCGGCTGGAAACGAAAGACCCGGATTATCGGCGGCGGGCCGCGGGACGGCAACAGCCCCGCCGCGGGGCCGGGTCACCCGGGTTTCACGGCGGCGGGGGCAGCCGGGCAAGCACGAGCCGGGCCGTGGTCGCCGTCGCCCCGCGCTGGGCGGCCACGCAGGCGGCGGCCCGGCGGCCGAGGCCCGCCGCGAAGGCGGGCTCGTCGAGGCAGCGGCCGACGAAATCGCGGAGGCCCGGCCCGTCGGCGATCACGACCGCGGCGTCGGCGGCGAGCAGTCGCGCCACCTCGTCCTTGAAGTTTCTCGTCTGGGGCCCGAACGAGACCGCGGCGCCGTAGGCGGCGGGCTCGAGCATGTTCTGCCCGCCCCGCTTCCCGTCGAGGCTGCCCCCGACGAAGGCGATCGTCGCCGTGCCCCACCACCAGGCCAGCTCGCCGGTCGTGTCCACGAGCAGCACCCGGGCGGTGGGATCCGCCCCGTCGGTCTCGAGACGGCTGCGGGCCTGCCAGGCGAGCCCGCTGCGATCGAGCAGGCCGCCGACCTCGGCGGACCGCTCGACGTGCCGCGGCACGATCACCAGCCGCAGGGCGGGGTGCCGCTTCCGCAGCGCCAGGTAGGCCTCGGCGGCGAGCTGCTCCTCGGGATCCTGCGTGCTGCCGGCGAGCAGGATGACGTCGTCGGTCGTGAAGCCCGCCAGCCGTCGCAGCCGCGCGACGTCCGGGGCCGTGCGATCGCCGCGGACGCCGTCGAACTTCATCGAGCCGGTGACCACGACATCCGGAGCCCCGAGGGCCGCGAAGCGGTCGCCGTCCGCCTGCGACCGGGCGACGACCAGGCCGACGCGGGCCAGCATGCGGCGCACGAGCGGGCGGATGCGGGCGTAGCCGGCGGCGCTCCGTTCGCTCATCCGGGCGTTGGCGACGACGACCGGAATGCCCCGCCGGCGGACGCGGGCCAGAAGATTCGGCCACAGCTCCAGTTCGCCGAGCACGAGGAGGTCGGGCCGGACCCGGTCGAGCACGCGATCGACGGCCCAGGTGAAGTCGAGCGGGCAGGGAAAGGCCCGCTCGGCCCCGAACCGCTTCGCCGCCATCTCCAGACCAGTGGTGGTGGAACTGGAGATCACGCAGTCCACGCGCCTGCCGGCCGCCTCCGCCTGACTGCCGATCTCACCCGCGAGCGATGCGAGCAACTGCACCTCGCCCACGCTCACGCCGTGCAGCCAGATCCGCGCCGTCCCGGGGGCCTTGTCCGCGACGGCGACCCCGCCGGTGAACCGCGTCCACGGCGCCGCCACCGGCCGGCCGCCGGAGAGCTTCCGCCACGCGACCCATGGCAACAGGGCCAGGAACGCGACGAGGTACGGGAGATCGAGGAGCATCGAATGCCGGAGGGGAGCTTGGCGAAGCTGGTGTGGTGGCGCCGGTTCTCGAGCGAGAACGTCGACGCCGACCTCGCGAGACGCTGCCCGGCGGCTCTACCCCGCCGCAACGCCGCTCGACTTGCCGCAGCAGTTCTTGAACTTCTTGCCGCTGCCGCAGGGACAGGGATCGTTGCGGCCCACCCGCTGGCCGAGGTTGCGGATCGGTTCGGCGGGGCCGGTCTCGCCGCGCTGGTCGGGAGGCCCGGCGGTCGCTGATCGCGTGTCGGCCGGCGAAGACGCGGTCGCGGAGGCGGCCTCGGCGTGGATCGCCGCGGTCTCCTTCCAGGTGCTCCGCAGGGCGTCCTCCTCGACCTGCTCGATGCGGTACACGATGTCCACCACCCGCTCGTCGATCCCCTTCCACATCAGGTCGAACGTCCGCATGCCCTCCCGCTTGTATTCCACCTTGGGGTCCACCTGGGCGTAGCCACGGAGGCCGACGCTGCTCCGCAGGTGATCCATCGCCAGGAGGTGATCCTTCCAGGAGTTGTCGAGGATCTGGAGGAGCACGGCCCGCTCCATCCGCTTCATCTCGTCCCGCGGATCTTCGCCGCGGGCGTGTCGGCGGCGGCTGGCCTCCACGAGCCGCGACCGGAGCACGTCGAGATCGGAGGAGGCGAGATCCGCCTCCGGAAGGGCGGGGTCGAACCGCTCGCGGGCCCAGGCCACCAGGCCCTCGCGATCGAGGCCGCGGGAGCCGTCGGGCCGGCGGGCGGTGAAGTGGGCCAGGCCCACGAGCACGGGATACTCGATCTCGCGATGGGCGTAGGCCTCGCGGGCCTTGCGGCCGACGAGCTGCTTGAAGGCCGCGGCGTCGTGGCCGGCCTTCTCGAGCGACGCCAGGTCGCCGTCCTCGAGCCGCACGCCGAACCGCCATTCCGTCCAGCCGCAGGCGCTCCGCAGGCCGAAGTCGGGCGCGAGGAAGCGGCCGCCCTCGGCGAGGTCGATGCGGTGGATCGCCTCGCGGGCCCGCTCCTGGAGGAACTCGGCCACGCCTTCGCGGCCCACCCGCTTGAGATCCCGGTCCTGCACCCCGAGCTTCCAGCGGGCGTTGGCGAAGGCGGCCAAGGCCGACCAGTTCCACTCGCTCTCGTCCTCGCCCGCGGGCAGGTTCTCGTCCACGGCCTCGAAGATCTGGGCCTCCGAATGCCGCACCGCCTCGTCCACCGCCAACCGCTCGGCCTCGGTGGGGTTCATGCCGCGGAAGTCGGCGGCGTCGAGCTCGCAGCCGAGCTGGCCGGCAGCCCACCCGGCGAACGTCTGGGGGCCGTAGTCCTTGTCGAGGAAGGTGCCGATGTTCTGGTCCACCTGGCGGTCCACCATCTCCAGGATCATCTCCCGCAGGTCGGCGTCGCCGTCGGTGTGGTCGAGGATCCGCTGCCGGAAGCCGTAGACTCGCTTCCGTTGCTCGTCCATCACCTCGTCGTATTCGAGGAGGTTCTTGCGGACCTCGAAGTTCCGTTCCTCGACCTTCTTCTGGGCCGCCTCCACGCGGCGGGTCACCATCCGGCTCTCGATCGCCTCGCCGTCCTGCATGCCGAGCCGCGTGAGCACGTTCTTCACCCACTCGCCGGCGAAGATCCGCATCAGGTCGTCTTCCAGCGAGAGGAAGAAGCGGCTCGAGCCGGGGTCGCCCTGCCGGCCGCAGCGGCCCCGAAGCTGGAGGTCGATCCGCCGGGCCTCGTGCCGCTCGGTGCCGATGATCTGCAGGCCGCCCATGGAGCGGACCGTCTCCCCCTCGGTCTTCATGTTCTCGCGGGCCGAGATCTCGCCCACCAGCGCGTCCCACTCCTCCTTGGGCACGTCGAGCCGCGTGGGATAGGTGTCCTGGAGCCGCGCCCAGACCATGGTCTCGGGATTGCCGCCGAGGATGATGTCGGTGCCGCGGCCGGCCATGTTCGTGGCGATCGTCACCGCGCCCAGCCGGCCCGCCTGGGCGATGATCTCGGCCTCGCGCTTGTGGTGCTTGGCGTTGAGCACCTGGTGCTCGACGCCGCGCTTCTCGAGCAGGTCGGAGAGCCGCTCGCTCTTCTCGATCGACACCGTGCCCACGAGCACCGGCAGGCCGCGGCGCTGGATCTCCTTGACCTTCGTCAGCGGGATCGCCTCGGCGTCCCGCTCCCCCTTGGGGCGAAACTCGTAGGCGTCGGCCGTCTCGCCGAGGATCGTCCCCACCTTCCAGGAGCCGTCGGACATGGCCAGCGTGTCGAAGCGGTGGATCCGCTCCACCTCGTCGGCCACGGCGATCCACTTCTCCCGCTCGGTGCGGTAGATGACGTCGGGATGGTTGATCCGCTGCAGGCCGCGGTTCGGCGGGATGGCGATGACGTCGAGCTTGTAGATCTTCCAGAACTCGGTGGCCTCGGTCATGGCGGTGCCGGTCATGCCGCCGAGCTTCTTGTAGAGCTTGAAGAAGTTCTGCAGCGTGACGGTGGCGAGCGTCTGCGACTCCTCCTTGACCCGCACGCCCTCCTTCGCCTCGACCGCCTGGTGGAGTCCGTCGGACCATTGCCGGCCGGGCATGAGCCGGCCGGTGAACTCGTCGACGATCACCACCTCGCCGTTCTGCACGACGTAGTTCACGTCCCGCTTGTAGAGCCAGTGGGCCTTGAGGGAGTTGTCGATGAGGTGCGGCCACTCCATGTTGCCGGCGGTGTAGAAGCTCTCCACGCCGGCGAGCTTCTCGGCCGTCCGCACGCCCTCCTCGGTGAGGGCCACGGTGTGCTCCTTCTCCTTGACCTCGAAGTGCTGCTCGGGCTTGAGCTGGCGGGCGATCTGGTCGGCGCGGGAGTACTTGGCGACGTCGTCGTGGGCCGGCCCGGAGATGATCAGCGGCGTGCGGGCCTCGTCGACGAGGATGTTGTCCACCTCGTCCACGATCGCGAAGGTGAGCGGGCCCTGGCTCTGCTGCTGGTGCTTGGGAAAGCGGTCGTCGCCCCGCGCCGCCATCCGCATGTTGTCGCGCAGGTAATCGAAGCCGAACTCGTTGTTCGTGCCGTAGGTGATGTCGCAGGCGTAGGCCTGCTGCCGCTCGCCGGAATCCATGCCCGACTGGATGGCGCCGACGCTGAGGCCGAGGCCGAGGTAGAGCGGGCCCATCCACTCCATGTCGCGGCGGGCGAGGTAGTCGTTCACCGTGACGACGTGCACGCCCTTGCCCTCGAGGGCGTTCAGGTAGGCCGGCAGCGTGGCCACGAGCGTCTTGCCTTCGCCGGTGATCATCTCGGCGATGGCGCCGGAGTGGAGCACCATGCCACCGATGAGTTGCACGTCGTAGTGCCGCATGCCGAGGAACCGGCGGCCGCCCTCGCGGCACACGGCGAAGGCCTCGACGAGGATGTCGTCGAGGGTCTCGCCCGCGGCGAGCCGCCGCTTGAACTCCGCCGTCTGGCCGCGCAGTTCCGCGGCGGTCATCGCCTGATACTTGGGCTCGAGCGCGTTGATGGCCTCGATCTTCGGCTCGAGTCGCCGCAGGTAGCGGGCGTTGGAGGAGCCGAACAGGCCGGTGAGGAACCGCTCGATGCGGCCGCTGGTGGCGGCGGCGCCGTTGGAGAGCGTGTCCCAGATGCGTTCGAGGGCTTCCATGAAATCGATGGCGGTTGGTCGGCGTGTGGGGCGGCCCGCGGCGGCTGACGGGCCGCGCGGTGTGTCCGGGTCGGCCGCGGTGGTTCGGGGCAGGGGGGCGGGGGCCTTGGACCCGTCCGCCCGCGCAAAACGCGGCCCAGCAAACGATTGTCGCGGGGAAAGGCCACGGGGGTCAAGGCGAACGGCCGGGGGCCTGGCGACCGGCGCGACCGTTCGCGCGGCCGTCGTGGCCGGTTGCCGGGAAGCCCGGACCGGAAGGTGAGCGGATGCTCGCGGCTCTACCGGAACCGGCCCCGCATTCCCTCGAAGAATGGTGCCAGCCACCAAATCTGGGCAATCCGGCGCCTTGCCCGATCGTGGTGGCTGGCACTTTTCCCTCTATTCCCCGGCCGCCGGCACGGCGGTGCCGGTGGGGTCGACGAATCGGCCGAGGAACAGGAGCGTGCCGGTCTGCACGTCGCGGATCGCGAACAGGAACGGCCGGTCGGCGCGGATTGCGGGGGCGAAGGGGCCGGCCCCACCGCCCCCGCCAAGCACCGCCGTTGCCACCGCGGCCTCGGTGCCTTTCTCCGTGACCTCGACGAACGCCTTGTGGAAGACGCCGCTGATGAAAAGTTCCGCCGGGCCCGCCGCGACCATGCCATCGAAGTTGGCGGCGTCTCTCTTGAACGCCTGCTGCATGCCGAGCGCCTCGAGCGTCGGCACCATCTTGTATTCCGTCTCCAGCCGGAACTTCGGCATGGCGACGTCCATCTCGCGGGCTTGGAGCGCGCCCAGCCAGGCCTGGAGGTTCGCCGTGGTGAACTGCTTCTCGACCGCGGCCAGGCCGTCGGCATCCCGTGGCACGACGATCACCATCGACAGCTCCTTGCCCTTGTAGGGCAGTTCCGCGATCTGGAAGCCTCCCGGGCCCGGATAGAGCGTGTCTTCCGGCGCGCCTCGCCACGCGACCTCCCGCGGTGTGTCGAACCTGCTGCCGTCGGCGTTGAAGGCACCGTATCGGCCGCCCTCGAGATCTCTCTTGTGCATCATGGCAACGGCCTGTTTCAGGCCCCCGCCCGCGTGAAAGGCCGCCTCACGGGTGGCCTTGGCGTCGAACGGCACCGCCCAATACCCCTTGAAGGAGATCGCGTTGAGGAGGACGAGCCGGGTCAGTTTGTCCACGGCTCCGGGCGGCAGCAGATCCTTGATCCGGCCGTGGGTTTTTTCGTCGGCCCAGGCGTTGATCTGCAGGCGGGCCGGCTCGAAGGCGTTCCTGAAATCCACCGGCACGATGGCGCCGGTGCCGTAGAACTTCGCGATCGTCTGCACGTAGTCGGGGGAGAAGGGATAGGTCTTCTCGCCGTAGAGGGCGTTGGCGACGCTGATCTCGTAGGGGGTATCGGGCTTGGACTGAAACCGCTCGTTGAGCGCCGCCATGCCGGTGTGGATGAGCGCGGTCTGCCAGGGGAGGAGCTGGGCGTCGTCGCCGATCCGCTTGGCGGCCTCGGGAAACCGCAGCACCTTGCCCATCTCGTCGGCGGTCTGCCCGCGGGCGCCCTCGGCCGTCATCACAAGGGCGCTCGACATCGAGTAGGGGGAGAAGAAGCGCGCGGCTCCGTCGGAACGGCGGGTCAATAGCCTGGCTCGCAAACGCTGCCAGCCGCCCCTCACCTTCCGGTTCGGGCTTCCCGGCAACGAGCACGACGGCGAGAGACCACCGCTGCCCGTGAAGCCCGCGGCGCGAGCCGCCGTCAGGGCATCTCCACGACCTCGTTGCCCGCCGCCGTGAACATCGCCGCCAGCGCCTCGGCGGTGACGTCCCCGGGGATCAGTTGCACGCCGCCGTCGGCGAACACGGCCAGGAAGCCGGTGGGCCGCGCGTCCTTCAGGCCGGCGTGCGGCTGCTTGGGATCGATCGGCAGATCCTCGGGCTTCGTCCACGGCACCGCCTTCGCGGCCTCGGCCTCGACGAGGAGGATCGTCTTGCTCGTGCCGTCGGCCACCTCGCCGAGCTGCAGCGCCTTGCCGGGCTCCGCGAAGATCGTCCCCTTGCCGGCGGGCACCAGGTAGCGGGTCGTGCCCGGCTTGGCCGCTTGGTCGCCGGGCACCTCGTACACGGGCGGCATGCGCTCGAGCAGCTTCT